>CAYUDC010000154.1:3378-4797 GCA_964443415.1 uncultured Chitinophaga sp. | reverse complement strand
CAAGATAGAACAAGGTTTGATCCAAGTGCATTACTATGTATTCTTTGGAATTTTTAATGCGTTGGCAGTGGATTATCACGACAATGTGATAGCAGCCTGTTTATTGCCTTGGCTGGTGTATGGCTATTATCATAGCAAAGCTGCCATCAGCGTATTGGCTTTTATTGGAATGCTCATTGCCAAAGAAAACATGGCCATTTGGATGATAGCCATTGCGGTGGGGCTTTGGCTGCTGGTAAAACAGAAAAATGTTTTTCAAAAATGGATGCCCATTTGCATGCTATTGGTTGCTGTCTTATGGTTTTTAGCTTGCTCGTTTTGGCTGATGCCCACGTTTAGCAGCACAGGTAAATTTGAACAGTTGAGCAGGTATTCGCATTTAGGCAATAGTTTAGGAGAAATAGTAGTCTATATCGTTTCGCATCCCATCGAAATGATTCGCATGTTTTTCTTGAGCCACGTGCAGCCCGATGCGGATGAAATTTACAAGCAAGAATTTTTATGGGCGCTGCTGTTTTCTGGTGCTTGGCTTTGGCTTAGAAAGCCTGCGTTTTTGGTCATGGCTTTGCCCTTGCTCATGCAAAAAATGTGGAACAAAGAAACTGCCTTTTGGGGAATGAATAACCACTATCAAGTAGAGTTTGCCGCTTTGTTGTCTTTGGCTTTGATTTTTGTATTTAAACAATTTACCTCGAAAAATAGAAGCTGGATTTTAGGCTTAGTGGCAATAATGGCTTTGGTTCAAACCGCCACTAGCATGCAACATAGAAAGGTATGGTTTGACCCAATGCGCGAGAATGTATTTGAGTTGAACCGTTACCAAAAACCAAAGTTATTAGACGAGAAGCTAGCTTTTTTTAAATCGATAAATTCGGAAGCAAAGGTGTGCGCTCAATCTAATTTCTTGCCACATTTGGCCAATAGAAAAGAGGCTTATCATTTTCCTTATGTGCAAGAAGCGCAATGGGTGATTTTAGATGAAGCACAAGCCTCGTATTATCCTTTAAATGAACAAGAGGGTAATGCTTTTATAGATTCTTTGCAGCAAAGTGCTTATTGGGAAACTGTTCCCAATAAGCAGGGTTTGATTTTATTAAGAAGAAAACCTTAAGCTTCGTTCACATGAAAATTAACCAGGTCTTCTAATGGCGACTTGATTACTTTTCCAATGTGCATATCGTAGCTTAGCGCCACTTCTTCTAGAATTTCTCTAAAGACAAAGCCTACAGAACCTACGCAGTTAAACTTATAGTTTTTATAATCTGGGTATTTAGCTACAAGATTCTTAAAGAAATCTCTAAACGAATCACGCACCTTATTTTTAATGTAGGGATGTGTTACATATTCATCTGCAAATTTGCAAAAACTAGCCAAGTATCTATTTGGAAATTGGGTAGTGTAAAGGGTATGGAATATTTG
>CAYUDC010000154.1:0-3278 GCA_964443415.1 uncultured Chitinophaga sp. | reverse complement strand
GCGCCATAAAAATGCACTTCGCTCACCAAGTTGGCATCTAAATCTTTTAATAGGTTTTCGGATAGAGAATAAAAGATGGCTTCGGTATCGATGAAATATGGATTGAATCCAATGGTATGAAAAATTTTTTGGTTGTTGCCATCCTTTTGCACCAAACACCAATCTGTTTTCGTTGAACCGCTATCTGCAATTAGTAACATAAGAGTAATTATTTATACGAGTATATCAATTCTCTATTGTTTACCCAAATGCTTGTTAGAATAGTTCTAAAAAAAATATTAAAACACAAAGAGTCAAAGTATTAGAAAAATGTCGTTGAAATTAGATTTTCCATTAATTATCATTGATTTTCGTAAGCCTACAAAATATGAATTTTACCGGAACCATTAAGAGCAAACTACCCAACACTGGCACCACTATTTTTACGGTTATGTCGGCGCTTGCTCAAGAGCATTCTGCGATAAACTTGGCTCAGGGTTTTCCAGATTTTGAGTGCAGTAGGGAGTTGGTAGATTTGGTAAACCATTATATGGTAAAAGGGTTGAACCAATATGCGCCCATGCCGGGTGTGATAAAACTAAGAGAGCGCATTGCCGAGAAAACAGAGAAATTGTATGGTGCGGTGTATGATGCCGACAAAGAGGTGACCATTGTGCCAGGTGCTACGCACGCCATTTTTGCTGCCATTAGCGCGGTGGTAGGAGAGGGCGATGAAGTGATAGTATTAGAGCCTTGTTATGATAGCTATGTGCCTGCTATTTCATTAAACGGTGCTAAGGCTGTTTTTTACGAATTAAAATATCCAGAGTATAAAGTAGATTGGGAAGAGGTAAAGCGCCTCATCAACTTTAAAACCAGGATGATTATGATCAATACTCCTCATAATCCAACGGGTTCAGTTTTATCAGATGAAGATATGTTAAAGCTTCAGAAGATACTTGATAATACTGATGTGATTGTATTAAGTGATGAGGTGTATGAGCATATTATTTTTGATAAGCACAAACACCAAAGTGTGGCAAGGTTTGCCAAGTTAGCAGAGCGCAGTATCATTATCAGCAGTTTTGGAAAAACGTATCATACCACAGGATGGAAGATGGGTTATGTTTTAGCCCCAGAGAACATCACCAAAGAGTTTAGAAAGGTGCATCAATTTATGGCATTTAGTGCCAATACGCCTATCCAATATGCTTTAGCCGATTACTTAGCGCATGAGTCGGCATACCTAGAACTAGGTGCCTTTTACCAAGAGAAGAGAGATTATTTTCAAAAGCTCATTCGTGGTTCTAACTTTAAAATCATGCCTTGTCATGGTAGTTATTTTCAATTGCTAAACTATGGCAAGATTACCCAAGAACGCGACGTTGATTTTGCGGTAAGGCTTACCAAGGAGCATAAAATTGCGAGTATTCCCACCTCGGTATTTTATCATAAGAAGAATGACAATAACGTATTGAGGTTTTGTTTTGCCAAAACCAACGAAACCTTAGAGAAGGCAGCCGAGAAGTTGATGAAGGTTTAAAACCTGATTTTTTTCATGTGACAGACTGATAGCGCTCATAAAAATAGTGCTGGATGGCCTATACATTTGAGTATAATTTGATCACCATGAAAAAAGTACTCGTAAAAGATTTAATGACCGCCAGCGATATTATCGTAGCCTCGGCGCACAACACCTTAAGTGAAGCCATTCATTTTTTTGCTAACAAACACTTGCAGCATTTGCCTGTGTTGGAAGGAGAGCAGTTGGTGGGGATTTTAAGTGTAAATGATATCATTCGCATCATGGATAGCACCTGCATGCAAGGCGAGCCTTTGGGCAAAGAGCAAATGAATGCAAAATTTCCGCTAAAGGATGTAATGACACCTCAACCCATATGTATTGCGCCAGATGCAGACATATCGGAGGCATTGTTGTTAATGGTTAAAGGAAATATACAAAGCTTAGCTGTTTGCGAGCAAGATAAATTGGTAGGTTTAATTACCAGCAAAGACATTATCCGTCATTATGCAGCGGTCGAAAATCCACCCCATACCAATTTTGATATCAGCACCCCTGGCTTTGGAATTTAGCATCAGGAGTGCTGATTCAATGCATTATTCTTCGATATAAGCCCCCATGTCTGAGAACTTCTGGATGCGTGTTTCTATGAGTTTCTCTACAGGCACATTGGCTAATGATTGCAATTCGTTGGTCAATGTAGTTTTTAGGGTTTGATAGGTTGCTTCGATATCATTGTGGGCACCGCCCAAAGGCTCTGGGATAACGCCATCGATAAGTTTATTGGCAAGCATATCACTGGCTGTTAATTTAAGGGCATCTGCAGCCTTTTCTTTATGCTCCCAACTTCTCCATAAGATAGAAGAGCAAGACTCTGGAGAGATAACCGAGTACCAAGTATTTTCCATCATGAGCACGCGGTCGCCCACGCCAATGCCCAATGCACCACCGCTGGCACCTTCGCCGATGATAATGCAAATGATAGGCACTTTAAGTACGCTCATTTCGTAGAGGTTTTTGGCAATGGCTTCACCTTGTCCGCGTTCTTCTGCTTCTAAACCAGGAGATGCGCCGGGAGTATCAATCATACATACTACAGGAATGTTAAAGCGTTCGGCCATTTTCATCAAGCGTAGGGCTTTTCTATAGCCTTCTGGATTAGGCATGCCAAAGTTTCTAAACTGGCGTTGTTTGGTATTGCGACCTTTTTGTTGTCCTATTACCATCACGCTTTGGCCGTTAAAGGTGGCAAAACCACCTACCATGGCTTTATCGTCTTTTACGGTTCTATCGCCATGAAGCTCTATAAAGTTTTCGAAGCAGTGTTCGATATAATCGAGGGTATAAGGTCTTTCTGGGTGTCTGCTAATTTGAACCCTTTGCCAACCATTGAGGTTTGAGTAAACTTCTTTTTTGGTTTCAAGAATTTTTTGTTCGAGTTCAGAAATTTTAGAACTCATATCTACCTTTCCTTTTTCATGAACTTTGGCTAGTTCGGCCAATTGTTCTTCTAGGTCTTGGATAGGCTTTTCGAAGTCGAAATGTGACATATGTTTTAATTAGTATAATAGCGAGTAAAGCTGGAGCAATTTTAGTGAATTAAGGCGTTTTTCAAAAATTTTTAAAAAACGCTTGACAAGTAGAATAAGATTTCTATATTTGCACTCCCCAAACGGAACAATGGTGCGGTAGTTCAGCTGGTTAGAATACCTGCCTGTCACGCAGGGGGTCGCGGGTTCGAGTCCCGTCCGCACCGCCAAAGCCTCTGAGCAATCAG
>CAYUDC010000153.1:0-4894 GCA_964443415.1 uncultured Chitinophaga sp. | reverse complement strand
TGGCACCTCGGCTAATATTAAGCTTCTAATTTTTTTTAGTTCGGTTTGAACCGAAACCGGAAAGGTTTTTAAATAGTGATCAACCGTTATCATAGGTGTTATTAATAACTCAAATTTAGGATTCATAAGAGTAAAATCAATTTAAATCCATCTTATTTTGCTAAATTACATTTAAATATATTTGCGTAATGATTACTCCACCCATTCTGCAAAAAGGCGATACCGTAGCCATTGCTGCTACTGCCCGTAAAGTATCTAAAGAAGAAATGCATGATGCCATCGCCTTGCTCGAAAATTGGGGTTTAAACGTTTTGGTTCAACCCGAACTATTTGCCGAACAAAACCAATTTGCCGGCAGCGATTCCCACCGCGCAAACGCTTTTAACAAGCTATTGGCAAACCCACAAGTAAAAGCCATTTTCTGCGCAAGAGGAGGGTATGGCACCGTAAGGATGGTAGATGAAATAAGGATTGATTTACTGCTCCAGCATCCTAAATGGATTATAGGCTTTAGTGATATCACTGTATTGATTACACACTTTTATAAAAACCTTGGTCTTTGCACCATTCACGGCCCCATGCCGCTAAACATGCAAATTGCCAAACAACATATAGAAAGTTTAGTACATCTAAAAAATACGCTTTTTACAGGCCCGCAAGAAATTTGGTTCAAATCAAACCCTTTGAACACCTTTGATTTTAAAGACCCAAGCCCTTATGTAGTAATGGGTGGTAACTTATCGGTTTTATATGCGATTCTAGGTTCAAACAGTTTCCCTAATTTAGATAACTGCTGGTTGTTTCTCGAAGACTTAGATGAATATTTATATCACATAGACCGCATGATGCAAGGCCTAAAACGCGCAGGGGTTTTAAACCACATCAAAGGCTTTATCATTGGAGACATGAGTGATATGAAGGACAATGCTATTCCGTTTGGAAAAAATGCTTATGAGATTATTTTAGAAATGGCCGATAGTATCCAAAAGCCTGTTGTATTTGGCATTCCGTCTGGTCACGAGCCCCATCATATGAGCATGGTGATGGGTCACGCTTATTCTTTAGTAAAGCAGGAAAATCAAATAGGTTTGATACCTACTAAAAATACAATTTAACCACCGCAATTCCGGCCAATACACAAACCAAATCTACCAGCAACATAATGCTTAAAGTATAGCGAGCATTCTTTACATTTACCGAACCAAAGTACAAAGCCACTACATAAAAAGTGGTTTCGGCCGCTCCTTGAAATAAACAAGCCAATTGCCCTGTAAGGCTATCTGCCCCATAAGTTTTCATGGCGTCGAGCATAAAACCTCGTGAACCACCAGCGCTAAAGGGCCTCATGATGGCAACCGGAATTGCATTGATTATTTGTGCATCTACGCCAAAAATTTCCATGACACTTGTAATGCCACCGAGCAAAATTTGCATTAATCCACTATTTCTAAAAATACTTAAAGCCACCAGCATGGCAATCATGTATGGCATTACCCTTAAACCTGTGGTAAAGCCGTCTTTGGCACCATGCACAAATGATTCGAAAATATTGGTTTGATTTTCCTTAAAAATCTTCTCCTTATAAATGCTGTATGCCACAATGGCTAAGATAATAAACAACAATACAGCATTACTTAAATTCCCTGTAAAATGAAGTTTAGCAATGCCACTGAGTGTTTGAATATAAACCAGTAAAAGGGCAATGATGGCAGTAATACCACCCAAAAATCCAATAACGACTAAGTTAAGCAGATTTATTTTTTGCTTGATGCTTACAAAAACCAAGGCAGCAATAGTACCTACAAAAGAAGTAATGATGGTAGGCAACATAATGTCTGCAGGATTAGCAGCATTTTGAGCTGCACGATATCCAATGATAGAAGTAGGGATGAGCGTTAAGCCAGCGGCATGTAAACACAAGAACATGATTTGACTATTACTTGCCCTCTCCTTCTCGGTGTTAAGTTCTTGCATGCTTTCCATGGCTTTTAATCCAAAGGGTGTGGCGGCATTGTCTAAACCCAAAAAATTAGCAGCAAAATTCATCGTCATAAAACCATAGGCGGGATGGCCTTTGGGTAACTCTGGAAAAATCCTTGCAAAGAATGGTGCCATTAATTTAGCCAACTTATCGGTAGCGTTAGAATCGCTAAGCAAGTTTAACAGCCCACAAAAAAAGGTAAGATAACCAATGAGCGGCAGCCAAATATCCATAATGGTATTTTTGCAGGTGGGAAAAATCCCATCAGCAGCCTGTTTACCCTGAGATATTTCTACCAATCCAGTTGGCAAAAGCTTGTAAAGCTTGCCATCTGTATGCGCAACTATCTCGCCTTTTTGTAGATTGATCAAAGCCACCAAACTACTATCACCCGACAAACTCGCTAAGGGTGTTTCGTTGATGAGTACCGGATCATTTTGCTTGCCATTTACCATCCCATTAAGGGAATATAGCTTACCTGCGCCCAACATATAAAATACAAACAAACTGCTGAGTACAATCATCCAACTCCAAAATCTACTTAATGCCATTGCTTTTTATAATGATTATTCAATTGTAGCATTTTTGGGTCAGACCTAAAAAAAATAGTTTTAACAATACATAGGCTAAACATTGAAAAGGAGGACAAACCAATAAAAATTAAAGTTTTGTTAGAATCATTGCCGATAAAGAATATTTTTGTTTTAATCTAAACATACCTATTTACTTTCAAATCAATGAGATACTTTCTTACATGTTTATTTGTGCTGTTGATTAATGACAATAGGCAGTTGGAAGAAAAAGCAGTAATTGAATTGAGAGAGGAGGTTTTGTACCCAACCCCTCAAGAAGTGGCAGATTATATTTTATATGCTCAAATTCTGTATCCAGATATTGTGCTCAAACAAGCCATTCTTGAAACAGGGTGGTTTAAATCTAAGTTATACTTACAAAGTAAAAACATGTTTGGCTTTAGGTACCAAAAAACTTATATGAAATTTAAATCTTGGCAACAATGCATAGATTATTACAAGCGTTGGCAGCAAAGAAAATACCTAGATATTCATGAAGATTATTATGATTTTTTGATAAGAATTAAATATGCAAGCTCAACCCAATATATTCAAACGCTGAAAGGAGTGGATATTAGCAATATCAATTTGGAGGTATGTTATGAGTAAATTGAGCGTAGTAGTTAAAATACTACTATTGAATGTGCTTATTTATAGTGTTTACTCTTTGACATCGGGTGCTTTTGGCATAACCCATCTACCCGATTTACTTTCGGATATAAAAACAAAAGAGAAACCTAAGTCTGCTTTTGAGGTGATAGTGGAAGGCGATTCAACTGAATTAGAAAAAGACAGCTTAACACCCTCTCAACAATTAGCCATACAAAAGGCCGATACCAGTTTGATAAGTTTTGGTGATTTCTCTAAACTATTCGAAAGCTTTCTGTCTCATGAATATGAAAACACCGCCGTGCACATTGCTTATTTTGGCGACTCGATGATTGAAGGGGATTTATTAACCTCTGACTTAAGAAAAAAAATGCAGACTAGGTTTGGTGGCGCTGGCGTTGGTTTTATGCCCATCACCTCTCCGTCGGCGTCTTATAGAACGTCTATTACACATACCTATAACAACAAATGGACTAACTTCCATCTAAACAAAAAGCCCCCTAAAAAATACAGCTTAGGCATAAGCGGATACACCTTCTTAGGAGACAAACTTGCCTCGGCAAAATTTATTAAAAATAAAGCAGATAAACCTTACCAGAGCGCTCACTTATTTTATAAAGGACATTCAGATGCCTTGTTAAAACTGGTAACGGATAGTGAGAGCTTTGAGCTTCGTATGCAACCCAATATTGAAAGCAGTTACTTTACCTTGAAGAAAATGAAGCCTTTTGGCAAATTACAAATTGAGGTTCAACAAGGAGCACCCATTTTATATGGAATAAACTTAGAAAGTGGCCCTGGTATATATGTAGATAATTTCTCATTTAGAGGTCACTCTGGCACCATGCTAACTAGTATTCCTAAAGACAATTACCAAACCTATTCGGAGGCATTAAACTGTAAACTAGTTATTTTGCACTATGGACTAAATGTGGTGGGCCATGAGCTTGGAGATTACTCTTGGTATAAAAGAGGCATCAAAAAGGCTATTAGACATATTAAGAGCTCCTTTCCAAATGCCACCATACTATTAGTAAGTGTGAGCGATAAATCCTACAGGTCTAACAATGGCTATGAAACCGAGCCAGACATTCCATTATTTGTAAACCTCCAAGCCAAAATTGCCATAGAAGAAGGAATATGTTTTTGGAACCTCTACAAATCAATGGGTGGATACAACTCCATGAAAAGATGGGTAGAAGAAGAAAAGCCTCGTTTGGCCAACCTCGATTATACCCACCTTAATCATCAAGGTGCCAAGCGCGCTGCCGATATCTTTTATCAATGGCTGATGAAGGAGTTAGAATCATATAAAAAAGTAAACCAAGATGCTCAAAAATCTGTTAAAAATAACCATCCTGCTTAGTATTGGCTGCCAACCCTCGGCTGCCCAAATAAATATTGATTCTATTATCAAGCAATATCCATTTATTAAATCTGATCTATCAAAAATTGAATTTCCGGAAAATCTAAATTCCTTTGGGGCAGCCCTCATGCAATTGCAATTAAAGCATAAAGAAAAAGTAAGTATTTTCCATATAGGAGATTCTCATGTACAAGCAGGATTTTTTAGCGAACCAATAATGACAGAATTCCAATCTAATTTTGGAAACGCCGGAAGAGGAATGGTTTTCCCCTACCAAGCCGCTGGCACCAATGGCCCATCTGATTATGCTTTTACCTCTGCAGAAAAATGGATAGGTAAAAGAAATGCCACCCAAAAAAACAACTT
>CAYUDC010000152.1:0-4930 GCA_964443415.1 uncultured Chitinophaga sp. | reverse complement strand
GGCCACCATTCCTAAACCACCCGCGTTAACAGTGTGAGAATCGGTACCAATCATCATGCCACCCGGGAAGGCATAGTTTTCTAATACCACTTGGTGAATGATACCTGCACCTGGCTTCCAAAAGCCAATGCCGTATTTGTTAGAAACCGAGGCCAAGAAATCGTATACTTCTTTGCTCTCTTTATTGGCGGTAGCTAAGTCTTGCTCGGCGCCTACTTTGGCTGTAATCAAGTGATCGCAATGTACCGTAGACGGCACTGCTACTTTAGGGCGTCCGGCTTGCATAAACTGCAACAAAGCCATTTGCGCAGTAGCATCTTGCATGGCTACGCGGTCTGGATTAAAGTCTACATAGCTTTTTCCTCTGCCATAAGCCTCAGAGGCATCACCTTGGGTAAGGTGGCTATACAAAATCTTTTCGGCAAGCGTTAATGGCTTGTTAACGGCTTTGCGAGCGGCTGCAATGCGCGAAGGCATGCGTTCGTACACAGCCTTAATCATTTCTAAATCAAATACCATATTCTTTTTAGTGGTTTAATAATTCAACAAAAGAGCGCTTAAAAAGTTGGGTCGACCCAAGTATTTTTAAACACGGCGCAAAATAAGCGAAACTTTGGCAAATGCCGATTGGAATTCGGGTATATTTGTTAAAAAAATATAGCTGAGCATGAGCGAAATAGAAAAAGTTGCAGCAGAGTTATTGTCTAAAGATTTCGGTTTGAACCAAGCCTTGTCGCTGGATGCTATGCAACAAGCTTTGCAGGAGCGCTTGGTAGATTATCTGTTAAACGACATGGAAGGTTTATTGCAGCTATTGTATCGGATAGACGTGGATGAAAAGAAAGTGAAGCAGGTATTTGCCGGAAATCAACCCAAAGAAATTGCCCCGCAGTTGGCAGTCCTCATCCTCCAAAGGATGATGCAAAAAGCCGAAACAAGGCTAAAATATAAGGATTTGTAAGGATTTTGTAACCCAAACAACAATCTAAACAACTTTTCCGTTTAGTGGAGGTAAAATTTAAAATGAGTACCATGTATAAAACCCAAAAAATCATGATAACAGCCATGATGCTGTTTGTTTCATTCAACTTGTTAGCCCAAACTTCTAAGTGGACAATTGGCCTAGAAGGCGGTCCGGCCCTCAGCAGTTTAAGAGGCAATGACGTTATTAGCGATATGCATATGCCTCGTTTGGCTCTATTTGCTGGACCTACCTTACAATATACCATCAACCCAAAGTTTTCTATAAAAACCGGATTGGCTTATGAGTTAAAGGGCTCTATGATAGAATTTATTTTATACGATGCCATCGGGCAAGCCTTAGGCACACAAAATGTTTTTATGGATTATCAATACCTCACCATTCCCTTGCTTTGCAGGTATCATATCGGAAAAATTAAATCTGTACAAGGCTTTATCAATGCGGGACCTTATGCTTCGTATCTGCTTTCTGCCGAGCAAAGGTTTCCGGGTAATGAAACAGATTTAAATAGCTCTCACTATGATGTAGATATGGGCTTTGTAGCCGGCGCTGGGGCAGTTATTCCATTAAATAGTAAATGGAGTCTTTCGGCAGAAGTTCGCAATCAATTGGGCTTAACTAACATCAGCAAAATGACAATGGTGAATAATGGAGCCCTCAAGCACAATTCTTTGCAGATGTTGTTTGGTTTGCAATATCAATTATAAGTAGCAGTGGCTTTAAAAAGGCACGCTAGTAATTACCCCATTCTGAGTCTAAAAAATAAAATCTATATTGCCATGCCTCAGAATGGGGTAATTATTCATATAAATATTGGTAATTGAGCAATGGCATTAGAGCATTATACAGAAGAAAACGGAAAATACCTTCAGAAAAACCCCACTTGGCATGTAGAAGATTCGCCATGGAAAGCCAAGCAGGTGTTAAAAATGATTCATAAAAACCAGTTAAACCCTGGCTCTATTAGCGAAATTGGTTGTGGCGCAGGAGAAATATTAAATCAATTGCATGCTTCCATGGCTCAACACATTCAATTTGTAGGGTATGATATCTCTTTAGATGCGATTGCCATGACGCAGTCTAGGGTAAAAGAAAGGCTTAGCTTTAAACACGAGAACTTCTTAGAGGCTAATGCACATCCCAATTTGCTATTAATGATGGATGTTTTTGAACACGTAGAAGATTATCTTGGTTTTTTAAAAGCCTGCAAAGGAAAATCAGACTATACTATCTTTCACATACCTTTAGACATTTCGGTTCAAGCCGTGCTTAGAAATAATCTTATGGCCAAAAGAAAATTAGTAGGGCATTTGCATTATTTTACCAAAGAAACAGCCCTTGCCACCTTAACAGATGCTGGATTTGAGGTGCAGGATTATTTTTATACTGCGGGTTCGCTAGACTTGCCGCAACATACTTTGCTGGCCCAAATGGCTCGTATTCCCCGAAGAATATTGTTTAATTTGTTTCCGGATACTTCCGTAAAGGTATTTGGAGGATTCTCCTTATTAGTGTTGGCAAAGTAAATCTGTGCTTACCTAAATACTTTCAAAAAACTTAATTAAATCCTCTTTTTTAGACTTGCTTACGTTAATTTTATTGCCATTAGACATCAATACATATCCTCCGTCTGCCTTAATAAATTTTGTTATTTTGGATAAATTAACCAAATGAGAATGATGTACCCTTAAAAAGCCCTTCTCTTTAAGGGTAGATTCAAAGTCTTTTAAAGTTCTTGCTATCACTATCGTTTTGTTGTTTTCTATATACAAAGTACTGTAGTTAGAATCCGAATCGATATGTATGATGTCGTTTACCTGAATAATTTCAAAACCATCTTGAACAGATAGTACCAATTTCTCGAAATTATTTTGCTTTCTAAACAAGGATATTAAATATTGCAATTGCTCATCTTGCTGGTGTTTGTTTCTTTGTTCAAATTGCGTTACCAACTGAATAATATCTTCCTTTTCCACCGGTTTAAGTAAATAGTTAAATGCCGAATACTTAAATGCCTTTAAGGCATATTGGTCGTAAGCCGTTACAAAAGCAACCGATGGCAAACTGCCTTCTTCATTCAATTTTTCTAGTAGTTCAAACCCATTTAAATGTGGCATTTCTATGTCCAGAAAAAGTAAGTCAACCTTATTGGTTTTTAAAAATGCCAATGCCTTTTCTGGTTCATTAAATTTGGCCAATATCTCTACCTGTGGCAGATTTTTTAAAATTAAATCCTCTAGAATTTCTGTGCTATGAAATTCGTCGTCTAACAATACTGTTTTTATCTTCATGCTATGGTTTAGGTTTCAGTAAAATACTCACTTTAGTGCCGGATGCCTCTTGTAAGTCGTTATATAAATCTGCTGTCTCAAAAGAAATTTGCCACTCGTATCCTCGTTTGTTAAACAAGCTTATGCGCTCAAAAGTGATTTCTGTGCCATAAGACTTTTTTTCGGTAGCACTTTTGCTTTTAAGTAAGGCCGCTTTTTGCCTGCCTATGCCATTGTCTTCTATGTCTATTACAATAGTTTCTGTATCCTTTTTATAAATATCAATGCTCAACAACCCAAATTCTTTTTTATGCATTAACCCATGCCAAATGGCATTTTCTATAAATGGCTGCAATAACATACTAGGCACATATATACAATCGTAATCTATTTGAGTAGATTTATTTAACACAAACTCAAATGCCTTATTAAAGCGCATTTGCTCTAACTCTATATACAATCTGTTAATGTCTATTTCCTCTTCTAAATTCACCAAATCCGTTTTAGAGTGGTTTAAAATCATTCGTATAAGTTTTGAGAATTTTTTTAAATAATCAGAAGCCTTTTCGGTTTCATTTTTTATAATATAATAGTTAATGGAGTTGAGTGAGTTAAATAAAAAATGTGGATTCATCTGACTTCTTAATGCCTCTGTTTTTAGCTCATCTACCTTTTTCTCCAACATGCTTTTTATTTGATTCTTCTGAATTTTCATGCGATAAAAGGCATAATAAATTCCAGAAATTACCAGTAAGGTTAAGGCGATAAACCATGTCTGAAAATAAAATGGCTGCTTTATCTTAATCATTAATAACTGTTGGGGCTCCGACCAATATTGGTGGTACAATGATTTAAATGATATTTCTAATTGGTAGTTGCCAGCAGATAAATTCTGAATATGAATATCCCTTTCGCTCCCCAGCTCAATCCAAGGCTCGTTTTCATTTAAACGATACCTTAGTGTACTAAGTTGGTTCAACAACATTGGATTAATACCTAACATCAGGCTAAAACTATTGTGCTGATTAGGTAAACTAATTTCAGTAGGAACCTGATAACTATTAAAATTCCCCTGGTATTGTGTTAACTGTTCTATGTATACATTTGCTTTCCATACCAGTTGTTGTTCTAGTTTTCTTTTATCCAAAAAAACTATTCGGTCTAATACACTATAGTAAATTTTCCCAGCTCCTATATACATTTTACTCCAACTATTGGCTGGAATGCTTAATCCGTTTTGTTGATTCCAAATTGAAACATGCTGGTTGAATGGATTTACCTTAAATATTTGATCCGAATAAATGCCCCACACATTTTGCTGTTCATCTAAAAAGATATCAGTAACATCATTTCCTGGAAGTCCTTTTTCTTCGTTGATTACTTGTATGATTTCATAGTTGTTGTCAGGCGATATTTGTATCAATCCACCCACATTAGAACTTAACCATAAATGCTTTTTTTTGTCTTTAAGCACATGATACATGTTTTTAAACAAGGTTTGTTGCTTGTTTAATAAATACGAATATTGCTTTATTTGATTATTGGCAGGATTAATTACCATAAATCCACCCTCGTGCACCGCTACAATATGATTTAAATGGTCAAGGGCTACATCATAAATTTGTGAGCCTTTAAAAGTTACTAGGCTGTCTTTTATATGGCGCTCATCCCAAATATT
>CAYUDC010000151.1:3701-4969 GCA_964443415.1 uncultured Chitinophaga sp. | reverse complement strand
GCCATCATAGAAATGGGAGCCAACCACGAGGGCGAAAACAAATTGCTTTGCCAAATTGCACAACCAAGTCATGGTATAGTAACCAACAACGGAAAAGACCATCTTGAGGGCTTTGGAGATTTGCAAGGGGTTATTCGCTCCAACAAAGAATTGTATGATTACTTCATAGAACTAAACCAAGGGACAGCCTTTGTAAATGCGGCAGATGAAGTATTAATGATAGGGTCAAACCAAATAAAGAATAGAATTACTTATGGTGCAAATGAAAACCACCAAGCCCATTATCAAGCGCACATCATCAGCCTTCAACCCACAATTGAGTTTAAAGTAAAAGACCAAGTATTTAAGAGCCACCTAAGCGGTGATTATAACTTAGAAAACATTATGGCAGCCTTGGCTATTGGCTATGAATTTGGCTTGAGCAGCGAGCAAATAAGCGCAGGCATTGCCCAATATAAGCCACAAAACTTACGCTCCGAATATTTAGAGACAACCCGTAACAAGATTTTCTTGGATGCTTACAATGCCAACCCCAGCAGCATGGAGGCCAGTATTAGAAATTTTGCTGCCTTGCCTGGAGAAAACAAACTATTGATTTTGGGCGACATGTTTGAGTTAGGAAAATATGAAGCAGAAGAACACCAATTCATTGCAGATTATTGCCATAAAATTGGTCTTAAAAACGTAGCGTTTGTTGGGCACGCATTTTCGGCAACTAAAACAGAATTTTTGCAATTTAGTAATATTTCAGACCTAATATCAAACCTAAAATTAAACCAATTGCAAGGTTACTTTGTTTTCCTCAAAGGCTCTCGCGGGATGCGGCTTGAAACACTCGTTGAGCATCTTTAGATATTGCCTCATTTAATCTAAATATTTCCTTAATAAGCACATTTTTAAAAAATCTTAAACAATAGTTTGCACACTTAATTTTTTAGGCAAATTATTGACATGAATAAAGTATTTACCAAACTGTTTTCGCAGAGGGTACATGAGATTAATTCTCTCTTTGATGAATTTGGTTTAGGCATTATTCAATCTCACAGAGACGGCGAAATTTTTTCGGCCAATCAAAAGGCAATTGAATTGCTTGAATTAGATAAAATCGCTAATTTATGTAAGCCTAAATTTTTAAATTTTCATATTCAACAGTTAGAATTTAAAAAACCAGAAATAAAATTTTCTTCTTTAATAGAATTGGTTCTTTCGGATAAAAGAAAAGTACTTGAAGGAATTCAAACCAAAGAAGGCAAAAACATTAGTTTTAG
>CAYUDC010000151.1:0-3601 GCA_964443415.1 uncultured Chitinophaga sp. | reverse complement strand
GAAACCAGAAAATTATACAAAGACACCTTACAAAATGGCCTAGTATTTAGAAACAACAATACGCTTTTTGGACATGTGGTTAAAACGGGGCAGGCTTATATTTCGAACGACCCAAAAAACGACCCTCACAGCGGAGGTTTGCCTCCTGGTCATCCAACCTTACATAATTTTGTAGGCATCCCCTTATACAACGAAGAACATTTCTGGGGCATGATTGGCCTAGCCAATAAACCAGAAGGATTCTCACAAATGGATATCGAACAGCTTAAACCTTTTGGTTCAACCATTATTAGTATTTTTATAGGCCATGCTTTAAAGCAGGACACTTTGCTTAACCAACAAAAGGTTGAGCAAAAAGAGCGCTCTTTAATGGCCATCCTAAATTCGTTAGAAGAAACTATTATTGAGATGAATGAAGATTTGCAAATAGTGAATCTTTTTCAAAAGAAAAACAATTTAAAGCATCCTAACGAAAAAGAAAATCTTGAATTTACCTCTATACTTTCAAAAGAAAATCTCATTGAATTTGAATTAGCCGTAAAACAAGCATTTGAAACGGCACAGTTCCAAACTTTAACAATCAAAGAATACAAAGAAGACCTACAGAAGAACTTCTGGTACCAAATAAAGATTAGCCCAGTAATAACCCAACAATACAAACATGTTTCGATTCTTTTTTCAAACATCACAAAGATAAAAGAAGCAGAAGAGGAGCTAACCAATTTATTAGATAAAGAAAGAGAACTAGGTATATTAAAGTCTAACTTTATTAGCATGGCTTCGCATGAGTTAAAGAATCCACTGTCGGTCATTCAAAGCTCGGCAGAAATTAGCAGTTTGCTATTAGACAAACACCCAGAAAAAGTAGCGAAACACTTAGAACATATTTTGGTTCAAACCGAAAAATTGAACAAAATCATGAATGATGTATTTACCTTGGGTAAGCTAGAAAGTGGCAAAACAATTAACCGGGTTGAACCTATTAATTTGAGTGAACTCATTCATAAAATCATTCAATCTCTCAAAGTATATTATCCAAATAGTAAAGTTCAGCTCCATCAAAACATCCAACGTGGATATATTGAAAGCGACTATTCTATCCTAGAATTGGCATTAACTAACCTCATTGGCAATGCCCTAAAATACAATAGAGATAATCGTCTAGTAGAAGTTACTTGTTTAGAAAATACCAAAGAAATACTGATAGAAGTAAAAGACCAAGGCTTAGGAATTTCAGAAAAAGACCAAGAAAAACTATTCGAATCTTTTCACCGTGGGAGCAATGTATCTAGCATAAGCGGAACAGGCTTGGGCTTATTTATTGTAAAGAAAATGGTAGAAACCCTTCATGGTTCAATCTGCTTTAAATCTGTCATCAATCAAGGTTCAACCTTTACCATCATATTGCCAAAGCACCATGAATAAACCTTACAAAATAATGGTAGTAGAGGATGAAATCGCCTTCAAAGAAATCATCACCGATTACCTCAACATGGACCATCAACACTTTAATGTAAGAAGTTGTTCAGATGGGCTAACAGCTATCAATCTCATTGAGCATTTTTATCCTGACGTGATTGTAATAGATGTGATTTTACCTGAAATGGATGGCTTTAGTTTTTTAGAAAAGTTAGAACAACTTTACCCTAATTATATCCCCATAATCATTGCTATTAGTTCATTAAAAGACATAGAAATTATTAAAAAAATAAAAGAACGAGGTGCCGATTATTTCCTTGCAAAACCCTTCAAGCTATACGATTTGGGCTTGATTATAAAGAGCCAAATAAAGAAACGTATGCGCTTGATTTCTTCTATTACATCTAAATAGTTATTAAATGCCTACAAACAAAAACTTATTCCTACACGACAAGATACTCATTTGTGAAGACGATGTTACCCTTAGAGAAAACATCAGAACCATGCTCGAGTTACACGATTTTCATGTGTTTGTAGCAGCCAATGGTTTAGAGGCTATCAAGCTATTAAATCTTAAGCGCATAAACCTAGTTATTACCGATTGGATGATGCCAGAAATGACCGGTTTAGAGTTGTTATCTTATATTAAACGCACACAGAATATTGCCCATATTCCTGTGATTTTACTGACAGCTAGAACTGATAAAAGTGATAAATATGAGGCATTAAAAGCCATGGCCGAAGATTATATCACCAAGCCATTTGATATGCAGGAGTTATTGCTTAAATGTCGCAACCACATAGAGAGCAGAAAGCTGATGTTGGCGACTTTTATTTTAGAGCAGGAAGGCAATGTGTATGAACCAAGAGATCAAAAATTTATTCAAGAAATTAAAGACATCATTCATCAAAATATAAGTAATGAAAAGTTGAGCTTAGCCGACTTTATGCAGCGCTTTAACATGAGTAAATCAAGCTTTCAAAAAAATGTAAAGCGTGTTTTTGGCATGTCGATATTTGATTTGGTAATAGAAACCCGCTTAAGTAGAGCCAAAGAAATATTGGAGCAAGATGCCATGAATGTAGCAGATGTGGTTTTAGAGTGTGGTTTTAAAAATCATAATTTCTTCACCAAAAAATTCAAAGAAAAATATGGCATATTGCCCTCAAAAATAAGGCAAAACATTTCCTCAAAACTTAAATAAAATTCGCTTAAACGGCTATTATAAAGGCCGCTGATAGGTGATATTTATAAGAAATATTTCTTATGAATAAGCATCGTTACAAGATAAATTTTGGGTTTAGCAAACAGCTAAACAAATTGGTCATTAACAATGCCAAAAAAGCTCTTTTCTTAGACTTCACAGAGGTTTATCTGATAAAGATTTCTGGTAATAAAGAAAATTTACAAATTCATTGCTCAGACCAAATCTATATAGTAGATATATTATTTAAAGAAGAACTCATCCTTTATAAATACTTAGTACAACACAACTTTTTACAAGTAAAACCATTTCATTTAGTCAATCTAAATTTATGTGATGAGGTAGTATATGCAGAGAATTATAAAGCCATTACCTTTAAAAATTCGCGCCTGGTGATAATTAATCCAAACCTTAAAATGATCACCAAAATTCAAGGCATCAATATATTCTGTGGAATAAAAAAACAAAGCCATTCAAAGAGCGAACTCTATATTAAAAAACCCGATACCAAGTATTACTACTCGATACCGGGTTAAACTAACACAAATCCACCTACCTATTTAACAAACCTTAGGGTTTGAGAAAGTCCGTTGCCGTTAAGTTTAATCAAATAAACTCCGGTGCTTAAATGGCTAATATCTAAGTTGGCAATACTGTTGTTCACAAAATCAAGCTCCATAAATTGTAGCACTTTTCCGTTCATATCCATCAGTTCTAAAGATTGCGCAGCGGCAGCATAAACATTTTGCTTGCTAATATTTATATACTCTTTTGCTGGATTAGGATATAAAGTATAGGCTTGGCTATTCATAAACTGCTCGTTAATGCCATTGGCCTCGCTCTCTAAACTAATAAAGAAACGGGTTGAACCAAACGTAGTATTATCTGCAGCATTGATATCAAACTCATATTGCGTGCCCTTTTCTAACTGTACTTTCTTTGCTAGCTTTTGGTCGTTTAAATAAACCGAAAATTTA
>CAYUDC010000150.1:0-5162 GCA_964443415.1 uncultured Chitinophaga sp. | reverse complement strand
TGATATCCAAACCATCCGCTACGAGTCCAATGGGTGGTGTATCTAGAATTACAAAATCGAAGTCTTCCTTTAAGGTATTAACAACCGAATAAAAATTATCAGACATAATCAACTCCGATGGATTAGGAGGAGTTGGGCCAGCGGTAATAATACTTAAATTTTCTAAACCAGTGGGCTGCACAATTTGCTCCAAGGTAGCTTTACCGATTAGGTAATTACTTAAACCTATGCTATTGTCTAATTTAAAATCTTGGAAAATCTTAGGTTTACGTAAATCCACTCCCACTAAAACTGTTTTATACCCGCCAATGGCTAATACCGAAGCCAAGTTCATACTTACAAAAGTTTTACCCTCGCCTGAAATGGTTGAGGTAACCATAATGGCTCTTTTACCCTTTCTTTCGCCAATATAAGCGATATTACTTCTTAGGGTTCTAAAAGATTCTGATACTTGAGATTTTGGGTGATTGGCAATCACCAAAGCTGTATTTTTATCATTGTGGTTAATGGTACCCACCAGCGGAATTCTAGTAAATTCTTGTAAATGGGTGTGGTTTTTGATGTCTTGATTAAAAAACTCAAAAGTTAGGATAAAAATAAGGGGTAAAATTAAACCGATACTAAATGCCAATATATAATTATTTCCTGGATTGGGATAGGTTTGTTCACGAACAGTAACTTCCTCTACAATTTTACTATCAGGCTCCATACCGGCTCCTGCAATACCGGCCTCTGCTCTTTTCTCTAGTAAATAGGTATATAATTTATCACTTAACAAAAACTGACGATTCATTTTAAGCATTTTTTGCTCAGATTCTGGCAAGAGGCTAATTCTCTCATTAACATTCACCAATTGATCAGCAATAAATTTTTCATTGATTCTAATTGAAGCTCGATGTCCCTTTACAGCCTCCATCAAAGCTTCGGTTAAACCTAATAAACTTTGGGTGGTTTCGATAAAAATAGGATTCTGAGGATAATAGCTAGCATCCAAGGCTCTTTTCTTAACATACAATTCTATCATTTGACCAATGATGTCATTTAGAGGACCATCTTCAATTCCAGCTGTGCCCGGTAAAACTAACTCATCCAGTGGCTTGGCCTGCTTGACATAATTTTCAAGATAATCAAGATAACGGCTTTGCAATTGGAGCTTCATTTTATCAGATTCAAAACTTACTAAAAGGTCTATCAATTCTCCACCTTTTGATTCCAATGAAACAATTTTATTCTTACTCCTAAAACTACTCATCTCATTTTCAACCATACCTAAGGTATCCGCCACTATTTCAAGTTGATTGTCAATAAATTCGATGGTTCTTTTGGTAACCAAAGACTTTTCTTTTAGGTCGGTTTCCATGTAAGTTGTAAACAACTTATTTAAAAACTTAACGGCTCTATCTTGAGAAGGCGTTTCCATACTAACCTCTAAAATAGTGGATTGCTTATTGATAGGACTTATTTTATATTTTCCATAAAACAATCCTAATTGCATATCGAAGTTTAAAAACGTTAATCCAAATTCAGCAGAAGGCTTTGTTCTAGTCTTGTCCCAAACATTAATGGTAAATCCTAAATGCTCAGTATAAATACCTTTGCTTAAGTCGAACTTTTGCCTTTTCATTTTAACCATCGGCAATAAGTATTCTCCAGTTTTCAAAACATGCGGATAACCTTCTTCTTCTATCCAAACCTCAACTGTATTTGAATCCAGAAATTTCACTCCTATTTCTGTTCCAACCACCTGAATATGATTGCTATCTACCGTCACCACGAAGGGGGCATTTTGGTATAAATCAACTTCCTTGATAGCACCTTTTCCCTTCACAACAACACCGAAATCTAAGTCCTTTAGTGTGGCTAGCACCATTTTTTTAGATTTCAAAATTGCCATTTCATTTTCTAAATTTCTATTGACGCTCAGTAATTGCATACCCTCAATAAAATTTTCAACTCCGCCAGCATTAGGTCCACCGCGACCTTTTTCTTTTAAAAGTATACTTCCCGAAATTAAATACTTACTTTCTGAATACCTTGTGACAGTCCAAGCCACCAACATTGAAATTCCAATGGATAAAATAAAAATTGGTAAAAAAGATAAAATCTTACCAATAACCATTTTAAAGTCCAATGGTATTTCTGTCGCTTTATTTTTTGATGTGAAATCCTCTTCCATTTGTGTACACTAAATTATCGACCTAAGGCCCTAAATAAAAAATAAGAATTAATAATCATAAATGTTGAATTTATAATTGGTGCTAAGTTAGCCAACGAATTCTGAAAGGTGGTAAAATCACCATATGGTCTTGATTTAAGCGGCAAAACATACACCAAATCATTGGGTTGCATATACCAATAGGGTGAATTCATAATACTTCTATCCGTTATATCTAATTTAATCATTTTAACACCTTCTGGATATTGTCTAAATAACTGTATTTCATGTCTGATGGCATTATCTCTTAAGTCACCCGCACGCAGAATAGCATCCATTAAACTTACCTTATTTTGTTGAAAGAAAAATTGACCTGGTGAATTTACAGCACCCATGATACTAAACCTGAATTCTGCCATTTTAACCTGCAAAAAAAACACTTTAAAGTATTTTGCTAATTCTTTAGTTAATGATGCGCGAGCGCCATCTAAATCAAGACCAGCAACTAAAACTTTTCCAACGTATGGTAATTCTACTTTACCTTCTGCATCTACCGTAAAGCCAGTAAAATAATAAGGAGATCCCATTCCCATACCCATCATTCCTTGTCCTTGGGCACTTGGCACAAATAATTTATTAATTTTATCATCCTCAGATAATAGACTTATATACAAAATATCTCCTTTTTGGATTTTATAATTGTAGGATGGCACTTGTATATGCTCTGTGCTATCCATTTTTACATTGCCTTTATCCTGAAGATAAATAAAACGTTTGTTAGACACACAAGAACTTAGTAAAAGAGCCATAACAAATACCAAAATGCTGGTTTGTTTGACTTTCACATGATAACTATTTTGATATATCATTTTATGCTATTTTATTATTAACTGACTTAACTATTTTAAGAAATTCAATCGGAATATTCACACACAAGATTTGATGTATAGATTTCAACTCAACCAATACACATTGGGAACCTCGTCTTGAAATTAGTTTACCTATTTGTCCCATCATAGGTCCTGCGATTATTTCAACTTCTTGGCCTTCAATCTTACATAATTCTGATTGGAAGACTTCAAAATTAGAATTTCCTTCAATGTTTCCCATCAGACGTTTTACTAAATCTATTTCTCTAGGGTCCACTATTACAGGCCTTCCCTCAAAACTAACTAATTTAGATGCTCCAATTACAGAAAGAGCCTGATGGTAGTTTTTTTCGAGGTTCATATTTAAAAATACATAGCTTTTAAATAGAGGCTCTTCAACCCATTTTTTCCTATCACTCCACTGCCTAAGTGTTTTCTGTAAAGGCAAAAAGTATTCTAAACCCATCTTTTGATAGGCTTCTGCAACCTTTTTCTCTGCTCTAGGATTTGTATACAATAGATACCAATTTGTGTTCACCTTGGGTAGGATAAATTCCATATATTTTTACAAATTAAGTCTATTTAGGCTCTTTTACCCAAATTATGTTTAGTTAAATTTTTATTTGGTCACTTTTTTGATGAATTTTGGCATTAAATTAAAAAAATGAATGCACCCTTCGTTAAAATTTCTCCTAAAATTTGCTATCAGTTACCTTCTAGGTAATCTCTTGTATTTTGCCATTCTACAGATTCAAAAACCCGATTTTTTTACCTATTTGAGTGCCTACCTTTTGGATGCCACCTCCACTCAAATTAGCATTAGGCTTTTAGAAAGTGCAAATGGTTATCAAATCCTTTACCTCCAAAAACCTGTCGTAAATTTGGCCGAAGGCTGCAATGGTGTTGCTATTTGGATAAGCTTAATGGCCTTTTGTATTGGGTATGGCGGGAAATTTTTACATTTACTTGTTTTAGTGCCATTTAGCTATATTTTTCTTCAGTTTGCTAATATCTTTAGGTTGTATATTCTGGTTCAAATTAAAGTATTAGAACCCCACCATTTTCCTTTCTTCCACGAATATGCCTTTCCTGCCATTTTATATGCATTTGCTTTTCTATTGATGGTGGCTTGGGTTAAATTGCAGCAAAGAAGCATTCAATCAATTTCCTAAATGCTTAAACCTAATCTAAAATCTATTATTCTGGCTAGCATTATTCTGCTTAATTTCGCCTTACAATCTTTTGATATTATTCAGTTTAACTTTAAAAACTTCTATGTATGGTTAGGAGATGATAGCCTCTTACCCGCGTTTTTTTTCAACAAATTGGTTCGCCTTGGTTTAAATCTTTTAGGGCTCAAAATAGTGCTCAATAACCACTTAATGAACATTAAACCTTATTACGCCAAATTATTGCTTTTTTTGTCACTTTTAACAAGCCTATACTTGGCATCTTTTTTTCTGTGGTTGCCATCAGAAATAAGTAAATTCTTAAATCCCATACTATTTTCACCACTGCTAGTAATAGTGGCATGGGCACAGCAATTTTTGCCTATAAATAAAACAGCAAAATGATTTTCAACCTTCTCTTTATCCTCCTCATTGCCATCATTGCCCAACAATTTGGGTTACTCCCTTTTGTTTTAGGGAAGAAGCCCATTCCGCAAAATCCCTTTTTACCTATTATCATTGGAACTGGAATAATTGGATTAATTAGCCAATTTCTATTACTGGGGGGCCGCATAGATGGCTTTTCTTTCTTAGTGGTTTCTGCTGGTGCATTTACCATTCGCTGGAGATATAAAACTTTGGTTCGAACCGACATAAACCATAGGCATCGCAGTTTCTATACATTGCCTAAAATGAGTCTACTTACTTTTATTTTTTGCATGTTTATAATTGCTTTCCAAGCAGCGCAGGTAACCAAAATAAATGATATGGGAATGTACTACCTACAAACCCTCAAATGGATGAATACTTTTGGATTGGTAAAAGGCATTGCCAATTTACATCCAGCCTATGGATTGTATAGTTCTTGGCATAGCCTAATTGCTTTATTTTCTTTTAAAGAAATCGTTCAAATGGTTAGGCCCGAAAGTAATTTATGTTTTACAGGAATAAATGCCTACCTAGTTATGA
>CAYUDC010000149.1:0-5370 GCA_964443415.1 uncultured Chitinophaga sp. | reverse complement strand
TTCATATAGGCAATTTATGAAACTTTCAACGAAACTGTTGTTAGGGTATTATCTCAGTGGTTTGAGTTTTGTAAATTACAAACCACGTAATAATTTTATCCTAACTACTTAACCATGATCCTTAGTTCCACCATTTTATACTCCTCCAAAGCTAAGAGTTCTTCTTGAATGTGCTTCTCCCATGCTATTTGCTTTGAATAATCGATGGAATGATTGGTTTCTTCATCATAACGGTCTTGCATCTGATCGCGTTGCTCATTGATTTGACGAAATAACTTGGGCACTTCTCTATTGATATTGGCCACAGTAAACTTTCGTCGACTGATTTCTTTCCTCAATTTTCTGGCAAATAACTCGGTGATATCAAAATGTCCGCACTCATGGTTTAAAATGGTATCTGTTTGGGTAAGCACCCAAGATTGCTGCGGATGCATCAATGCCTTTACCACATACAACACGCTATCACGCGAAATAAACTTCCCTTCCATTTGTAAGCCGCTCGACAAACTTGCTGCATATTTTGTGCGCATTGGAGGTGTACCTTTAAAATCTTCCCACTGAATGGGTTGTTGGCCCCAGAGAATTTCCTCTTCGCTTGGGCTGGTAAACCCTGCAAGCAGGGAAATTGAAATGAATAAAATGATATTTCTGATAAAACTAAACATGGTACCTCATTAAACGATCAATAATAAAACATCGCATGTAAGATTGAAAGAAAAGATACTCACTTAGAAACTGTAATTTAGCTCCAACTATTTAACGCCGCATTAGAATGGACTTATTTGATTTTTTTGACACGCTCCACAAAGTGAGTGATTTGGCTAAACAAGATTTAAAACAATTAGTGTCCGAGAAATCCTATCAAACCAATGATTTCATTCAAGAAATAGGCAGCCGTTGTAAAACCATTTATTTTGTGCAAGAAGGTTGTGCAAGAATATTCTACTATAAAAACGGCAACGACATCACCGAGCATTTTGCCTTTGAAAACGATTTAATTGTGCGTGCCGAAAGTCTGTTTACCGGCAAACCTACTTCAAAAGGCATACAGGCCATCTCTCCCACCAAAATCATTGGAATAAATGCAGAGGCGCTATTTAAACTCTACGATAAGCACCACGATATTGAACGGCTGTTTAGGATATTGTTTGAGAAGGAATATGTTAATACCCTTAAAAGAATCGAAAGCCTACAATTTAATTTGGCCAAAGAGCGGTACAAAGATTTATTAGAAACCACAGATTATGTGAAGAAAATTCCTTTAAAATATATTGCCACTTACCTGGGCATTACCCAAGTTTCGCTCAGCAGAATTAGAGCAGAATTGCCTTAATTATTTATCATTTGTAAAATAGTTTTCGGGTCGACCCAAAGACCTTTGCGCCTATAAAATGCAAAGGAATGAAGCTTGAAAATATTCAGCTGGGGTTAAAAGAAAATTGGAAGCAGTTTACCCTATTGGTAATGGTAAATGCCTTGGTGGGTGGCATGGTTGGCATGGAGAGAAGCATCTTTCCTCAATTTGCCGAGTTGGCCTTTGGCATATCTTCCAAAACATCCATCCTTTCTTTTATCACTGCCTTTGGAATAAGCAAGGCCTTGGCCAATTACTTTACAGGCAAACTTGCCAACCAATTTGGGCGCAGAAACTTATTGTTATTGGGCTGGCTATTGGCCATTCCTGTTCCGCTTTTGCTCTTGTTTGCCAACAGTTGGAACTGGGTTATTGCGGCCAATATCCTATTGGGCTTTAGCCAAGGACTTACCTGGAGCAGCACCGTAGTGATGAAGATAGACCTGGTAGGTGAGAAAAACCGTGGCTTAGCCATGGGCTTGAATGAGTTTGCTGGCTATTTTGCCGTAGGTCTCGTAGCCTTTCTCACTGGCTACATAGCCAATCTATATGGCGTTACACCTTATCCCTTTTATTTGGGTATTGTTATTTCCTTATTGGGTTTTATTCTGAGTGCTATTTGGGTAAAAGACACAAGGCACTTTACACAGAAAGAAAGTACCGCAAATAGCACTGCAAGGCTCCACAATGTGTTTATAGAAACCTCCTTCAAGAACAAAACATTAAGTTCGGTTACCCAAGCAGGGTTAGTAAACAACCTAAATGATGGGATGATTTGGGGGCTGCTTCCAATGGTATTGTTTGCCCTGCACTTTAACCATGAGCGCATTGGTATGATCACTGCCATGTACCCAACGGTTTGGGGCATAGGACAGCTTTTTACAGGTAAGATGTCTGACCATTACTCAAAGAAGGCCATGATGTTTTGGGGGATGCTATTACAAGGAGTCGCCATCATTCTCATTCCTTTTAGCAAAGACTTTGTGGTGTTGGCAAGCCTATCTGCTAGCATCGGACTAGGAACAGCCTTGGTATATCCAACCTTTTTAAGCTGTATTGGGCAAGCCACCCATCCACTACAACGCGCAGAAAGCATAGGAACCTTTAGACTTTGGAGAGACTTAGGCTATGCCATTGGCGCTATCATTTCTGGCCTCATGGCCGACCGATTTGGCATAGACTACGCCATCTTCTTTATTGGAGGATTAACCGTTTTATCGGCATGGGTGCTGCAAGTTAGGATGGAGCAAGGGTGAAGCAGCAAGGGTTGGAGCAAGAGAAATAGCAGGGATTCCTTTCCTACATTTCCAATCATTTTAAGGTGGTGATAGAATACCCGTAAGGGTATAATTAATAAATTTTGCATCATTTTATACCCTAATGGGTAAAATTTACTACAACTTAAAATATGTTGGGATTTAAATGTTTTTAAATTTGCGAACAAAGGCAATAGAAATTCTAAATTAAACTCAAGCATTTATAGCCCATTCACAAACGAAAAAAGAAAGAAAGACATGGAAGTAAAGTTGAAATTTTTAGACAGGTACCTCACGCTATGGATTTTCCTGGCTATGGCAGTTGGCGTGGCATTAGGGTATTTATTCCCAAGTATTAAAGCATTGTTTGATAGTCTTTCTGTAGGTTCAACCAATATTCCTTTAGCTGTTGGATTAATCTTAATGATGTATCCACCTTTAGCAAAAGTAGATTATTCATTGTTGCCAAAAGCTTTTGAAGATAAAAAGGCCATGTCCCTTTCCTTGTTTCTAAATTGGATCATCGGTCCTGTTTTAATGTTTGTATTAGCCATTGTTTTTTTAAGGGATCAACCCGACTATATGGTTGGTTTAATTCTCATTGGATTGGCTCGTTGCATTGCCATGGTGATAGTTTGGAATGATTTGGCTGGAGGCAATAGAGAATATGGTGCTTTATTGGTGGCACTAAACAGTGTTTTTCAGGTAATCACCTATAGCTTTTATGCTTGGCTTTTTATCAATGTTTTGCCCCACAAATTAGGCTTGGGTGTTTTTAATATTTCAGTACCCATGAGTGAAGTGGCTGTGAGCGTTGCCATTTATTTAGGCGTTCCTTTTCTAGCGGGGTTTTTAAGTAGAAGGCTTTTAGTTCAATCAAAAGGATTGGTTTGGTATAATACCCAATTTATCCCTAAGATATCGCCCCTCACCTTATATGCCTTACTGTTTACGATTGTATTAATGTTTAGTTTAAAAGGCGATAAAATTTTAGAACTACCGATGGATGTGTTGAAGGTGGCCATTCCTTTAGTGATATATTTTGTGCTGATGTTTTTTGTAAGCTTTTTCATCAATCAATCAATGCAGGTACCCTATGATAAAAACGCTTCTATCGCCTTTACTGCAACGGGTAATAATTTCGAATTGGCCATTGCGGTGGCCATAGCAGTATTTGGAATTCATTCGGCACAAGCATTTGTGGGCGTTATTGGGCCATTGGTGGAAGTACCAGTCTTAATTCTTTTAGTAAAAGCAAGTTTATTTTTAAAATCAAAATACTATAAATAATGTATCCAGAAATATTAAAAAGCATTGCGCATTTTTCGGTTGACAACATTTCGGAGGAACGCAAGGAAGTATTACAACCATTAGTAGCCTACCTCCAAAACAAATTGAGTTTAGGTGAAACCATTCGTTTAAATTTCATCTGCACACATAATTCAAGAAGAAGTCATTTATCTCAGATTTGGGCACAAACCATGGCTTACCATTTTGGAATAAAAAATGTGTTTTGCTATTCGGGTGGAACAGAAGCCACCGCCATGTTTCCAAAGGTGGCAGAAACTTTGGCAAACCAGGGATTTCAAGTGTTGAGGCTTTCTGAAACAGAAAATCCGGTGTATGCGGTAAAGTACGCCACCAATGAAAATCCTATCATTTGTTTCTCTAAAACCTACTCCCATGCATTCAACCCAAAGACCCACTTTGGAGCCATCATGACCTGCAATAATGCCGATGAAGGTTGCCCAGTGGTATTGGGAGCAGACGGTAGATTTCCTATCAAATATGACGACCCAAAGGCATTTGATGGAACAGCACTACAGGCACAGAAATATTCTGAACGCAGTTTAGAAATTGCCCAAGAAATGTGGTGGGTGTTTCAATCTATCTAATGATAGGAATGGTTTAGGTCCTTGCACTAAACCCAAACTTGCTAAAAACTCACCCTTGCTAAAAACTCACACTCCAAACTGACTCCCCCTTGGTCTAATCATCGGTGAAAACCTGTAATTTTTTATGAAGTAGGTATAGTTAGATTTTATCTCTTTTTGACCCAATAAAAGACATCAAAAATTAGTCTTCAACGTCCGGTGAAAACCTCGAAGAGGTAAATAGTTAAGTTTCGTAAAATAGATATTTAACTTTCTCTAATAACTTAAAAAATATCATTTCATTGGCTTAGGGGGCGCTGGCGCTAACTTTGTGGAGTTTGCACATGCCAAGGGTAACAAACATCAATTTACCTGTTTTAGTTATCCCATGAGGACAAATATTGCCTCAGACATCAACTTCTTTTTATATAAAAGGCCTTTTGAAATGTTGGATCAAGCCGCACAGTATGATTCTTTTCGAAAGGCCATTATTCCAAGCTTTGAATTACCTCTCGAATTGGTTCAAATATTCAACAGTAATAGTATCCCGGTGCTTTGCTGTGGCATAGGCGGCCAAACAGGAACCAGCTTGCTAAAAGCATCCATCCAATATCTTAACAGTATAAACAAACCCTTTATCGTGGCAGCCACTACCCCATTTGCCTTCGAAACGGCCTTTTTTAAAAAGGAGGTCAACCGATTGATATATGAAAACAAACACTCCAAGCATTTCCATATCATCAAAAAGCACGACCTCATGGCTGAATTTGGAGACCATCACAAGGAATGTAGAGCAAGTGGAGCATAACATCATGGAGAATGAATTTGAAATTCAAGTCATAGACTCTATTGAATTAATAAGACTCTGCGGCAAATGCGGAAACGC
>CAYUDC010000148.1:3458-5415 GCA_964443415.1 uncultured Chitinophaga sp. | reverse complement strand
CGACCCCGATGGGGTCGGTATACGCCACACCAAGACCTTCATTCTTACCCAAAATGATTTATTTCTTAATTAGTTGGAGTGTATCATTGGTTTGGGTATTGATTATGGTTACCAATCCATCATCAGCACTAGCAAAAAAATTCATCAAATTACTTTTAGAGTTAAAATAGGTTACTTTATTAAAGACCTGTTTATCTTTACTATATACCTCATAAAAAGGCCATATTGATATATCTTTTCCAATGCCATAGGTTGGATAACTAATATCATTATAATTAATATTCGCTTCTATCATATTAGTGCTTTCAGTAATGTATTTATGCCAAACCTCAAATCTCCCATCTCCTTTTAAAGTTTGGTAGGTATTGTGGAGGTATTGGAAAAAATAATACGTTTCGTGACCTGAGCCAACATCAACATGAAAACCTTCTCTGTAAGCAGTATCTGTTTTTATTTTTCCGAATGTAAATGTGTCACCCTTGGTATTGAAGAAACTTAAAGTATCATATTTATTAAATGCAAAATAAGGACTTTGAGCTATTTGCTCTGGTGTTAAGTTATAATATAAATAGTCTGGCTTAGTAGACTCTTCTTTATCGCATGACACGATTAGGGTCAAACCAAAAAATAGTATCACCCATAAAATTCGCCGAAGGGATAGTTGTTTCATACACGTTGGTAAATTGGCTTATCAAAAATCTATCATTGATGGGGTATTTGCAATTTTATTTTTGGCAGTGCTTGCCGAGGCCGTTCCTTGGTCGAACACATAATTGGGGTGCCTACATGTTATAAAGATGCGAACCCAATGGGGTCGTCATTCACCACCTATCCTCCCTTCAACCTCCATTGCTCTGGTCCCCTCTCTTACCCTCTCTCTTCTCTCTCTCTTGCCCTTGCTCCAACCCTTGCTCCTTCCTCCCTTTCCCCGAGTCTAATCGAGGGGCTTTTCCAAACTCAATTTAATAAACAATTGCAAAAGCATGAGGTTAAAAAACAATCCCATATAAGCGGGTACCAACGATTGCTTACCTTTATAGAGGGCATTACCCAATACCGAATCAGAGCTTCTAAAGTCGAGGTAAGTGTATAGGATAGATATCAGCAATAAGGCAAGGCATACCCAGCGTTGTTCATTTGCTTGCTTTACGGTAAATCCTAGCATGGCTATCAATGCACCTAGTACCATCATGTGCACGTACACCCATAAAATAGCATCGGCATAATGAGGCGATTGCAGGGTAGCTTCTGGCACTTTAAACTCGGCCATGCTGGGCATTAAGCCTTTTACAAATAAAGTAATAGGCATCAAAATGTAAAGGATACCCAGGAATACGAGGGTAACTTTAAAATTAGGCAGTCGTTGAGTGTACATAGGGTGTGTGAATGTTAGTTGGCAATGACTATAAACTCCATGGTATGTGCAATATGTGGCGCTTGCACAATGCCTTGGGCATAGGAGCGGTTGTGTACTGAATTATATTTACTAAGGTAGGCTTGGTTAATAGCGGGCGTAAGTTGCTCGAGGTCGGACGGTACCCTGGCTTCTATGGCAAATTCTTGCTCGCCACAGCGAATGGCCCCTTGCGGGTGGTTTAAAAAAGTATGGTACCAACTGTTGGCAGACAAACCCCAGGAGCGGGCAAATATCCTCCCCTCTACCACCACCATCCAAATGTCTAAAAAATGGGGGCGCTCCTGCCCTGCCTTAATGCCTGTGAGGCTGTGGTGTTGGATATAGTGGATGGCTTGTGCTTGGCTCATAAGATCATATTGGCATGGGGGTGTATGCCATGCTATTTCGAAGATAAAAAATAGGAGCTAAAAACAAGCCTGTTTGGCCAGTTTTTTTTATCTTATCCTGCCCCTTGCATGGCTTTAAAAAAAGCCGAGAGCCATTTTTCGTTTTGCTGGTTCAGGTGAATGGCTTTGTGGCAAAGGCCTTGCCAATTGCTCA
>CAYUDC010000148.1:0-3358 GCA_964443415.1 uncultured Chitinophaga sp. | reverse complement strand
CATGCAGGCTGTTTCGGGTTGAACCAAAATGCCTTTGCTGCATCCAAAGTTGATCTGGCGAGAGCGGCAAGGCAATGTCCATCCATTGTATTTGGTAATGGTGCATGAGTTGCATGAGCTCGTGGATATCGAGGAGGCGCTCGGTGCTTAATCTTTTGTAAGCAGCATCGGCGCCCACATGCAAAACTTCTGCAATGGCACGAGCTAGGTTTTCTTTAGGAGGTAATTTATGCTTGATGAGTTCAAACAATTTCCTTTGAAACAAAAAGGCAGGGCTTTCTTGGTTATTCATAAAGATTAGGTTTTAGGTTTTCATGCAACAAGAAAATAAATAAATAAAATCTACCCAAACCTCCACTTCTCCAAATCAAATAAATTAATATATCAACGACTTTCATTTTCTCGAAATCATACAAGTTATTGATGTTTTATTTATAAACCTTTGGTACATGGAATCGCGGCTAACCCTTATGAAATAAGCGCTTAGTCAAAAAAAAATGAACTAGTTCAAACATTGCCTTTAAACCTGAGGCTCAAACAAAAAATCTATTCCGTTAAACCGGATTTTTTTAACAATTTAAAATTAAAACCATGAAAATTCTATTTGTATCTGTAGGGCTATTGATTGGCTTAACAGTATCGGGTCAAAGCACCCTTTTTAAACAAAAAAACAAAATTTTGGAATACCATTATGGAGTAACTGATTCAAATGGTATGGCACTCATGAGTGAGTTGGAGAAAATAAAATACGAACTCACTTTTATGCAAAAATCCTATCAAAAAACTATCCTGAATGATTACACTAGCATAACAGAAATTACCATTGATAGTAATGACTACGAACAGGATTGGATGAATTTACCTAGAAGGTATAAGTATGATCAAGAAGGTGTTTCCATGTATGACAAACAAGGCAACTTAATTAGAACCCAAACTTTAAATCAGGAAGAAAAAGATGAGTTAAAGGATCAAAAAAATAGTTTACCTGTGGATGGGTATCATCCTGGATTGGCTTACTTTCCAAGCTTTCAGGCCGAATTAAAACCGGTATTCGAACAAGAAGGGTATCGTTATGAGCTTAAATCCGATGGAAATTTTATCATCAGTAAAGGCAACCATCGACTTACCTATTCCTTAAGTGATTTTACCATTACAGAAGAATATGAAGATGAAGATGGGAAGAAGAATAAAGTCACAAGGGCTTATGAAAAAATGGATAGAGACAAAGGATTTCTATTGAAAGTAGAAAAACATGAACGCTATGTGAATTTAGAAAAAGGGCCTTGTTTAACAGAAACAAAACTTAAGGTATATCAACAATACAGTTTTGAAGATGCTGGCAATTTGCAGGAGAAGGCGCTTCAGAAAAATGAGAAGGTGAGTTTATTTCCAAATCCAAATAATGGAAGCTTTACAGTGTCTATCAGTTTAAGACCAGGAGTGAGTGTTCAATCGGCTCAAATTATCAATCTAATCAATGGGCAAATCACCAAAGTGATGGTGAATAATTCCAAACAGATTGAAGTAAATCAAAGCGATTTACCCAAAGGAAATTACAACTTTCAAATTATCACATCTGAAAATAAAATCATAAATACAAGTTTCATCAAAAATTAAATCCCAAAACCATGAAAAACTATTTTAAGCCTCTTTTTTGGATGGCATTACTATCTAATTTTGTATTGCCAATTAAAGCCCAAATAGAAAACCAAAACCTACCGATGAACAAGCAAATCATCATTCCTTATTATGACAGTGTAATGCCAGCCTTGCAAAAGGTTGGGATAAAGCTAACCAATGATGGAACCATCTCTCCACAATGTTATAAACCGGGAGATGCTAAGATAAAAACTCCAATTAAGGGTATCAATCCTTTTGAAATGCCAGACTCTTTGAAAATATATTATAGTAGACCTGGCGCCCTGCTTGAAAATGAACCTGAAGTAAAGAAAGATATCAATATCATTTGGGTTCATGGATTAAATGGATGCACTAATTCACTCAGAGCGGCTGCCATTGCAACAGAGATTGGAGTTCCACAAATTGGTTTTCCAGCAAGGAGAGTAAAGTCAACTTTTGGTACAAGAACTTCTTTGAGTCACAAAATTCAATTCTATGGAGAAGACTTGGGTATCACAGCAGCTGCAAATGATCTTAATACCTATTGCAGAATTAATATTCCAGCCGAAACCAGAACTACCAAAGATTATATTATAGCTCATAGCCAAGGCGGCATTGTTAGCAGAGAGTGGTTTAGAGAAATGGAGGCTAAACCCAATCTTTATCCAAGATTTGCGCATGGTCTTGTAACATTAGGCACAGCCCATCATGGCGCCCAAATACTCAATAATGTATTACCCAACAAAGGCAATAGGGTACCAGCATTTATGAATGAAGCTTGTCAATCTGTAGGAAAGGCTTTAATCACCCCCATGCTTAATGGCCATTTCTTAACTAGAATAGCTATTTCCAAAAACTTTGAAGATAAAATCGTTTCTGCCACCTGCAATACCATCAGTAAAACTGTTATTCCATTGGCATTAGATAACTATTACAAATCAACCACCCAGGACTTTTATGTTGGAGCTCCGTTTTTAAAAGGTTATAATGGTCCAACTGGACCTGTACAGGGGCTTTCAGATTATACCATCAATGCTCCCGTGGTGCAGTTTTTTGGAATAGAAGACCAGCCTGTACTATGGAAATTCTTAAGTAGCACCATGAAAATGGGACATGATTTAATGGATGAAAAAGAAAGATTCTTTTTTTATGACCATGATGATGTAGTAGAAAAAGAAGTTGCAAAAAATATCGGAGATTTAGAAGCTAAAATCCTCATTGAAGAGGAGCGAATTAAGTATCACCAAGGAAGACTTAAGCTCGGAGCTGTGCCTATTGCAGGACCTTTTATTGTCATAAATGCTTTGAATAAGATAAAGGCAGCTCAAGAAAACAAAGCAGCTTACCAAGGTGCGAAAGCATGGTTTAGCAAAGCCAATGAAATGTATGTAGCCGATTTGATTGGTGGTACAAAATTAGAATTAGTAAAATACTGCAGTGTGATAGATCAATTGCAATGTAGAGACAATAATTATAATCCAATTAGCTCTGGATTACCGCCAGTTCAATTAGAAATTAAGGTAAAATCGGATTTCCCTGCTTATTCTGGCAATTGTGGTTACACCAATGGAAACGTAAACCACCTTTACCAAAATTACTCCTTCGTTGATGAAGATCATCGACCAAGAAAAGGTAACTGTGAAGCCCAAAGAATCGTTATTGAATCCTTTAAAACCATTAAAGTTGAATATCCAACTGACGGCGTTGTATTGGCAGAGTCTGCATCAAAGCCTATAAA
>CAYUDC010000147.1:0-5446 GCA_964443415.1 uncultured Chitinophaga sp. | reverse complement strand
TCATGCGATAGTGGGCGCCTCCGCAGATTTTATTACATAATAAAATGTAATCGAAACTTGGGTCGTTTTTCTTGTTACGCATTTCTGCTGTTGTAACAGTTGGGGTAAAGTGGAATCTGGTAGGTAAACCAGGTACCACGTTCATTTGAGCTCTAAAATGAGGGAAATAAGCTGAGTGAATTACATCCTTTGCTCTAAAGGCAAACTCAACAGGTTGATTTACTTCTAGGTGAAGCTCATTGACGATGATGTCATCATAAGCATTTGCATCTGCAGTATCCACACCCAAAGCATTTACTTTTCCAACTTGTCTAAAGTCGTGTTTACCTAACTTATTATCTGTGCCGGCATAACGGGCATTCCAACCAAATTGGTAAGCAAATATTTCTACATTTCTGGTGCTTGGCTCTGTTTCCGCTGTCATGTGGCTCCAAGTAATTAAACCACGAATAACCAACACCGTTAAAACCACTGCAGGAACTGCTGTCCACCATAATTCTAATTTGTGATTATCTGGATAGTACAATGCTTTTCTCTTGCCGTCTGATTTGTATTTATATCCATACCAGAACAATAAGATTTGAGTAATGATAAATACCACACCAGTAATGGCAAGGGTTATCATAAACATACTATCATATTCTTCTCCATGGGCAGAAGCAGGTCCATCGTTAAAATAGGTAAGTTTACCATGAACCATAAATTCCCAAGTACCTGCAACTAATCCTACCACTAAGAAGATTAACATTAAAACAGCATTGATTGAATTCCAATTAATGGCTGGTTTTCCTTGGATATCACTGATTCTGCCAAGGATTAAAAATACATATCTAATAATGGCAATTAGTAAAATACCCACTACAATCAAAAGCCAATTGATGGAAGACGATACCTCATCATTATTGGCTACTTTGTTTCCTCCAGGTGCAGGAGTTCCAGCAGTGGCAGGAGCTGCAGCTGGTGCCTCACTTTCGGCTTTCACATAAGCAATGATAGACTTGATTTGATTATCTGAAAGATTTTCAAATGCTGTCATCGGGCTTTCGTTGTTTTCTTTGTAAACTTGAACAGCCACAGGATCGCCGCTAGCGATTAATTTTTGGGAATTTTTAATCCATTTTACCAACCAGGCTTCTTCTCTTCTTTTGTGTACATCTTTTAGAGCTGGGCCAACTACTTTATCGTTGATGGCGTGACATGAGGTACAATTTGCCTGAAAAAGCGTTTTACCTTCTTCGGCACTTTGTGCAAAAAGTCCTGAAATTAGAGAAAACATGAACGCCATTATTAAGGCAGTTTTCGGTAACAGTTTGAAAATCTTCATCTTTTTTAGATTATTGATAGGATTACAGTTAGGTTAAATTGCGGTGCAATATAGTAAAGTAATTTTTTTGGAATACTTCATTTTTTAAACAAAGCATTTTTTTTTGAATTTAGCCCTAAAAAAATCCACGTAACTATTGAACATGAGAGTTTTCTTAAGGTTTTAATTTTTTATTTTTTTACAGGATTTCCTTTCATTGGGGTCTTATAGATAACTGTGCTATCCAGTTTTCCACCATTTGAATTGGATTTTTGGTTCACTTGTGGTTTTAAAACCGACTTATATTTGATAGAATCTTGCTTGGTTAGCGGTCTTAATGCTGCAATGCTATCTAATTGTCTTTTTAAAGGGTTATTGGCTGGCAAACCGCCCGATGGATTATTGGTGGCCGATTTAACATTGGATACTAAACCACTTAGAATAATTCTTGCACCAAAGTTTTGACCTTCTTTAGATCTTGGTGCTATGAGCACATATTGATTGTTTTTGGTAAAGCACAATTCTTTTACGCCTAAATTCTCATCACTCCACTTGCTTACCAGCTTGCCTGTTTCGGTTTCCCACACACGCACAGAGCCATCATTACAGCCTGTTACGCAATATTTACTATCATCTGTAAATCCAACCGAAACCACCTTCCAGCACTCTGTATTAAGTACAAACAGGGTTTTCATCGTTTTTAAATCCCAGATTCTGGCACTTTTGTCATTAGACCCGCTGATAAGGTATTTATTATTGGCGCTTATTGCTAAGCAATTTACTACATCGGTATGGCCGTCTAAAGTTCTTACTAATTTACCTGTGGCGAGTGCAAATATTTTGATTTGAGGATCACTGTGTGCAATAAAAATGTTGGCAGGGGTTGGACTTAAGCACAAGTCTTGAATGGTATTTCCGGTGAGGTAGTTTCTTACAGATTTTTTACCTGCTAGATCCCAAATAATAAGTTTGCCGTCTTTGTCTCCACTAAATAAATATTTACCACCTCTATCAAATAAAACAGAGTGTACTGCTGTTTCATGTTTGTTATTGTCTGTTTCGTTGAGTGGAACAAACCTATATAAACTGTCATAGAGTCTAACTGTTTGGTCGCTCGAGCCGCTGGCAAACATATTGCCTGCGAAGTTGTAGGCTATACTATTTACAGGGGCTTGGTGTCCTAATAATTTTTGAACCAAAATAAAAGGGCTATCCGTTTGGTATATCAGAACTTCGTTGTCCCAACCTGCTACAGCCATACGCTTATATTTTGCTGGACTCATGGCACAAGTATTTAAATCGTTTCTTGAACCTTGCAAAACAATTGCTGCCACTTCTTTAGTATCCTGAGCATTTAAGTGGGTTTGGATCAAACCGAAAAATAAAAATAGAAAAGAGTAGAAATATTTCTGCATGATGCAAAAATACTTAAATCAAACACTTAAAAAAGCCTCTTTCACATAAAAAACTTTAGTAAAACAATGATAAACCCATAAAGGAAGGTGGCTAAAATGATTCCTCTACTGGCAAATAGTTTATCAAAATGCATAAAGGAAAAGAAAAGGCCAAGATTGGCTACGCAACATAGTGCGAGTAAAGGAGAAAGCAATTTTTGCTTTACTGCGAGGTTTAAAAAAACCTCTAAGGAGGAGGTGCTAAAATTAAATAAGTAGAAAAAGTATATCACAATACTAGGGGCCAAAATTCCTACTAAAAACCCCACTATCATATTATCTAACCAGCCAAATTTCATACTTTACAAGTTTACACCCGCAAATAACATCATTTCCTATGGATTTATTGTCCATTGATGCAAATAAGAGAGTGCATTGTGGGCAGTTAAATCAAAATGTACAGGCACCACCGAGGCGTATCCATTGGCTAGTGCCCATTCGTCTGTATCGTCGCCTTTGTCGTAGTTTACAAATTTTCCTGTGAGCCAATAATAGCTTTTGCCATTAGGGTCTTTGCGTTCATCAAAGTCTTCTTCCCATTTGGCCCAAGCTTGCCTGCAGATTTTAACACCTTTAAATTGGTCTTCACTTAGTTTAGGGATATTTACATTGAGTAATACACCCTGAGGTAAGCCATTATTTAAGATATTTTCGGCAACGTTAGCAGCAATTTTGGCTGCTAAACTAAAATCTGCTTCAAATGAAAAATCGCAAAGACTAAAGCCCACCGAAGGAATGCCTTCAATGCCTCCTTCAACGGCTGCGCTCATGGTTCCGCTATATAATATATTAATCGAACTGTTAGAGCCATGGTTGATGCCAGATACCAATAAATCGGGTTTGCGATGTAATACTTTGTCTACTGCTATTTTTACGCAATCGGCTGGTGTTCCACTGCATTGATAGGCGAGCAATGGTTCGTGTATGGTAGTTTTCTCTAGCCTAAGCGGTTTAGAGATGGTTACGGCGTGTCCCATGGCACTTTGTGGGCTATCGGGTGCAACAATAACTACCTCACCTAAATGGCTCACCGCAGCAATTAAAGCTTTAATGCCAGGAGCGCTAATGCCATCGTCGTTGGTTACTAAAATCAGTGGTTTTTGGTTTTGTGACATATTAAAAAGGAACTTGGCCAGCAAAATCGCTGGTATCTTCTTCTGTATTAAGTTTAGAGCTTATGGTTATAAAACCTGGGTTATCAGGTATCAGGTTTGACCCAACATTGCTGTAGGCATCGGTATTGAGGTCGGTAAACTTGGTAAAATCATTGATAAACCTCAAGCGGATATTACTTACCTCTCCATGACGGTTTTTGGCTATCATTACCTCTGCTTGTCCGTTGGTAGGTTCGCCGTCTTCCCATTCTGCCAATTGGTAATACTCTGGACGATAAATAAACATTACCATGTCTGCATCTTGCTCGATAGATCCAGATTCACGAAGGTCTGACAGCATGGGCCTATTAGAGCCACCGGTGCGGCGTTCGGTCATACGACTTAACTGAGACAATGCTATCACAGGTACATCTAATTCTTTTGCCAAAGCCTTGAGGGAGCGAGATATATAACTCACCTCTTGTTCACGATTTCCATTTTTATTGTTGCCATCATCACCTCGCATTAACTGAAGGTAATCGATAAGCACCATTTGAATATCGTTTTGCTGCTTAAGCCTGCGACATTTTGCGCGAAGTTCAAAAACAGAAAGGGCAGGGGTGTCATCAATAAAAATAGGCGCTTCACTTAAACGGGCAATTTTTGAATTAAGCTGCGCCCACTCATAATCTTGCAATTCTCCTGTTCTTAACTTATGGCCGTGTATTTCGGCTTCGGAGCTAATCATCCTGCTCACCATTTGTTTGTTACCCATCTCTAAAGAGAATACAGCAATGGCTCTAGGTTTTTCTCCGGGTCCTAAACTTTCTAAAGAAGCATTTCTTGCCACACTTAAAGCGAAGGCCGTTTTACCCATACCAGGGCGTGCTGCCACAATAATTAAATCCGATTTTTGAAAGCCAGAGGTAATTTTATCTAACCTGGCAAAACCAGAAGGGATGCCTGTAAATTTTCCTGTTTTATGTTTTAACTCTTCGATGTCTTTTAAGGTGTCGATGATTACCTTTTTCATGCTTTGCATGGCTTTTTTGATATTGCCTTGCGAAAGTTCGAATAGTTTTCTTTCGGCACTGTCAAGTAAATCAAAGGCATCGGCGTCATCTTCAAAGGCTTCGGTTTGAATTTCACCAGAAATCCTAATGAGTTCGCGTTGCAAATATTTCTCAGCTACGATACGCGCATGGTACTCGATATTGGCAGCGGAGGCAATACGATTGGTTAGTTGGGTAATATAAAAAGCACCGCCTACTAAATCTAATTCTCCCTTTTTTCTAAGCTCTGCGGTAACGGTTAAAATATCGATGGGTTGGGCGTTGATGGCCAGATCGCGAATGGCTTTGTAAATAATCGCATGCGCTTCTTTGTAAAAACTTTCGGGTAATAATATTTCACCAATCTGTGTAATGGCATGTTTTTCGAGCATTAATGCTCCTAACACTGCCTCTTCTAGCTCAATGGCCTGCGGTGGAAGTTTAGATCCTTCTAATGGGTAATTAAGTTGTTTGGTAAGGGGCTTCCTTTTCTTCGTAGTCGTTCTTTCTTCTGCCATATTTGTAAAACCGTCCCGAAAGATA
>CAYUDC010000146.1:0-5575 GCA_964443415.1 uncultured Chitinophaga sp. | reverse complement strand
CCTTTCAAAACCAAAATATAGGCTCTGAGGTTAAGTAGATATAAGCAAAAAATTATGGCAATTACATTACAAGTTGGCGATAAAGCGCCAGCCTTTAAGGCAAAAAACGAGAAGGGTGAAACAGTTTCACTGGCAGATTATAAAGGGAAAAAATTGGTATTGTATTTTTACCCCAAAGACGATACCCCAGGATGCACCGCAGAGGCTTGCGATTTAAGAGACAACTACCAACAGTTTCAAAGCCAAGGTTATGAGATTTTGGGTGTGAGTCCGGATAATGAGGCCAAGCACCAAAAGTTTATAGATAAATACGAATTGCCATTTTCGTTGTTGGCAGATACCGATAACAAAGTGGCCACTGCTTATGGTACTTGGGGCGAGAAGAGCATGTATGGCAAAAAATACATGGGCATTTTACGCACCACTTTTGTGATTGATGAAAAAGGTAAAATAGAAAAGGTAATTGAGAAAGTAGATACCAAAAAGCATACTATTCAGTTGTTATAAAAAATACATCTTGGCAATTGATGATGTATGCAATTGCCAAGATGTTTTGCTTAATAATGTCTTTGAACAGCCGAAGCAATTTTGGCAGCAGGCAGTTCTTCCATGCAAGAAGTGCCATCTAAACAGCTACCTCTGTAGAAACACTTACAAGATTTGTCTGGCATCACAATTTCGCCTTTGCCAAATAAATCAAATTCATTTGGGTTAAAGATGTTGTTCATTAAGATAATCTTTTTGCCTAAGGCCAAGGTAATATGCATCCCCATGGTCACTTGGGTAATTACCAAATGGCAGTGGTTTACCAAGTTGATAAATTCATACAAACTAAAATAACCCAGGTAATGTGCGCCAGAGCGAGCTTGAATTTCTTTGTTTCTGGCATCCTCTGCTTCGCCACCTAATAATAAAATATGCGCTTCTGGATGCTGTTGCTTTAATTGGCCAACAAGCTCTACCCATTTATCGATGCTCCATAAGCGGGTGGTCCAACGGCCACCACAACCTGTGTTTAAGCCGATGATTTTTTTGTCTTTTGGCAAATCCCATTGATAACCTTTATCGTCGTGGGTGTCCATTAAATAAGGTTCGCCCTGGTGCTCAAACCCACAGATTTCGAAAATCTCTTGCAGGTAACTTTTAGTATTGGCTTTGCTCACATCGTCAAACATCCCCGTATCAAACTTATGTTGAGCCAAGGCGTTGATAGGTTGAATCTCGTTGTCTTTTAATACAAAGCCAAATTTTTCTTTGGCATCTAACACCTTTAATAAAGCCCCTGCCTCTTTCTCTTTGTCGAGGTTAATGGCAATATCCCAAGAGCTGTGTTGGGTATAGAGAATGCTGTTATAATCCCACTTTAAAATCTCGTCAATCTGCGAAGATGGCAGAATGTCTGGCGTCCAGGTAAGCCAGGTAATTTTGCAATTTGGATAGAGTGCTTTAAACTTTAGTACCAATGGGGTAGTTCTGATAACATCGCCAATGGCGCCCAATTTAATGATTAAAATGCGCTTTGAAACCTGGGTGTAAGCAGGGCAGCTATCGCAATGGTAGCCGTTTTGCTTGTGGGGTTTGCAGGGAATATGACCTTTAAAATGTAAACAATCTGCCTTGTAACTCATCTTCGTAAAACTTTCGGCTGCAATATCTGTGAATTTTTACCGCTTATACAAGTCCCAGAACATTTTGTCAGGTTTAAGGTGGTTTGGAGTATATTTTGTATCTTGCCTTGAGTAAATTTTACTAACATGAACAGAGGAACCATTATTCTTTTAGCCGTAGTGGCGGCAATTGTCTTATTATTTATGAGCGGCTGCGGCAGCTACAACAGCATGGTAACCAAACAAGAAGGCGTTTCGGGAGCTTGGTCTAATGTAGAAAACGTGTACCAAAGAAGAGCCGATTTAATTCCAAACTTGGTAAGCACCGTAAAAGGGGTAGCCAATTTTGAGCAAAAAACTTTGACAGATGTCATCGAAGCTAGGTCGAAAGCTACTTCTATGAAAGTAGATGCCTCTAAATTATCACCTGAACAAATAGAAAAGTTTCAGGCTTCACAAGGCGAACTTTCTCAAGCTTTAGGTCGTTTGATGATGATTACAGAAAACTATCCACAGCTAAGAGCCACAGAAAGTTTCAAAGAGCTACAAGCGCAATTAGAGGGCACCGAAAACCGCATTGCCACCGAGCGTCAGAAGTTTAACGAGATTGTAAAAGATTACAACTCATACATCCGCAAATTCCCACAAGTGTTGTTTGCTGGCATGTTAGGTTTTGATAAGAAAGGTTATTTCGAGGCCGACAAAGGCGCAGAAAAGGCACCAGAAGTAAAATTCTAATAGTGCCATGCCAAAGCAATATTTTAGCGTATCCGACCAAAATCGAATCATTGAAGCCATTAGGTTGGCAGAGCTCGAAACTTCTGGCGAAATACGCGTACACATAGAAGAACATTGTCCGGGCGACCCCATAGAGCGCGCCAAGGAGATGTTCTTCTCCTTAAACATGCACCAAACTGCACAGCAGAATGGCGTGATTATTTATTTGGCTTTGCTAGATAAGAAGTTCGCCATTCTAGGTGATAAAGGAATTCATGATAAAGTGACCGACAACTTTTGGCAGGCCGAAAAAGACTTGATGAAATCTTATTTTGTAAAGTCGGAGTACACAGAAGGTTTGGTTCAAGCCATAGAACAGGTAGGAGAGAAGCTTAAAGTAAATTTCCCTTATCAAAAAAATGATACCAATGAACTTAGCAACGATATTTCGTTTGGAGGGAAGCCCCATGCGTAAATTACTGATTTATCTTTGCTTGTTTCCTTTGTTTTTAGGTGCCAAGGATATTCCAAAACAAAACAATCCACCTCGTTTGGTGAATGATTTTGCAGGCGTTTTGGCACCCAACGAGGTGCAATTATTAGAGCAAAAACTCCTTGCCTACGAAGACAGTACCTCCAACCAGTTTGCCATTGTGATAGAAAATTCTTTGGAAGGAGATGATGACTTTGAATACAGCAGACGATTGGCCGATGAATGGGCCATTGGTACCAAAGAAAAAAGAAATGGCGTTTTAATTTATATTGCTTTACAAGAGCGTAAAATTCGAATTCAAGTAGGTTATGGCTTAGAAGGTGCCATCCCAGATGCCATTGCCAAGCGCATTATAGAAACACGCATTAAGCCTGCCTTTAAGGCCAATGCTTTCTTTCAAGGTTTTGATGAGGCCACCACAGATTTAATGAAGGCGGCTGCTGGAGAATACAAGGCAGAGGCCAAAAAGAAAGGTAAGCGCAAGAATGATTTTCCCATTGTGCTCATCATCATCGTCATCATCATCCTTGTTGCCTTCTTTGGAAAAGGTGGGGGAGGGCATCGAAGAGGCTTTGGCGGACCATTTTTTGGCGGCCCGTTTGGCGGAACCTTTAGTGGTGGAGGATTTAGTGGCGGCGGTGGCAGCAGCGGAGGCGGATTTGGAGGCTTTGGCGGTGGAAGTTTTGGCGGCGGCGGAGCCGGAGGCTCTTGGTAGAATCAACTACTTTTCTTGCCTTACATAGTTTCTAATAAACTCCTCTGGCTTTAATCCATATTGCTTTACGCGGCGTCTTTTGCCCAAATACAAGGTTTGAGGAACACTGCCAATACCCAGTTTTCTGCTTAATTCTTTATTGCCATAGGCCAAATAATAGTTGGGTCTTGCATCGGTATTATAGATGCGCAACTCATAGCTTTTATTTACATACAAAACCATGATTACTTTAAGGTTATTGGTATCTAAAGCGGCAATGGTGCGCAGCATCATGGTATCCGATTTAAAGTTCTTGCTATTGCGGCTGCCAAAGTAAATATAGACAGATTTACGTCTGAATTTTTTGAGGTTTAATTTTTCGCCTTTGGCTAGGGTGAATTTAATTTTGGGTACCTTTTTGCCTACAGCTATCCGGTTAAATTCAACGGTGTCATTGCTTGGTTTAAACCGAATATAGTTGCCTGCCTTATCTGCTTCAAGGATTTTATAAAGTCTGCCATTTTTCTCGAAATAGCTGGGTTCTCCAGCTTTAGAAAAAGTAACAAAGTTTAAAGGATTGGTGGCATCTAAAACGGTATCGTTACTGTTTACAAAAATGATTTTATCGATGCCTGGCTCATTGTATAAGCCATTGGTATTGGCGTCTAAGAGGGCAATTTTGAAGGATTCTTTTTCGAGTTTTACTTGGCCCACCCTTGCAATGTATTTTTGTTCACGATAGGTATATTCCATCCCAATAAAATGCTTGCCTTTATAAGCCATGGCATAGTATTCATCGAGTTGTTTTTTAAATTCATATTTCTGTCCAAAGAGCTTATTACGGGTGAGCACCACGCGTATTTTTCCTTCTGGATAATCGGCATTGGCTAGCTCAAAACTCAATGGGGCTTCATCAAAATAAGGTAAAGCATAATTGCTATCATCGGTAAAATCATTATTTTGATTTAAGTCTAAATACAACCTTGGATTTTTATGATAAGGGTTGCATACCAAAGCGGTCACATAGCCTGGGTTAAGCTGATTATTGATGCCATTAAAGAACAAGTAGCCATAGGCATAGTCTTTATAGCCTGTGGGGCGTTTGATGATGAGCACTTGAGACTTTCGCGTTCCTTCGTAGTCAAGGGTTTCTATAGAATCGCCTTTGCAGCTAAACAAAGCCAAGGTAATTTGAAACTTATCAAATCGCTCGTCTTTGGCATATTGGGTTAATGGCACATAAATGCTGCTGGTGTCGGTTTGACCCAAGCCCTGCCGAAAACTAAAAAGTAGAATACAAACTAAAAGAATTGATCTCATCGGGTCAAAAATAACCTAAATTCTATTTCTTGTTAAACAAAAAAGACCTGCCAAAAATGGGATGGCAGGTCTTTAAATAGGGTTCGCTTTTAATTTTAGTGTGAACCTAAATATTTCGCAACACCTTCGGCGGTAGCGTTCATGGCATCTTTACCTTGCTCCCAGTTGGCAGGGCATACTTCACCTTTTTCTTCAAAATATTGTAAAGCATCAATCATACGCAAAGCTTCGTCGATGTTTCTACCCAATGGCATGTCGTTTACTACTTGGTGACGCACTACTCCGTTTTTGTCGATTAAGAATAATCCACGATAGGCTACTGCGTTTTCGCCATTATCGCCAATCCACTCTAGTTCTTCGTTGTCGTTGTAGGTGTAACGTCCGGCCAAAACACCATAATTGGTAGCGATGGTTTTGTTAACGTCTGCAACCAATGGGTAAGCTACACCTTCGATACCACCTTTATTTTTAGGGGTATTTAACCAAGCCCAATGAGAGAACTTGCTATCAATTGAACATCCTACCACTTGCACACCGCGCTTTTCGAATTCTGCTATTTTATCTTGAAAAGCAATAATCTCTGTTGGGCACACAAAGGTAAAATCTAGGGGATAAAAGAAGAATAAAACATACTTCTTTCCTACATACTGAGACAATGAGAAATTTTCTTCAAACTCTCCACCGTTTACAACGGCATCGGCACTAAAATGAGGTGCCTTTTTTCCTACTAACATGGTCATAATT
>CAYUDC010000145.1:0-5676 GCA_964443415.1 uncultured Chitinophaga sp. | reverse complement strand
ACAATTGGTTTCTTTCCGATGAGGTTTCTCCTAAGGTTAATCTTAACGCCTTATGTACAGCCGAAGCAATGTCTTTTCTAATGGGCTCATTAATTTGTTGTAAAGATTGAGCCAAGCTTCCAATGGCAGCTCCTTGGGTAGCTACCATAGCAAGTGAAGACAATAACTGACAAGCTTCAGCCAAATCAGCTTTTATAGGATGAAGGTAATTTTCCCATGCATTTTTCTTGGATACATTCACCTGAATTTTGGCTTCATTTTCTAAGGTTTCAATCTCTTCAGCACTGGCAATTCCGTTAGAAATAATCCATTCTTTGAATCTTTTTATACAGTCGTTATCTGTTTCCCAATCAAGTCGTTCCTTGCTTTTATAACGCTCGTGTGAACCCGAGGTAGAATGCCCTTGAGGTTGGGTTAACTCTGTTACATGAATTAAACAAGGAACATGTTTTTCTCTGGCAATTTTTCCAGCCTCTTCATATACCCTGCACAACTCTGCATAGTCCCAACCTTTCACAACAAAGATTTCGTAGCCTTCACCTTTGTCATCTCTTTGAAACCCTTTTAATATTTCCGAAATACTTTCCTTGGTGGTTTGATATTTTGCATGAACAGAAATACCATAAGAGTCATCCCATACAGAAATAACCATTGGCACTTGTAGCACACCTCCAGCATTGATGGCTTCAAAAAAATGACCCTCACTACTGCTGGCATTTCCGATAGTTCCCCAAGCCACCTCGTTTCCATTGTCAGAAAAATCATTTTCACCAATAGCAGCAGCCTGTGTTCTGTAATATTTAGAAGCTTGGGCTAACCCAACCAATCTCAACATTTGACCAGCAGTGGGAGAAATGTCGGAAGAAGAGTTTTTTAGTGATTTTAACTTCTTCCAGTTGCCTTGGGCATCCAATGTTCGAGTGCCATAATGTCCATTCATCATCCTGCCGGCACTGGCAGGTTCTGCCTGAACATCAGTATGCGCATATAATTGGGCAAAAAACTCCTGTACACTTAAAAGGCCAGAAGCCATCATAAAAGTTTGATCTCTGTAATAGCCACTCCTAAAATCTCCCGGCTTAAATGCTTTAGCCATGGCTATTTGTGGAAGTTCTTTACCGTCTCCAAAAATGCCAAACTTGGCCTTTCCTGTTAATACTTCTTTTCTGCCTATCAAACTGGCTTGTCTGCTTTGGTAGGCTACCCTGTAGTCTTCCAAAACTACTGCTTTATATTTATCAGCGGCCGTAGCCTTTGTTCCGTCGGTCATATCTTGAAAGTTTAACTGCGCCCAAACCTAAATAATTTCTCTTAGGATGCCAAATTGAAAGCCTTGTGGAATTAACTATTTTTTAAGCAGCAAGTATTTGAAAATTTTGAATGGAATCTTAACTTTGGAACGGATATTGATAAACAGAGAAAGCAAATAGTGAAAAAATGAAAAAATTAATTTTAACTGCACTTATCGCCATCGGCGGTGTATTAACAACTTCAGCACAAACTGCAGAACCTGCCAATGACAAGGCTCCTGAAATCAAGTTTACATCAGAAACACATGATTTTGGTTCCATCCCTCAAGGCACTCCTGCAACTTATGAGTTTACCTTTAAAAACACTGGTAAAACCAATCTTATCATTACTAGCGCTTCTGCTAGTTGTGGCTGCACCACGCCAGAGTGGACAAAAGAACCAATCAAACCTGGTAAAACAGGCTATGTAAAAGCTACTTACAATGCTGCTGCTTCTGGTCCATTTACCAAAAGTGTTACTGTAAACAGCAATGCAAAAAATTCTCAGGTGATTCTTTACCTTAAAGGTGATGTTAAGCCAGCTGAAAATAAGTAATGATGGTATTTAAAATAAAACCTGCATATCAATAAATATGCAGGTTTTTTTATGTTTGAATTATGAAAAAAGTTATTGCATCTGTAGTCTTCGTCTTTATTTCTGTGCTAGTTGTAGCACAAACAAAAAAGGAAGAGGGTCAAAAACCAACCATTGCTTTCGAAAATTTAACCCATGATTTTGGAAAGGTATACGATGGGAAGTCGGTATCTTATGAATTTGTTTTTACCAATACAGGCAAGGTGCCTCTTATTCTTTCTAATGTTCAGCCTTCATGCGGTTGCACCACACCAGAGTGGCCAAGAGAACCCATCATGCCCGGACAGAAAGGTAAAATAAAGGCAATTTATACAGCTGGCACTTTTAGAGGTGCTTTTAGCAAAAGCATTGCAGTCATGTCAAATGCAGAACAATCAAATGTTCAGCTAATAATTAAAGGACTTTCAGAAGATAAACCCAAAGAACCGAGCTCTCCAGTGAGAATTGAGCAAGGTGGCGGATTTTAGCAATTATCTTAAATCGATAATTTCTATACCTTGGTATTTTTTGGGATCGAATACAAACTGATTATCTTCAAATTTAAAATTAGGTACCTGATTGGTGACAGTATAAGTATGAATGGTGCCTGATTTATCAAATACCTGCGAGCTTAATATGGTTTGATTGGTCTTATCTACGACCACCTTTATTTTAAAGAATTTTTTCTTCTTATCTTTTGGAGTTAGCTCAATAGTAACCAATTCTCTATTACCTTCCTTTTTGGTTTCTAAGGTTTTATATAAAAAACCCTTGCCATACATGGTAAAAATATCATCAATTCTAATAGCGCCCTCTTTCGGGTTATAATTGTCTATTTGAACCTCATTTACCTCTTTGCTATACGTCCAAATGGTTTTGTTATCGCAAATAATGGTTTGATTGGCAATGTCTAACCTAAATTTATTGCCTTTTACCATCAAATTGCCTTTTTGTTTTTCTTGGCTTTTTTGCTGTTTGTTTTCTACAGTGTATATAAAATCAGCCTTAATAGATTTAAAAGCCTTGTAGCGCTTGCTAATCTTATCCATGAGCTTTTCAGCCTCATTTTGCTTGGCATTTTGAGCCATTCCGAGGGTAGCAATCATGATGGCCACACCTATTAATAAACTTTTTTTCACAATGCAAATATTCAATAATTCAATGAAATAGAAAAACCATGCCAATATGAGTTATTTCATATTATTTAAAAGTTCGTCTAATTCTGCTTCGGTATGAACCAATACTTCTCTGGCTTTACTGCCTTTAAATGCTCCAACAATACCCGCTTTTTCAAGCTGGTCAATCAGTCGACCTGCTCTATTGTACCCCAAGTTTAGTCTTCTTTGCAACAAAGAGGTGGATCCCTGCTGATTTACGACTATAATTCTAGCAGCTTCTTCGAATAAACTGTCTCTGTTACTATGGTCAAAGGCTTCTCCATCTAAGCCACTATCGTCTCCTTCGGTTTGAACCAAAGGCAATAAATAAGGTTCGCGGCCTTGTTGATTGCCAATAAATTCAGTGATTTTTTCAACTTCTGGCGTATCTACAAATGCGCATTGAAGTCTAATCAAGTCGTTTCCATTGCTAAAAAGCATGTCTCCTTTGCCAATTAATTGGTCGGCTCCATTGGCATCTAATATGGTTCTTGAGTCTATTTTTTGAGACACCCTAAATGCCACCCTGGCTGGGAAATTGGCTTTTATGGTACCTGTGATGATATTTACGCTTGGCCTTTGTGTGGCTAAAATCAGGTGAATTCCAATGGCACGGGCCAATTGCGCCAACCTCGCAATTGGATGTTCTACCTCTTTGCCGGCTGTCATCATTAAATCTGCTAACTCGTCTATCACCACCACTATATATGGTAAAAATCTATGGTCAATTTTATCGGTAGGGGCCAATCTCCTGCTGATAAACTTGGCATTGTACTCTCTTAAATTTCTAACTTGCGCATCTTTAAGTAAATCATAGCGGTCGTCCATCTCTTTGCAAAGAGAGTTTAAAGTATGAATAACTAATTTGGTATCTGTTATAATCGCATCTTGGTCGCCAGGGATTTTAGCCAAAAAATGCCTTTCAATCGTTTTATAAATATTCAGTTCAACTTTCTTTGGGTCAACCAAAACAAACTTAATTTGCGAAGGATGTTTCTTGTAAAGTAACGAAACCAAGATGGCATTTAATCCTACTGATTTACCTTGCCCTGTAGCTCCCGCCATTAAAAGATGAGGCATTTTAGCTAAATCTGCTACAAACACTTCATTCGAAATGGTCTTTCCAAAGCCAATAGGTAAATCCATGTCGGCATTTACAAATTTCTGGCTGCCCAATACAGATTTCATGCTCACCATGGCTGGCACAGAATTAGGCACCTCAATACCAATGGTGCCTCTACCCGGAATAGGAGCGATGATTCTAATACCTAAGGCTGCTAAGCTTAAGGCAATATCATCTTCTAGGTTTTTTATCTTGGCTATTCTAACACCATCTTGTGGAATAATCTCATATAAGGTAACGGTGGGTCCGATGGTGGCCGATATTTTTTTGATGCCAATGCCATAGTTTTTTAAGGTATCCTCAATCATCCTCGTTTTCTCGGATAATTCGGCACTTTCTACCTTGCCTTTATTGTCGCCATATTCATTTAATAAGTCAATGGTAGGATATTGGTATTTACTAAAATCTAAAGTTGGGTCGTAAGGGGTGTTTAAATCTGGAATATGTACGGTGTTCTCCTCAATAATAATTTCTTCCTCTGGCAAATCCTGCACTTCTAAAACTAAGCCGCTATCTGTGGTTAGTGCAATTGGTTCTGCTTCCAAGCTGGGTTTATTTAAAATTGGTGTTTCATTAATGTCTACAATGATTTCTTGCTCGGGCTCATCAACCGAATTGTCAATAAAAGATGGCTCCACTTCTTCCATTGGTTCATCAGTCGTTAGCACACTAACCTCTGCATCAACAGTAGATTCGGGTGTTTCAATTGTTTCTGGTGAAGGGGTTGGGGTAACTTGCTTAATTAAAAAGCTATCCGCATCAATGGGAAAATCTTCTAGTGTTTCGGTTTGATCCAAGCCTGGTTTGTCTGCATCTGGAAGGATCACTTGATTGGCTTTTTCAAGCTCCTGCTCTGAGGTGGCAACTGATGGAGAATAAAACTCAATGTTAAAAACAACCACCAAGAAAATCAACAGATAGGCAGCCAAAACCAACCCTGTTCCTAAACTTCCTAGCAGGGTGTTTAAATATAAGTTGCCAAAATAACCAAAAGAACCTGCCGAAACAGGATATACCTCACCAAACAAAAATCCCAATACTAAAGAAAGCCATATGCCTCCAAAGAAGCTGTATCTAAGTACTTTAAAAATGGGAATTGGTTCAAGCTTGGTTAATAACAAAATACCAAATAAGAAAAAGTGCAGAACAAATGCAAAAGAGGCAAATCCAAAACCTTTGTAGATAAAGATATAGCTTAGCCAAGCGCCAAAAGTGCCTAACAAGTTTTCGGCTAAATTAGCCTGTTCTAATTGCAAGGTGCCAAAAGAGATATGATGAACTAAACTTTGATCCTCAGCCCAACTATTAAAAAAAGAAATGCAAGAGATAAAAAGCAACAAAGAAAAAAGAACAGAGAGAATCCCTGCTGATTTTTGAAATCGCTCGTCCATCAAAAAGCCAAAGATTTTTTTTGACTCAGAAGGCTTTTTTTCTTTCTTAGGGCGCTTCTCTTCTGCCTTATCCTTTTCTGGAAACTCCTCTACCTCACCGAAAATGAGTTTATTTTCTTTCACTTTTTTTGCCATGGTCTTA
>CAYUDC010000144.1:0-5723 GCA_964443415.1 uncultured Chitinophaga sp. | reverse complement strand
GAAGTAGAATTAATAGAAAACAAAGTTGCCGCAAGTGGCTTAATTACCTTAAACCTCGAAGACTTTTTTGACGAGGCTAAGCGTACAGAAATTGATATTGCTCCTTGGTTATTTAGAGGTCTCATTCTAAAAGAAAAGGAGTTTAGAGAAGCCGTTAAAAGCCACGATTGGTCGCAGTATACTGGGCATTTACTTACCTTTACTTGCAGTACAGACGCCATAGTGCCAACTTGGGCCTATATGTTATTAAGTGTTGCTGCGCATCCTTTTGCTAAAAGATATTTTTTTGGCACCTTAGACCAATTAAATGTGCTTTTATATCAAGAAGCCATAGAGAAGGTAAATGCAGAAAATTATCAAGACGCCCGTGTGATCGTAAAAGGTTGTGGCGATATCCCAGTTCCTGTGAGTGCTTATGTGTCTATCACTGCCAAACTTTTGCCTTATGCAAAAAGCATTATGTATGGTGAGGCCTGCAGCAATGTGCCTATTTATAAAAGAAAATGAAGTTAAAATTAAGTCCAATTACCAATCTCTCTGATGCTAGGTTTGCTGCCGCAGCTGGCTTTCATTATATGGGTTTTTGTTTTGACCCTAGCTCGCCAAACTTTTTATTGCCCATTAAGGCAAAAGAAATCCTTGAGTGGACAAGCGGCTCTCATGCAGTTGGTGAGTTTGGAGAACAGTCGGCACAAGAAATAGAAGAAATTAGCGATTTACTTGGTGTAGACGTCATATTATTAGATAATCAACTTTTGCCCGACGAATTAAGCACCTTTTCTAAGCCTATTATTAAAGTAATTGGTTTGAACCAAATGACCCCTGAAATGGTTGCCAAAGAACTCGAGGCCTATGAGCCCTATTGTGATGGATTTCAGATTAACGCCGAAGGCCAGTCGCCCGAGGCGCTGCTTTGGATCAAACCGTACCTACAAAAACACAAGGTTATTTTAAATGTAGGAAACCATGCTGAGATTATTTTGCAATTACACAAAACCCTAGAACCCTTTGCATTTCACCTACAAGCGGGTAACGAAGAAGAGGTGGGCATGAGAGACTTTGATGATTTAAATGATTTGTTGGATGCCATTGGTGCCCGCGAAGCTTAGTTATTTTACTTACGATGAATATGGATGTATTTGCTGGAGATTATTATGCCTTAAAGGTAATTGGGATAGAAGAAACACATTATTTGCTTTCGAATGACGTTAAACTGCCCATTCAAAAGCAAACGCCCAAGGCAAAGGTGGGAGAGGTGTTAGAGGTGTTTTTATACCATAATATGCAAGGCGAACTTACCGCCACCTTAGATAAAGCTAAAGCCAAAGTAGGAGATTTATGTACTTTAAAAGTGAAAGAACTCACCACTGCTGGCGCTTTCTTGGATTGGGGTTTACCCAAAGATTTATTGGTGCCAAGAAGTTTTCATGAAGATGATTTAGAGGAGGGCGAACTTTGTTTAGTGATGGTATTAAGAGACCCTTTTACAGGTAAAGTGTTTGCCAAAGAGAAATTAGAGGATGAGTTAAGTAATGAAAACCTTAGTGTGAAAGAAAAAGAGCAAGTAGAAATGTTTGTATATAAACAAACAGATATTGGCTTTCAGATGATTATCAATGGAAAGCACATTGGTATTCTGCACAACAACGAGGTATTTAAAGAATTATATGCAGGTGATAAGGTTACTGGTTTTATCAAAAAAATTAAACCAGATCACAAGATAGATGTAGTGTTAGGTAAACCTGGCCACCTTAGAATAAAGGACGAGGCTCAAACCATTTTGGATGCTTTACATGCCCATAAAGGGTTTTTACCCTACCACGATAAAAGTGATGCCGCCGACATTGTAAAGGTGTTTGGCATGAGCAAAAAGACTTTTAAAATGACGATTGGTGGACTGTATAAGGAGAAAAGAATAGCCATAGAATCGGATGGCATTAGGTTGCTAAAAAAATAACATTCATGCCTCTTAAGCTAGCGTATTTTGATGGTACAGCTAATCATTTTGTGGTCGCTAAAATTTAGTTTATTGGTTTTGTAATTATAGCTTTTCCAAGATTTGTCGTGTAGGATATAATCTATCCTAAATGAAGGCATTTTTCCGATATAAGTCCTGCTCATGCCAAAACCAGATTCTACAAAAGCATCTTTTAAGCCTTTTTGAATGGTGCTATAAGAATAACTCATGGGAGAGTCGTTAAAATCACCACACACAATTAGTTTATGCCTACTCTCATTCATTTTAGACTTAAGGTATTCTGCTTGCCTTGCACGCTCTTTAAAAGCATATTTTAGTTTAGCAATAATTCGCCTCAAATCATCGGTTTCTAGCAGGTCTTCTCCCTTGGCTATTTGCTCTACGGCCCAATAATCTTTTCTATCAAAAACAATAGATTTTAGATGTGTATTAATCACCCTAATGGTATCATCTCCAACTAAGATATCTGCAAACACACTTAAGTTGCTCGATTGGGTTACACGCTCTAAAAATCCTTTATGGATGATGGGATATTTGCTAAAAATACATACCCCATACCCTGTTGGGTAAGTCTTGCTAAGGATATCTGCATTGTAGTTGGCGTAACTTTTATATTCATTAGAGAACCTTTTAAACATGGGTTTTTGCTGAAACCCACCCAAGTTGGTAAATTCTTGCAAGCAAATGACATCTGGTTTTAAGGTATCAAATAGCGAGAAAAAGTAATTGCTGTCTTTACCAATAAAGTCGTAAGCACCCATGTAGTGGGTATTAAAATCAACGATGTTTAAATAGGTGCCTTGATCTTGTGGTGCCTCTTTTGGATTTATTTGCAAATACGCTGGTATATGCGGTATGCCCGGCAATAGTAATGACAAGGCAACCATGGCAAGTTTATACTTTTTTGAAAAAGCCCAAGCAATACTAAACACTAGATTGAGTGCTAATAAAAATGGAAAAGCCAATCCTAGAAATGCAAAGAACCAATATTCTCTTGGCGAAAAAACTGGCGCAAAATAGGCGCCAAGCATGCCCAACCAAATAAGGATGTTAGCAATGAGTAATATTTTTAAATACCATTTCAAATTATTTCCCTGCTTTAAAGAGAATTTCTTTTTCCTTCTTGCTTAGGCTTTCGTAGCCGCCTTTGATAATTTTATCAAGGATGGCGTCAACATCGGCCTGACTTGGTTTGCCACTATCTGAGGTTGAAGTTCGGGAATTGCCTTTATGGTGTATTTTTAATTTAGGTTGTCTTCTAAATCCGTTTCCAATAAAATCAAAAATGTTGTCGAGCACATGAGAGGCATTAGATTTATTGTAAATTAATCGGATAAAAATTAAGCCAAACAAAGCCCCACCCAAGTGAGCAATGTGGCCGCCAGCATTTCCTTGAGGAATGCTTATTAAATCTATTAGGACTGTAAAAAGTGCAATATATTTTAGCCTGATAGAGCCCAATAAAAACAAATGAATACTGTAATTTGGCAAAAGTGCTGCCGTTGCTACTACCACCGATAAAACACCCGCCGAGGCACCAATGGCCAATCCAATAGCTACCTGGTTGCTAAAAACTGGAAACACATTGTAAGCCGTCATATAGACCAATCCGCCAAAAATTCCACCTAAGAAATAGGCCTGGTAGGTTTTGCTATTTCCCAAATACTGCTGCAATAACTGCCCAATCCAATAAAGCCATAGCATGTTAAACACTAAGTGTAGTGGGCCAGAATGCAAAAACATATAAGAGATGATACTCCAAGGCTGGTAAAGGAATCTGCCAAACGAGGCTGGCAAAGAAAACCATGAAGTAAGCTGATAGCTGAAATTTAATTGAAACAAAAACTCCACCAAATGCGCAATGGCAAATGCCAAAAATACAAGCACATTAATGATGATGATTCTAATGATGGCGTTGCCGTAACTAAATTTATATTTTACTTCTTCTAGAATGTTCATTGATGCTCCAAACTTAGCCAAGTTAAACAAAGTTAAAAAACCGTTTACATAATTTATTACCCACAAAAAATGGAATAATTTATAAATTGCCGCAAATCATTATCTAATGAATTACACTAAAAGGATAACATTGTTTGGGCTATTTTTATTGTTTTATCATTTTCTTCCTGCCCAGGAAGGCTTTCCACTTAATGGTCCTCCCGATAAAAGAGCCCAATTTATTGCCTTTACGCATGCCAATATTCAATGCACGCCTCAAAAGCTTTTAAAGGATGCTACCCTTATCATTAAAGAGGGTAAAATTGTTGATATCCTTGCAGGAAATGCAGCGCTTCCCAAAGAGGCCAAAGTCATTAATCTTAATGGAAGGTACATTTATCCATCGTTTATAGATTTGTATAGCAGTTATGGTTTAAACGCCGAAAAGGAGCAGAAAGCAAAACGCAACAATCAATATGCAAACAACAAACCAGGTGCTTACGCTTGGAACGATGCAGTACATTTAGATCGCAATGCCGTTGATTTGTTTGAATATGATGAGAAGAAAAGTCAGCAATACCTTTCGGCTGGTTTTGGTTTGACCCTAAGCATATTACCCGATGGGATTTTTAGAGGAACAGGTGCTTTGGCTTTAACGGGCAAAGGGCCAGAACACCAACTCATCCTAAAAAAGCAAACTGCCAGCGGACAAAGTTTTCAAAAAGGCTCAAGCCGTCAAGATTACCCCGGCTCTGCTATGGGTGCGGTGGCGTTAATCAGACAAACCTATTATGATGCACAGTATTATCAAATGCAGTCTAAAGAGCTAAACCTTAGCTTCGACGCCTTTAATGCTGTAAAAGACTTGCCCGTAATCTTCGAATCCGAAAATAAACTTGCCACCCTTAGAGCTGCCAAAATTGCCAAAGAGTTTGGTCAGAAATATATTATCAAAACCAGAGGAGACGACTATCAACGTTTGGATGATATTAAAGCCACTGGCTTCCCTTTGATTTTACCCTTAAACTTCCCTAAACCATTTGACATTACCGATGCTTATGCCGCCAATAACATTCACCTTGCCGATTTAATGCATTGGGAAATGGCGCCAGCTAACGCTTTAAAGGTTTACTCTAAAGGCATTCCATTTACCCTTACCATGGATGGTTGTCAATCTTCGGAAGAGTTTTTTGCCAACCTTAGAAAAGCCATTCTGGCTGGTTTACCTAAAGAGGTGGCCCTTACTGCCCTCACCACCGAACCTGCTAAACAACTTAATGCGAGCGCTATTACAGGCACACTCGAAAAAGGAAAACTAGCCAATTTCTTTATCAGCAGTCAAGAAATTTTTGAGAATGGCTCTGAGGTATTAGACCATTATACCCTTGGAAATAAAAACGCAGTAAAGGCATGGGGCCAAGAAGTGCTGCAAGGATTGTTTAACCTTAGCTTGCCCCAATTGGGTAATTGGACGCTCGATGTAAAAGATGCCAAATCGTTGGAGGCTAAGCTATATGGAAGTGATACCTTAAAAGTAAACATCACTTATAAAGCAGGTTTTTGGGCTGCTACTTTTACCAGCGCCAAACCAGCACAAAAAACTTATAGGCTACTTTTTTGGGCTAACGAACTCGGTTCAAACCAAAATGTACAGAGCATCAACGGTCAGATTTGGGGAGAACAACTACAAGGTGAAAGCTTTGTAGGAAATAGCTTAAGGTCTGAACCAAAATCAGAAAAGGCTAAAGCAAATGATAGCCTAGCCATTCAAGCCCAAGTACTTTACCCCTTTACAGAGTTTGGATCG
>CAYUDC010000143.1:0-5765 GCA_964443415.1 uncultured Chitinophaga sp. | reverse complement strand
TTTCTTCGTAGTCGTTCTTTCTTCTGCCATATTTGTAAAACCGTCCCGAAAGATAGGTAGGCTTTTGAGATTTGCGCTGTAAATTTTTCTTTTCAACAATAAAATTAATAAGGCTTAAAACTTGTGAATAAACCAGAAGAGCTTATTTAAGGTATTGAAATTCAAATGACACTTTTCCACAGGCAACAATTCGGGTCAAACCTAACCCATTGAAGCCCATTTAAACCCCATGCTACAAAGAATGGCTGAGTAAATTTTTTCACAAAGATTGGGAATAATTAGGTTACTTCGTTTTTCCTAAAAGTAAAGAAAAGTGCCAGCAGATAGTATAATGGAATATGAGCGTTTATTTGGCGAATTAAAGGCCAAGCGCTTTAAACCGATTTATTTATTACATGGAGAGGAGGCTTATTTTATAGATCAAATTGTTGATTATATAGAGCAGCATGCCTTAAATGAAATGGAGAAAGCCTTTAACTTATCTATTTTATATGCCAAAGATTTAGAAATCTCACAGGTTGTAGAGAGTGCAAGGCGATATCCGATGATGGCCAACCATCAAGTAATTATTGTAAAGGAGGCTCAGTTTTTTAAGAAACTAGATGACTTTGAGCCTTATTTTGAACAGCCTGTGCCTACCACCATTTTGGTGGTTGCGGTAAAAGGCAAGAAAGTGGATGGCAGAAGTAAGCGATATAAACTGGCTCAAAAGTACGTGTGTTTCGAAGCCAAAAAACTCTATGAAGACAGCGAGCTGCCGCGTTGGATCAAACAATATTTAAAGGCCCACCAAAAAGAAATTAGTGATGCCAATTGCATGCTAATTGCCGACCATGTGGGGAGTGATTTATCTAAAGTGGCCAACGAATTAGATAAGCTACTTATTAATACGGAAAACGAATCTGAAATTTCGGAAGCCCTGATAGAGCAACAGATAGGTATTAGTAAAGAATTTAATGTGTTTGAGCTAATGAGTGCTTTGGCTCATCGCAACGCTAAGAGGGTGTTTTATATAAACCACCATTTAAGTGGCAACAAAGAATTTTCTATCATACCTTTACTCACACAGATGAACAGCTTTTTTATGAAAGCCATCGTGATGAAACAACACCAAATTCGTGATCAAAAGGCAATGGCCGCAATTGGAGTAAGGTTTCCGCAATCTAGAGATTACGAAAAACTCTTAGCCAATTTTGGTGTTTCTGACCTTGAAAACATTATGAAGTTAATTGCAGAATATGACCTAAAAAGCAAAGGCTTTAATCAAACTCAAGTTGAAGACAGCGAATTGATGAAAGAGCTTTTGTTTAAAATCCTTTACAGGCCGCAACTTGAACCAATGTAAAGTATTTGCAATGGATTTGCATTTTTTACTTAAATACTTACTTTTGACAAAACAAGCTTAATAACCTTAATTTAATATACAATGAAAAAAATCTACTTATTGGCCTTAACAGCCCTTTCTGGATTTGCTTTTGCGCAGACACCGAAAGTACTTAACGGCCCTAATGTGGCGCGTCAGGCAACTAAAGTAACAGAAGCGGAGCAAGCTGCTCCAACCAAAACTTTTCCTAAGTCAGAAATTACTTATCGTACCTTAGGAAAAAAGTCGTTTTTAAGTAAAGTGGGTGAAACCCAAAACGACCAACAAACCAATGCATCTATTTACCGTCGTGTACAATTATTACCTGATGGAAAAGTGTCTTTAACTTGGACTACCAGTAATGATCCAGCTCCTTATGCATCACGCGGTGCTGGTTATAATCATTTTAATGGTTCGGCTTGGGGCCCTGTTTCTGCTAATCGAATTGATGTGGAAAGATCTGGTTTCCCATGTTACGTGTATAACCCAACAACAAACGAAGAAATCATTACCTCGCATATTGTAAAACAAGGTACAGGTATTGCTGGAGGTTTATTAATGAACCGTAAAGCTGGCGTTGGTCCTGGTACTTGGACATCTACTACCATCCTTGATACCGTTGCTACCGTTCCAGGTTTATTATGGGCACAAACTGCTATCACGGGTGATTATATGATTGTAATTGGTTCTTATACTGATTCATCAGAAGCTCAACCAAACCGTGTGGTTAAAAATGGTGTACGCACACCTCAGGTGTATTCGCGTTACCAATTTAGCACCAATACTTGGTTGGTTAAAAATGAGTGTTTACCAGGTTATGATAACAGCCGTTATTATGCTGGTGGTGGCGATAACTACAGCATTGATGCAAACGGTTCTAATGTGGCCATCTTAATAGGTGGTTTAACAGACGACTTAGCTTTATACAAATCTACTGATGCTGGTGCTACTTGGGAAAAAACCATTATCGATTCGTTCCCAGTTCCTGCTTACGATTATAAAACTTTGGTTGATACTTCATTCACCAATGATGGTTCTGTTCATGTAACCATAGACAATTCAGGTAAAGCGCATTGCTTTTGGTCTAGATCACGTGTATTAGATACTAACCTTGACGATAATTCTATTACTTACTTCCCTGGACAAAATGCCATCCTATATTGGAATGAATCAATGCCAGTTGAGGATGCCAAAATTATTGCTGGCATGCCAGATGAAAATAACAATGGATCATTAGATTTAGCTGATAGCTGGAACGAAGCTGGTGCGCGTTATGGTAACCATTCTATTCCAACCATGCCTTATGCTGCCATTTCTGATAATGGAGTAATTTACCTAACCTTTTCATCATTAACAGAAGAAGATATCAGTACTGATAGCAAAAACTTCCGTGATGTATATTGTACATATTCTCCTGATGGTGGTAACACTTGGAGCAATATTGCTAATTTAACTGCATGGATTGGATTAAACTATGAGCAAGTTTTCCCTTCAGTATCTAAGAAAATGGATGGTCGTTTGCATTTAACTTTCTTGCAAAAAACCACTATTGGTCGTTATGATGCTACCAACAACCCTGGTGCTGCAGGTGTACACGATGTAATGTACATGGTAATTGATACTGCTGATATTACCAATGGATTAACTTCTTTGGCTTCATACAAAAACGAATTGTTTAGTGTAGGTCAGAATTTCCCTAATCCATTTAATGCTACTACCACTATCCCTGTTAGCTTTAAGCAAAACACAGATGCTACTATTAGTATTATAGATGTAACTGGAAAATTAGTTTATAGCCAAGCTTACCAAAATATTCCTGCTGGAAGCGCAGAGATTGAAGTAAGTTTAGCTAATGTAAACACGGGTATTTACTTCTATACTGTGGAAGCAGAAGGAATAAAAGTAACTCGTAAGATGATAGTTGAATAATATCATTGATTTTATACTTAAAAAAGGCAACCTTTGGTTGCCTTTTTTATTTTATACCTATGCAAAATCATCAGCAATCAGCAAAAATTCAATTGATAGTTCTGGTTACAGGATTAATCTTAATGTTGGTGAAGTTTGTGGCTCATATCATCACAGGAAGTAATGCCATTTTAAGTGATGCCTTAGAATCTATCATCAATGTGGCAGCAGGCGCATTTGCCTTATATAGCATTCGCATGGCTGGTAAACCCAAAGATATCAACCATCCTTATGGCCATGGTAAAATAGAGTTTGTATCTGTGGGTTTTGAAGGAGGGCTAATTGTTTTGGCCGCCATGTATATTTTGTTTGAAGCCATTCATTCTTTTATTTTTCCCAGCCCCATACAATCGCTAGACATTGGTATTTGGTTAACCTTGGGCTCTGGATTGGTTAACTTGGTTTTAGCCTTGGTATTGATGCATTTTGGAAAGAAAAATCACTCAAATGCCATGATAGCAGATGGCAAACATTTATTAACAGATACCTATACTTCTATTGGTTTAATAGCAGGCTTAGCACTTGTTTACTTTACCCACATGGTTTGGATAGATTCATTGGTAGCCTTAATCATGGGAGCTGTTATTTTAATTACTGGCCTTAAGTTGATCCGACAATCCCTATCTGGTTTATTGGATGAATCGGATGAAAAAATCATTGAAGATATTTTAGTGTCATTAAATAAATCTAGAAAGCCCGAATGGATAGATGTACATAATTTACGAGTAGTTAAACATGGTGCCAACTATCATATTGATGCCCATGTAACTTTACCTTGGTATTGGTCTTTGGAGCGCGCCCATGAAGAGTTAAACTTGATGGAAGGAATCATCGATGAACACTTTCCAAACGAAACCGAATTGTTTATTCATGCCGACCCCTGCATTCCAGCCTCTTGTTCTTTATGCTTATTGTCTGGTTGTAAAGAAAGAAAAGTAGCTTTTTCTCACACCTTGCCTTGGAATGTAAGCTCCATCGTAACCAACCAAAAGCACAGTCTTAGTTGAAAATTTTGCCTGGATTTAAAATACCCTTTGGATCAAACGCTGCCTTAATATTTTTCATTAACTGCAACTGATGAGCCGGCATTACTACTGGCATGTATTTTTGTTGAACCAAGCCTATACCATGCTCCCCACTGATAGTGCCTTTGAGTTTTTTGCACAGTTCAAAAATTTCGATGATGGCAGCATTTAATTCATTATTCCAGAAATCGTCACTTAACTGGTCTTTTAAGATATTTACATGCAAGTTGCCATCGCCTGCATGGCCATAACAAATGGTTCTAAAGCCATAGCGTTTAGAGATTTCTTTTACGCCCCTAAATAGCTCTGGTAACTCTGCTCTTGGCACAACGGTATCTTCTTCTTTATAAATGTTATTGTGCTTGGTAGCTTCTCCAATACTTCTTCTAAGCTTCCAATAGTATTCTTTTTGAGCAGCTGTTTCGGCAAACAATACGTCTAAAGCTTGGTGGTTGTATAAAACCTCACTAATTACTTCACATTCCTGCATCATGGCTGCCATGTCATTTCCATCTATCTCTATGAGCAAGTAGGCTTCTATTTCTTCTGAAATAGGGAAAGATATGTTTAACAATTCGGCTGCCAATCTAAACCCATCGGGTTCTATAAACTCGCAAGCAGATGGATTAGCGCCTGCTCTAAAAACGCCGTTTACAGCTTCGCAAGCCTTTTCTGGTGAGGCAAAGGGTGCGAGTAGCAGCAAAGTGTTTTTGGGTAAAGGCAACATCTTTAAAACCATTTTGGTAACAACCCCTAAGGTGCCTTCGCTTCCTACCATCAAATGGGTTAGGTTATAACCTGTGGAGTATTTTAAGGTATTGGCACCTGTTTCTATGATGTCTCCATTTGCCAATACTACCTCTAAATTTAACACATAATCGCGGGTGGTGCCATACTTAACGGCCCTTGGTCCGCCGCTGCTATGCGCAATATTGCCTCCCAAAAAACAAGAGCCTTTGCTGGCTGGGTCTGGTGGATAAAACAACCCCTTTTCTTTTAGTGTGTTTTCTAAGGCTTCATTGATTACGCCAGGCTCTACGTGTACTTGGAAATTTCTTTCGTCTATTAGCAGTATTTTGTTGAACCTACTCATGCTTAAGCTAACACCTCCCATGATGGCTAAAGAACCACCGCTTAAGCCTGTACCTGCGCCTCGAGGGGTCACACAAATTTGATGATGATTGCAATAAGCCAATAGTTGCGACACTTCTTGGGTAGTGCCTGGTTGCAATACTACCTCCGGATAATAGCACAAATCCTCGGTATAGTCTTTAGAAAATGGGCTAAGCAGTTCTTTGTCTACCAACACATTTTGCGCGCCAATAACGCCGTTAAAATAATTTATATCGTTTGCGTCTACCTTTTTAAATGTCATGGTTCAAATATGCTTATTTTTTTATTAGGTTTGA
>CAYUDC010000142.1:4674-5885 GCA_964443415.1 uncultured Chitinophaga sp. | reverse complement strand
GTAATGGTGCTGGTATTATTCTCGCCCTTGTTTTTTATTGTGGCTTTATTGGTTAAGTTTGGTTCAAGCGGCCCCATATTTTACAAACAAATTAGAATTGGGCTAAAGGGAAAGCCTTTTCATATCTATAAGTTTAGAACCATGTATGTAGATTCTGAGGCAGCCGGACCGCAATTGTCTAAGGCCAATGATACGCGGATAACGCCTATTGGAAGGTGGTTAAGAAAATACAGGATAGACGAAATTCCGCAGTTTTACAATGTGTTGATAGGAGAGATGAGTTTGGTGGGGCCTAGGCCAGAACGTAAGTTTTTTATTGACCAAATTGTTAAGATTGCCCCCCATTACAAACATTTGTTGCGGGTTAAGCCAGGCATTACCAGTTGGGGGCAAGTTAAATTTGGCTATGCCGAGAATGTAGAGCAAATGGTAGAAAGGCTAAAATTTGATATTTTGTATATCGAAAACAGGTCTTTGGCGGTAGATTTTAGGATTTTGATTTATACCATTTTAACGGTAGTGCAGGGCAGAGGGCGTTAAAATCAGAAAATATTTGCTTCACATATTTGGATATAAGTGTTAGAAGCCTATCTTTGCGGTCCTTAATTAATAAAATAATGTTTGCAATAGTTGAAATTGCTGGCCAACAATTTAAAGTTGAAAAAGACCAAACAGTTTATGTGCACAGATTAGCACAAGCTGAAGGCGCCAGCATTGAACTCGAAAAAGTGTTGTTAGTAAACAACAATGGTAGCGTAAAAGTAGGTTTACCTACAGTATCTGGTGCTAAAATTAAAGCAACCGTATTATCTCACTTAAAAGGAGATAAGGTAATTGTTTTTAAGAAGAAGCGCAGAAAAGGTTACGAAAAGAAAAATGGACATCGTCAATCCTTCACTAAAATTAAAATTGACGCAATAAACGCTTAATTAAAAGGAGAGTAAAAAGATGGCACACAAAAAAGGGGTAGGTAGCTCGAAAAACGGCCGTGAATCCCATAGTAAGAGATTAGGAGTTAAAATTTTTGGCGGACAGTTTGCAACTGCAGGCAATATTATCGTACGTCAAAGAGGCACTAAGCATCATCCAGGAGAAAATGTAGGTATTGGAAAAGACCATACCTTATTTGCTTTGGTAAATGGCAAAGTGGTATTTAAGAAAAAGGCTAACGACCGTTCTTTTGTATCTGTTGAGCCAGTGGTTGTTGCTGA
>CAYUDC010000142.1:0-4574 GCA_964443415.1 uncultured Chitinophaga sp. | reverse complement strand
GCGATTAAAGAAATAGACCTCCTACGCTAAAGCTTCGGAGGTCGAGGGGGGATTAGCTCATTTGGCTAGAGCGCTTGCATGGCATGCAAGAGGCGACCGGTTCGAATCCGGTATCCTCCACAAAAAAAAGACGTGCAATTGCGCGTCTTTTTTTTGATATGACAGAGACACACAATTGTGCGTCTTTACAGGATTATTGATTGGCGAAACCGAATAATGGTGGTACTATAGGGCTACCGAATATTTCTAGTTTTACACCTTTTTGAATGGTGTCTATGGGCGTAATTTTAATTCTTACCCAATCGGTATTGTTCCATAAAATAGAAGTATCACTGGTTTGCACATAGCTGCCATAGCAGTAAAGACTGTCCAGATTGTTTTGTCTTCTGAGCCAGCAGTAGGTTCCTGAGTTGGTTAAATCTAGCATTTTTACCCCATTGTTGGTGAGGCTAGAGTCTCTATAGTATTTGCCTGATAATTGATAGGTGATGGGATAAGTTGGAACATTTATATCCTCTTTGGAGCAACCGAGAACTAGGGTCAACCCGAAAACAAAAAACAATATTCTTGAATACATTTTAAATTGCTTGTAGATTATGATTGCAATTAAATGAATTAATTAAATAAATAACAGCACAAATGTAATTACTAGTAGGATAACTGCCCTACCAAAGCCATTCACTTCTGATTTTTCGTAGCTAGCATTGTATTTTTCAGGGTCTACTTTTCTTAAAGATTGAATATGGGCACTGTCTATTTTATGGGCAGTTTCTTCTGCCAAGGAGGAGGCGAGTTTTTGTATATTTTTTGGATCGGATAGGTTTAAACGAGTTTGTTTTACCTGAGCATAGAATAAACTGTCTTTATTTAAATTGGATTTGCAAACCAACATGGCAGTGGTTCCTTGAGGTTTATCGTCGATAGAGATGATGCATTTTTCTAGGTATAAGGTTTGAAGTTTTCCAGAATTTTCTTGGTTATAGTGTTTATTCGTCATCCAAAATTGCAGGTTGTCGAAGAAGACTGCGTCAAAGTTGTCTAGGTTTTGGGTAGAGGTAAACAATGAATCTGGAGAGAAAGTGTACACTATCTGGTGGTTTTGATAGTTGGTGCTGAGTTGTGGTTTAAAATATTCGAGGGAAGAAATCTGAGTGGTTTTGCAGGAACTAAAAGAAATCATGCATACAATGATTGTTGAAATGAGCGCTATTACATGGAGTTTATCATATTTCATGCTTAAATAAATATCAATTTTCTTGCCAATTATTTTATTAATGAAAGGAAATTAATAAATTGCAGGCTCAAGAAAAAATATGAATATTACATTACCAGACGGTTCCGTTCGCTCGTATGAACGGGGTACCACCGCCTTAGAGATTGCAAAATCTATCAGTGAAGGCTTAGCGAGAAATGTTTTAACCGGAAAATTTAATGGTCGAGTAATTGAATTGAGTGAACCCCTGCAAGAGGATGGTTCATTGGTTTTATTTACTTGGGACAGTAAAGAAGGAAAAACGGCCTTTTGGCATTCGTCTGCGCATTTATTGGCACAGGCCATCGAGCATTTTTATCCTGGCGTAAATTTAACCATTGGCCCAGCCATCGAAAATGGTTTTTATTACGACATTGATTTTAAAGGTGCCGCATTTTCGGAGAAAGACTTTAAGCGTATTGAAGACAAGATGCTAGAGTTTGCTAAGGAGAAAGCCACTTTTGTAAAGACAGCTATTTCAAAAGCCGAAGCATTGTCTTATTATCAAGGGAAGGAAAATCCTTTTAAAGTAGAGCTTATTGAGAATTTAGAAGACGGCGAAATTACCTTTTGCAGTCATAGTAATTTTACCGATTTATGTAGGGGCGGACACATTCCAAATACAGGCTTTATTAAGTCGGTAAAATTAATGAATGTAGCCGGAGCTTATTGGAGAGGGAAAGAAACAAATCCGCAGTTAACGCGTGTGTATGGCATTTCTTTTCCAAAGCAATCTGAGTTAAATGATTATTTAACCATGCTTGAAGAAGCCAAGAAGCGCGACCATAGAAAGTTGGGCAAAGAGTTAGAGATTTTCACCTTTGATGATGATGTTGGTCCGGGTTTGCCACTATGGTTACCCAACGGAGGAGCAATCATTGAGTTGTTAGAAACCTTTGCCAAGCAAACAGAGGAGGAGGCTGGTTACGTGAGGGTAAAGTCTCCGCACATTGCCAAAGAAAGCATGTATATCAAAAGTGGGCATTTGCCTTACTATAAAGATAGCATGTTTCCACCGATGGAGATTGATGGCGACAAATACTATTTAAAGGCCATGAATTGCCCGCATCATCATAAGATTTTTGCAGCAACGCCAAAAAGTTATAGAGATTTACCTTTAAGGTTTGCCGAGTATGGCACATGTTACAGGTATGAGCAAAGTGGCGAGTTATTTGGGTTGATGCGTGTGAGAAGCCTTCAAATGAATGATGCTCATATTTATTGTACTGAAGCGCAATTTGAGGATGAATTTAAAAAGGTGAACGACCTTTACCTAAAGTACTTTAGTGTATTTGGAATAGACAAATACGTGATGCGATTTTCGAAGCACGATCCAGCAAAATTGGGACAGAAGTATATTAATTCACCTGAGCTTTGGGCCAAAACAGAAGAGATGGTAAGGAAGGTGTTGGTTAATTTGGGAGTTAATTTTGTGGAGGTAGAAGATGAAGCGGCGTTTTATGGACCTAAGATAGATATTCAGATTTACTCTGCGATTGGAAGAGAGTTTACCTTGGCAACCAATCAGGTAGATTTTGCACAAGCAGAAAGATTTGATTTATTTTTTACCAACGAGAAAAACGAGAAAGAGAGGCCACTCATTATTCACCGCGCGCCATTGAGCACGCACGAGCGATTTATCGGATTTTTATTGGAGCATTATGCAGGAAATTTGCCATCTTGGTTAAGTCCAAAACAGGTTTCTGTGTTACCAATTAGCGATAAGTATGTTCCTTATGCTCAAAAACTTGTTGAATTAATGAAAAAGAATGATATTCGCGCCCTATTCGACGACAGAAACGAAAAAATTGGTAAAAAAATAAGGGATGCAGAGGTTAAAAAGATTCCTTACATGCTAATTTTGGGAGAGCAAGAGATGCAAGAAGAGAGCGTATCAGTGAGAAAGCATGGGCAAGGTGATGTGGGAAAAATGTCGTTGAATGAGTTTTTAACCTATTTTGAGAATCAACTAACAGTAAAACTATAAAAGTCTTTGGCAACACCAACTAATCCAAGTCAGGGTGCAGGTAACAACCCCGCACCACAACAAAACAGATTTCAGAGCAGAGGCCGCAGGTCTTTGGAGCCTGAGCATAAAATTAATCACCTCATTCGTGCCAGCCAGGTAAGATTGGTTGGAGAAAACATTGAGGTGGGAGTGTATACACTTTCTCAGGCCTTAAAGTTTGCAGAAGAGCAGGAATTAGATTTAGTTGAAATTTCTCCAAATGCAGATCCACCGGTTTGCAGGGTAATCGACTATAAAAAGTTTTTGTACGAACAAAAGAAGAAGAAGAAAGAGCAAAAGGCTAATCAGGCAAAATCTGAGGTAAAAGAAATTCGTTTTGGACCTAATACAGACGAGCATGATTTTGAATTTAAGTATAAGCATGCAGAGAACTTTTTAAAAGAAGGACATAAAGTGCGTGCCTATGTATTTTTCAAAGGTCGTTCGATTGTTTACAAGGAAAGAGGAGAGGTGTTGTTGTTGCAATTGGCGCAGAGATTAACAGAAATTGCCAAGATAGAACAGCTTCCTAGATTAGAAGGAAAAAAGATGTTCTTGTTGATGAGTCCGAAAGGAAAAGGAGAAGGAAAGAAGTCGTAATAATAAAATATAGGAGTAAAAAAGATGCCTAAAGTAAAAACTAACAGTGCTGCCAAGAAGCGTTTTAAGCTTACCCCAAGTGGTAAAATTAAGCGTGCGCAAGCATTTAAAAATCACATTTTAACCAAGAAAACCACTAAGCAAAAGCGCGGACTTACCAAAATGGTAGTTGTGAGTGATGCCGACATGGGATTGGTTAAAAACCTATTGGGAGTAGGTAAATAAGCCCTAAGCTGTGAACAGCGGCCGATATTAGGAAGGCCTTAAATTCCTGGTTTTATTTGTTAACCCGAATCAAAGCACAAAAGATTCCGTAAAAGGAGCGCTTAGGTTCAAAAACTAAAAATTATGCCTCGTTCAGTCAATTCCGTTGCGAGTAAAGCTCGCCGCAAAAAACTCCTTAAATTAGCCAAAGGCTATTGGGGAAAAAGAAAAAATGTTCTCACTATCGCCAAGCAAACCATCGAAAAGGGTTTGGGATATGCATACAGAGATCGTAAATCAAAGAAACGCAACTTCCGTAGTTTATGGATTGTTCGTATCAATGCAGGTGCTCGTTTGCATGGTTTAAGCTACAGCCAATTTATGAACCTAGTTCACAAAAAAGGTTTAGGTTTGAACCGTAAAGTTTTAGCTGATATGGCAATGAATCATCCAGAAACATTCGCCGAAATTGTAAAATCAGTAAAATAGAAATTATTCATTACGACTTTA
>CAYUDC010000141.1:0-6004 GCA_964443415.1 uncultured Chitinophaga sp. | reverse complement strand
CTAAGTTGTGCCACCAGTATTGCGGGTCTATTCTTTTAATTTCTGGCTTTTGGGCGAATAGCTTAGCGGTTAATATGATTGAAAGGAAGGCGGTAATGAGTATTTTATTATACATGGATAAGGTAGTTTTTATTAATTTTTAATTGGTCTAGGAATAGTAACAATAAACTGTTCTCCCTCAATATCATTTACTAATTGGATGTTTGGTTGGAGGTTAAAAGCTCTTTTAAGTCCAGAGCCCAAACCTCTATATGGCAGGGTGTGCATGGCATAAGCCACCATGAGGTTGTTTCTAACCACGGGGTTGCCATATTTTACCTCTTCTATGGTAAGGCTGTTTGGCAAACTTCCTGGGCTAATAATCTCTACTCTATCATCAAATATAAGCAAACGGATGGGAGCATTCTTAAGATAATCTCTATGAATGAGGGCGTTTTCTAGAATTTCTTGCAAGGCAATTTCTGAAATTTCGAGAATACCTTGCGAATTAAAGTTTTGTCCTTGTTGGGTATGCAATAAGTTTCTTTGAAAAAATGCCATCCCATCTTCAAACAAATTTGGAATTCTTCCAGTTAAATCTTGGCTATCCCTGTAGTGCAATCCCCCAATGTCATTACCATAAAAGGCAACACATTTTATACAAAAAGCAGGCCTTAGTAATTGTGGTTTTTTGCCAAAAAATAACCAGCCGGCTAAAGTAATTTCTTGATCTTTTAAAACACGTTTGGCTTTTAAGGCCTCTTCATAACTTAAGCCTAGTTGAGCAGGGGTTAATTTAAATTCTTTATAGAAAAATTCCTCAAACTGCTCCTGATGAATATCGGAAATTTGTGCTTGAGAAATGGGAGTTTCATCGGCATAAAGGTTTTTCCCCTTGCTTAATAATCGAAGTATCTCATCATTATGAATAACCTTCCTTTTATTTGCGCCGTTTTTCATAAAGATAACGCCATCCTTGTCCTTGTAAGGTTTGTCAATTCCTTCAGGAACGGTTAAGACCATCACTTTTTTTTGGTCTAACAAATAGGTTTCTATTTCTAAAAATAGCGATGGTTTAATTTGTTCTGAGGCGGCATTTACCAGTAGGTTAGATAGTCTTCTTAAGTCTTCGTCACTTAACCCAACTACCTCCCAATTTTTATCATTGATACCAATGAGAATTTTGCCCCCTTTACTATTTGCAAAGGCAATCATTTCTTGGGCAATACTCAACTCGTTCGTTACATTTTCTTTAAATTGAACACTGCTGGTTTCGCCTTTACTAATTAATTCTTTTAGAATATCCTCATTCATATTGACTTCAAAGTAAATATAAAATCATCTAAATCTTTGGGTCAACCCGAAAGAAAATAATTGGTATGGGGCAATGCCCTGGCTTATTTTGTAGGGAAGTGTTCTAAATAAACTTTTCCTAAGGCCACATACACATCTGCGTTTTTCTTGAGTTTCTCTACATGATTGTCTGTAAGTTGTTTAACCACTTTGGCAGGAGAGCCAATCACCAAGGAGTTATCCGGAATAATGGTACGCTCGGTAACCAAGGCACCAGCCCCAATGATACAGTTGTTGCCCACCACTGCTCCATTTAATACGGTGGCATGCATGCCAACCAGCACATGATTGCCCATGGTGGCGCCATGCACAATGGCACCATGGCCAATGATACAGTCGTGCCCAATTTTTACCGGAAATCCTGGGTCTACATGAATCACAGCATTTTCTTGAATATTGGTGCGGTAGCCAATTTTAATATCATCGGCATCGCCTCTAAGCACGGCGCCAAACCAAACCGAGCAGTTGTCTTCTAACGTTACCCTGCCAAACACTCTAGCAGTATCAGCAATCCAAACCTCTTGTCCTTTAGCGATGGGGGTGTTAAGCACCTCTTTAAGTGCTTTCATATAAGGGTATTCAGTATTCATTGCTTCAATTATAAAACTAAAACTATGTTTTTGAGTTTCTAAAATTAAATTGCACTAAAATTTTTTAAACATGAAAAAACAACTAGCTATCGCTTTTGCCGCAGTATGCTTATGCTTCGGCCAGGTAAATGCACAAAGCATTCCTTTTCCACAGCCAAGCCCGGCTACTACCATCTCTCAAAATTTTGCTACTTCTAAAATAGAACTCAACTACTCGCGCCCAAGTGCCCGTGGTAGAAAAGTATTTGGCGATGTGGTACCTTACGGTAAGTTTTGGAGAACAGGTGCCAATGGCGCCACAGTTATCACCTTTGGCGAGGATGTAAAAATTAACGGTACAGATGTAAAGGCAGGTAAATATGGAATGATTAGCTTTCCGGGAGAAACCGAGTGGACCATCGTGCTTACCAAAGACCTTAACGTTACCAGTGCCGATGCTTACAAGCAAGAAAACGATGTGGCTAGGTTTACCGTAAAAGTAGAAAAGTTAACAGACTATGTAGAGACTTTTACCATAGACTTTGCCAATATGCGCACAGATAAGGTAGACATTACCTTAAAGTGGGAAAATACTGCTGTACGTTTAAACGTAATTAGTTTCTACGATGAACGCATTACCAAGCAAATTGCAGATGTAATGGCAAAAGACACTCGCCCATACTATGGCGCTGCTAACTACTATTACGAGAACAACAAAGACCTTAACCAAGCTTTGGCATGGGTAAACAAAAGTCTAGAAGCTAATCCAAATGCCTATTGGGTATGGTTGTTAAAAGCTAAAATTCAAAAAGGCTTAAAAGATTATAATGGTGCCATGGAAAGCTCTATGAAGAGCTGGCAATTGGCCAAAGATGATGGCGATGATGCGTATGTGAAAAACAACGAAAAGCTTCAAGCTGAAATCAAAGCCTTGCCAGATTATAAACCAGCTCCAGCTAAAAAGAAGAAGTAATTTTTCTTACATAAAAAAAGCGGCCCTTGGCCGCTTTTTTTATGCATCCTGTTTTTTATTGAACAATCAGTTTTAATAACTGCTGCCCGCCAGGGTTGTTTACTTTGATGAGGTAAACGCCTTTGGTCCAGGTGGCAGTTTCTATTTCTAATTTGCCTTGGGCTTCGGTTTCATAAACCAATTTGCCTTCTAAGCTCATAATACTTACTTGGCTATTTTGAGGCAATACCACATTTACCATCTGTTGCGCTGGGTTTGGATACACCAATACCTTTTCTTTCTCAAGTCCTTTTTCGTTTAAGGAAGCAACCACGGTTCCATTTACAAAACCATTGGCAATGGCATCCTCAAGGGTGCTTAAAGAGCCATTGTCTATTTTTCCAGTAGGGTCAATTAAAATACCCGCTACTTTCAGTTGATTGGTTTCCCAAGTACTTTCTAAAGTGATGCTAAAGTTGTGTACAAAGGTGTCGTTGGCATTAATGGTAGCCGCAAAAGCATTAGATAATCCATTAAAGTTAGGATAGATAATTCTACCTACATGGTCGTAAACCATTTGGGCAGCAGGTACTGGGTTAGGTAGTTTCTCATAACCACCCATTGGTCCGCGTGAGCCACCTGCGTAAGAATTTGCTTGGCTCCATCCGCTTCCTGTTCCAGTTACGCTGTCTTCAATTAAAATAAACGCAAGCTTCCAGTTGCCAGTAACAGCCGAATTAAATTTAGTTACCAAGCTTACCTTTAGTTCTTTGGTAGCAGCATTATAAGTTGCGCCATTTTTAATGATGCCTTTTGGTTCCATCACAATTCTATTTAAAAAGTCGCCTTCCATAGCGCTTGGGTCAATGTCTAATCCGCGGTCTACGATGGCACTCGGGTAACCTCCAATTCTTGTACCTAAGCCCCCATCATAATTGGCATTTTCCATGGGGTCGTTGTTGTGCACGGCCACACCTAAAAAGTAGCCATGGTATCTTTCTTCCATGGTGTGCATCCAAACTGCGCCGCGTGGGCACCACGAGCACCAAGTGCCAGTAGCTTCTTCTACCACTACCATTTTATCTTTGGCAGGCACCACAGGGTTGATGCTAATGGTTTTGGTATTGTCTGCAGTAACTGGGTCGGTACTCCCATTTACTTGAGTAAGGGTAGCGGTTACGTCTTTTTTGCCCGCCAACAAACTTAATTCGCCTGTTAAAGGAATACTGTAATAGCCTAAGCTGGCAATGTTTAATCCACTGGCAGCAGTTTTAATGCTTTGGTTGCCATTGTAGGTAACTTCTACTTCGGCTTGGGTAATGGCAGTGGTGCCAAGGTTTCTAATTTCTATTACGGGGCTGGTTTTTTGTCCAGCTAATTTGCCAGCCACCTTGTCTATTAAGGTCACTGCGCCATTTACACTTGGTAAGGTAAAGGGCGAATAGGTATAGTTTACATTGTCTATAAAAAATCCGTTGTTGCCAGCGGGATAGAAGTTAATAGAAGCCACTTGTCGGTAGCTGTTTTGGAAGCTACCTTCGAGTTTATCATCCATTTTAAACTCCCAACTATTGGTATTTAAGTTAACGGTAATGCCAATTTTTATCCATTGGTTTTGGGAGTAGCTGCCAGTAAGTAAAGATCCGCTTTGGGTATTTACTAAACTATAGTTGCCTACCGAGTCGAAGTTTAAATCGAGGGTCCAAGCTTTGCCAACCACGGTTTGCTCTTGCAGGTTCATGTAGGCTTTTTTGCCACTTTCTACAAAAAGGTAGAAGTTTAAATCTAGGCTACCCGTATTGTATTGTCCGCCAAAAGGTAGAATGATATCTGATGGCCCACCCGATACCGAGCCAAAATAAAGGCTGTTGCTGCCACTATAGGCCTTGGTATTAGAGATTTTTACATCATCTGCGCCTCCAGGGGCATTGCCCCAAGTTTTCCAAGCATTGTTGCTTACACATAGCCAGCTACCAGCGGTGTAGCTATCAAAGTTGTCTGTAAAAGTTTGTGCTTGTATGGCGGTTTGACCCAACAGCAAGCCCAACAAAGTAAGTAGTTGTTTTCTCATAAGTTTACGTTTTGTAAATCGAAGATAGTAAACCTATTGAGTAAAGCAACTTATGCTTGCCTAGAAATTGTATTAACCCTTACCAAAGCCGTATTTTAGGATGCAATAGATGGCTCTAAAACCATCTTTCCAACCAATCTTTTTGCCTTCTTCATAGGTTCTGCCATAATAGCTAATGCCTACCTCATAAATACGAATGCCTTTTATCTTAGCTACCTTAGCCGTTACTTCGGGTTCAAACCCAAAACGTTTTTCTTGTAAAGGAATATTTTTTATGATGTCCGACTTAAACATCTTATAACAAGTTTCCATGTCGGTAAGGTTTAAGTTGGTAAGGGCATTGCTTAAAAAAGTAAGGATTTTATTACCTATCGAATGCCAGAAAAATAAAATGCGATGGGGTTTTCCGCCCATAAATCTGCTACCATATACTACATCTGCAAAGCCATCCATAATGGGTTTAAGCAGAAGATTATATTCTTCTGGATCATATTCTAAATCGGCATCTTGAATGACCAATATATCGCCAGTTGCCTTTTGAATGCCTGTGTGTAAAGCAGCACCTTTCCCTTGGTTTTTTTGATGTTGATAAAGCTTTATCCTACCTTGAAGCTGCTTATCTTCTATGTACTGTTGTATTCGCCCAAAGGTATTGTCTTTAGAACAGTCATCTACAATTACTATCTCCTTGTTTAGTCCGCCAATAAGCTTTACTTGCTCAATTCTATCCAGAATAAGGTGGATGGTTTTTTCTTCGTTATAGGCTGGAATAATAATGGATAGTGTTTGTGTCATTGGGTTTTAACAGATGCAATAAGAGGCAAATGTAAGGGAAATTCCTCAAGAATTTGGGGCATAAAAAAAGGGCAAGCTTACTGCATCGCACCGCTACAACCTCACGCCCTTGCTGCATTCCTGCCCTGGGGGATTAGAGGGAGCTGGTCGTACAGGGCTCACCCGGCACAAAAGTATAAGAATATTTATTCCTCACCAAATATTAGCGCCAAAAACTCATAACCTTAAAACTTAGAGCGAGTTCTATTTTATTGTGCTCGCTTCAAGCGCAAAATCTTCCTATTG
>CAYUDC010000140.1:2895-6071 GCA_964443415.1 uncultured Chitinophaga sp. | reverse complement strand
CCTTCGCTTCTGCCTTCACTTCTTCTGCCTCCGCCATAACTTCCACCTTCACTTCTTCTTCCCCCAGAGCTTCTTCTTGGGCTTCTACCTTCGTCGCCGCCGCCACTTCTGGTATCGCCACTTAGTTCTGCCCTTACTGGTCGGTCTTTAAATGTACCTCCGTTTAAAGCGGTAATAATTTTTTCGGCATGTTCTGGTTTGGCATCTACAAAGCTATATACACCACTTACATCTACATGCAAGTCTTTCCAAGATACACCTGCGGTATCTGCCACCCAGTCTTTAAAGCTTCTAATATCGAAGCCGTCTTTTTTTCCTAGGCTCACAAATATTCTGTTACCGCGACTTCTTCCACCTTCTCTTCCGCTGCGTTCGCCTCTATCGTTTGGATTGATGTTTAAGTCTGGTTCATTCGCAAAATCAACAGAGAACCTGCGTAATTCTAAAGAAAGAATTTTCTTTAATAATTCTTCTTTGTCTAGTTCTCTGAGCGGATCAAGTCCTGCCATTACCTTCTCATCAAATACACTTTCTTCAATCTCTGTATTGATAATGGTATCCGTAAATGCCAACAACTTTTTATCACGTACTTCCATGGCACTAGGAATCATTATTTTTTCGAATTTGATGTTACTCAAACGTTCGATATCTTTTAACCTTCCGCCTTCACGCATGTGTAAAAGCGTAAAAGAAATTCCTAAGTTACCAGCCCTACCTGTTCTACCACTTCTGTGGGTATAGTTTTCTATTTCATCAGGCAAATGATAGTGTATAACATGGGTTAAACCCGTAACGTCAATTCCTCTTGCCGCCACATCGGTTGCTAAAAGAATTTTTACGGTATGATGCCTAAAGCGATTCATTACTTTTTCGCGTTGGCCTTGACTTAAATCACCGTGTAAACAATCTGCATTGTAACCATCTTTGATGAGTTTATCGCTGATGTCTTGTGTTTCTATTTTGGTAGTACAAAAGATAATGCAGTACAAGTTGTCTGAATGAAAATCTACATAACGCTTAAGCGCTGCATATTTATCTTTCGCATGCACAGTGGCATATTGGTGGGTGATGTTAACATTACCAGAGTTAGATTTACCAACGCTAATCTCAACTGGATCGTTCATGTACCTGTTCGCAATCCTGCGAATTTCTTTAGGCATAGTAGCACTAAATAAGCATACACGTTTTTGTTCTGGAGTATGACCTAAGATGTATTCTACATCTTCTTCAAATCCCATGTTTAACATTTCATCGGCCTCATCTAACACCACAAAGTTTACTTCATTAATGCTGATAGCCTTACGTTTCATTAAGTCCATTAACCTACCTGGAGTGGCCACAATGATGTGCGCTCCGCGTTTAATGTCATTAATCTGTTTTTCGATACTAGCACCACCGTAAACAGATACGATATTGATGCCATGTTTTTGCTTGCTGTAGCTAGCAAGGTCGCGAGAAATTTGCATGCAAAGTTCGCGCGTTGGACAAATAACCAAAGATTGGATGTGTTTTGCAGCAGGGTTAATTAACTGCAATACCGGCAGGCCAAATGCTGCCGTTTTACCTGTGCCCGTCTGGGCTAAACCGAGTATGTCTCTTTCGGTTTCCAAAAATACAGGAATCGTCTGTTCCTGGATAGGCGTTGGGTTCTCAAAACCCATTTCCTGAATCGCATTCAGGATAGACTGCTCGACGCCAAGATCACTAAAATTTTTCAAAGTACATTATTAAAATTGAGGCGCAAAGGTATCACTAATAATTGGATAAATTGCTATATTTCTGAATTTTAGCATTTTTAGTTTCGGTTCGAACCAAAAAAGAATGCGCCAAATAGGTTCAAAAACAACTTACTAGACTTATAATACAAATCTTGCATTTTCATTCTTAATCCTTACTTTCGTGGCACTTATCCAGAAAGACGGAGGGAATAGGCCCTGTGATGTCTTGGCAAGTTCGCCCTTTATCGAATAGTGCCAATACCTATTTCGGAGGTTCCCTCTGAATGCTGATAAGTGAATGATGCTTTTAAAAAAAGTACTCAAACACCACAGCAAGAAACTTTCTGGAATAAGCCTTTGGCGGTTAGCGACTGGCCTTTGGCTTTGATTTTTATAATGTATTTATAAAAAGATTTAGTTTAATAAGAAAGGCATGCTAATAGCTAAAAGCTAATAGCCAATAGCACAAGAAAAATGAACATACACCAAATATTAAATCAACGCATTCTCATCCTTGATGGCGCCATGGGCACCATGATACAGCGTTACACGCTAGAAGAGGAGGATTTTAGAAATGAGGCTTTAAAAAACCATCCACGCCCGCTTAAAGGGAACAATGATTTATTAAGCTTTACGCGCCCAGATGTTATTAAAGCCATTCATCGCCAATACTTTGATGCCGGTGCAGATATCATCGAAACCAATACCTTTAGCGGCACTACGGTTGCTCAAGCCGATTATGAACTTGGTCAAGAATGGGTGGATATGATCAATTTTGAGAGCGCTAAAATTGCCCGCGAGGTGGCCGATGAAGTAACAGCCTTAAATCCAAGCAAACCTCGTTTTGTTGCCGGTGCCATGGGGCCTACCAACAGAACCCTTTCTATTAGTCCGGATGTAAACGACCCAGGCTACCGCGCGATACAGTTCGATGACCTTGTGGCTGCCTACAAGCAACAAGCTAGAAAATTAATCGAAGGTGGGGTAGACATTATCTTAATTGAAACCATATTTGATACACTCAATGCTAAAGCTGCTTTGTTTGCTGTAGATGAGCTTTTTGATGAAATAGGAAAATCGTATCCTATTATGATTTCTGGAACCATTACAGATGCTTCGGGCAGAACCCTCTCGGGTCAAACCACCGAAGCATTTTTAATAAGCATGCAACATATGCCATTGCTAAGCATTGGCCTCAACTGTGCTTTGGGTGCCAGTGCGCTAAGACCTTATTTACAAGTGTTGAACGCAAAGGCGCCTTTTTATGTAAGTGCCTATCCTAATGCAGGTTTGCCAAACGAGTTTGGTCAGTACGACGAGTCACCTGAACAAATGGCTGCGCAAGTGGAGGTGTTTTGCAAGGAAGGTTTGGTAAATATCTTGGGCGGTTGCTGCGGCACTACGCCAGATCATATCAAAGCCATTGCAGAGATGGCTGGGAAGTATGAGCCTAGGAAG
>CAYUDC010000140.1:0-2795 GCA_964443415.1 uncultured Chitinophaga sp. | reverse complement strand
CAATTCAAAATGAACAACTACACACTAAAACTAAGCGGTCTAGAGCCACTCGTAATAACCAAAGAAACCAATTTTGTAAATGTTGGTGAGCGTACCAATGTAACAGGCTCTAAGATGTTTTTGCGCCTGATTAAGGAAGGAAACTTTGATGCAGCCCTTGCTGTGGCGCGTGAACAGGTAGAAGGCGGTGCCCAAATCATCGACATAAACATGGATGAAGGTATGATTGATGGGGTGGAGGCGATGACAAAGTTTCTTAACCTCATTGCCTCGGAGCCAGATATTGCACGCGTGCCTGTAATGATAGACTCCTCTAAGTGGGAAATCATAGAGGCTGGTTTAAAATGCGTACAAGGAAAATGCGTGGTAAACTCCATTTCACTTAAAGGGGGCGAAGAAGAATTTATACAGCAAGCCAAAACCATCAAACGTTTTGGTGCAGCAGTAATTGTGATGCTCTTTGATGAGGTAGGACAAGCCGATAATTTTGAAAGACGCATTGAAATTGCCGAGAGAGCCTACCGCATACTAACCGAAAAGGTTAAGTTTCCAGCTGGTGATATTATTTTCGATCCTAATATTTTTCCGGTAGCAACCGGAATGGATGAGCATCGTAGAAATGCCATCGATTACTTTAGAGGTAGCAAATGGATAGTTGAAAATCTTCCGGGTGCTAAAATTAGCGGTGGTGTGAGTAATGTGTCATTCTCTTTCAGAGGAAACGACAAAGTGCGCGAGGCCATGCACTCTGCATTCTTATACCATGGCATCCAACATGGAATGACCATGGGTATTGTAAATCCAAGTCAGCTAGAGGTTTACGATCAAATAGACAAAGATCTATTAGAATATGTAGAGGATGTTTTGTTAGACCGCAGAGACGATGCTACCGAACGTTTGCTGGAGTATGCAGAAAAAGTAAAAGGCAAAGGCAAAGAAAAAGTACAAGACTTAGAATGGCGCAATGCACCTGTTGCAGACAGGTTGAGTTATGCCTTGGTGAAAGGTATTGTAGAGTTTATAGACGAGGATACCGAAGAAGCGCGTAAGCAATTTGCCCGTCCGCTTGAAGTTATTGAAGGCCCATTAATGGCTGGTATGAATGTAGTGGGTGATTTATTTGGTTCTGGAAAAATGTTTCTTCCACAAGTAGTAAAAAGTGCAAGGGTAATGAAAAAGGCCGTGGCTTATTTAATGCCTTACATGGAAGAAGAGAAAAGAAAATCAGGAGACCAAAGCACCTCGCAAGGAAAGATATTATTGGCTACTGTAAAAGGCGATGTACATGATATTGGTAAAAACATTGTGGGTGTAGTACTAGCCTGTAATAATTTTGATATCATAGACATTGGCGTAATGGTACCTGCAGAAAAGATACTAGAAACAGCAGTACGCGAAAATGTAAATGTAATTGGCTTAAGTGGACTCATTACCCCAAGCCTCGACGAAATGGTGCATGTAGCCAAAGAAATGGAACGCCTAGGAATGAAAATTCCTCTGTTGATTGGAGGTGCTACTACCTCTAGAGCTCATACGGCTGTAAAGATAGACCCTGTTTATAGCGGTCCGGTGATACATGTGTTAGATGCTAGTAAGAGCGTGCCAGTAGCACAAAATTTCATCAGTCCAGATTTAATTGCACCGGCTACTGCCAAATACAAAGCAGAGTACGAGCAGTTTAGGATCGACTATAAAAACAGAAGAAAAGACAAAAACTTTGTTTCATTGGCCAAGGCAAGAGAAAATAAACCCAAACTTAGCTTTGATAACCTGGTTACACCAAGTTTCTTGGGAACAAAAGTATTTGAAGATTTTCCGTTAGAGCAATTGCGTGAACGCATAGATTGGACGCCTTTCTTCTTAACCTGGGAACTTGCAGGAAGGTATCCTGCCATTTTAGAAGATAAAGTGGTAGGTGTAGAGGCTACTAAGTTGTTTAATGATGCCAACAAGTTATTGGATAAAGTAATAGCCGAAAAACTGTTAACCGCTAAAGCCATCATAGGATTTTATGAAGCCAATGCAAAGGGCGACGATGTGTTGGTTCAAACCGAAAACGGGACACAAACTTTTAGCTTTTTACGCCAGCAGAATGAAAAGGCTGCCGACCAACCCTACCATTGCTTGGCAGATTATATTGCTCCAATCGAATCGGGTAAGAAAGATCATATCGGATTTTTTGCCGTTACCGCAGGAATTGGCATTGAGCCATTGATTGAAGCCTTTGAGAAAGACCATGACGATTATAACAGCATCATGATAAAGGCAGTGGCAGACAGGTTAGCAGAAGCCATGGCAGAAAAAATGCATGAGCTAGTGCGTAAAGAACTTTGGGGTTTTGCCAAAGATGAACAGCTCAGCAATGACGACATCATCCGCGAAAAATATGACAGTATTAGGCCTGCCCCAGGGTATCCGGCTTGCCCAGACCATACCGAAAAAAGAAAGCTATTTGATTTATTGCAAGTAGAAAAATCGGTTGGTATTACTTTAACCGAGAATTTTGCTATGTACCCAACGGCGGCAGTCAGTGGATTTTATTTTGCCCATCCAGAAAGTAAGTACTTTGCAGTAGGTAAAATACAAAAAGATCAGGTAGAAGAATATGCTACACGCAAAGGTGAGTCTGTTGAGTATGTTGAGAAATGGCTTGCACCAAACTTGGGTTATGAATAGAATTAAACCCTATTCTGATTGTTTTTAGCGTTTAATTATTGCCGCCGCATGGTTTGTTGATGCCGCTTTTTTGGGTTTGGCTTTGCCACCCATAATTGCTACTTTTGCACTTCATAAAA
>CAYUDC010000139.1:0-6089 GCA_964443415.1 uncultured Chitinophaga sp. | reverse complement strand
AAATTCTAGAATGGTATAGCTCGGCTGCCCTCCCCTTATACCTAGAGCAAACCGATAAAATCTGGAAGAAGAAGTTCTAAAGACCAAAATCACGAAAATTTAACCTAAAATATTTTTGTATTGCTTAAAAAATTGAAACTAGGAAACCTATATTTGATTTATATATATGGTTAATAATATTGAATTATCTGCAGTAGTCTTATGTTACCGGTCAAATGAATCCATCATTAGATTTACGTCAGAATTAAAAAATTGCATCACAGAGATTACTCCAAATTATGAAATTATCCTAGTAGGCAACTACTTTGAAAATACAGGTGATAAAACCAAAGAAATCGTCGAAGGAATTGCATCAACAGACCCAAAAATAGTAACTGTCTGCAGACCTAAGGAAGGGATGATGGGCTGGGATATGCGATCAGGTCTTGAAGTTGCAAAGGGCCAAGTAATTTGTGTTATTGATGGAGATGGTCAATTTCCAATTGATAGCATCAAAGAAGGTTATCATCTATTAAATCAAGGAAAATACGATTTAGTGAAATCTTACAGAGCCAAAAGAGAGGACGGCTTTTACAGAAAAACAACCTCATTTGTATTTAATCTTTTGTTCAATATCTTATTTCCTGGATTAAAATCTAAAGACATCAATTCAAAACCAAAATTCTTTACAAAAAAAGCTTATGACCAATTAAACTTGAGCTCTGACGATTGGTTTATTGATGCTGAAATTATGATTAGAGCAAGAAAGCTACAATTGAAAATAAAAGACTTCCCTGTTATTTTCTCAAAGCTAGAAGACCGACGATCATTTGTAAAATTTGGTGCTGTTTTAGAATTTATTCTAAATTTAATTAAATACAAGGTTCAAGAACTAAAGTCAATTGGAAAATAAGTCTAAAGTCAAGGTTTTCATTACAGGGATAAATTCCGAACTAATGAAACGATTGGTTCAAAAAATGAACCTCCAAGAATATGAAATTTACGGATTAAGCAGAAAAAAAATTGAGATACCTAATGTAACAATAATCGAAGGAGACTTGCTTAATTCAAAAGATTGGGCAAACAGTTTAAAAAATTCTGATATTATTATACATGCAGCTGCTATCACCCATTCTTATGATCCTCAGAATTATTATCGCATTAACACCAATGCCACCATTGATTTGATTAATCTTGCCATTGAAAATAAGATTAAGAAATTCATTTTTATTAGCTCAAGAACTGCAAGCTTAAAAGCTGGTGCCTATGGCATTTCAAAATTATGGGCTGAACAATATCTAAAAAGCCAACATCTAACCCACCTCATAATAAGACCATCCGAAATTTTTGGAGGACAAAAAGGAGAAGGTATAGACCAATTAATACAACAATCAAGGACAAAAAGCTTTATTGCATGTCCTATTCAATTAAAAGAAAAACTTTGGCCCATTTCCTTAAAAGATACAGTTGACATAACATTCAACTTAATGATGAACGATGACAACAACAATAAGACCTTTGTCATCAATGGCCCTAAACCCTATAGTTTATATGATATCATTCAAATTAGCTCCCTTTCTGCTAAAAACAAAATCCTAATTATTCCAATACCAAAATTTATCATGCTTTTTGTCTGGTTTTTATCCAAAACCTTAAAATTAAAATTTGGACCAAAACCCGACCAAATATTACGCCTTTATGCTAAAAAGGAAGTACAAGTGATAAATTACCCCTTTCAATCTTTGGAATCATATTTAGAGGGGTTAAACGTTTAAAATCAGCTAAAGTATTTTGTACACATACAATTTCCTATAAGCATCATCACGTTTATACAATTTCAAAAGCTCCAAATTCAAAGCCTTGTAATTTAATATAGGCACTGCCGAAATAACATGACTTGCATTCATTATTTTAGCTTGATGAAAATTATAATTTAGATTTCTAATCTGATTTGTATCCGTTTTAGAGTATTGTGTTTTATAACTTATTTCAGACGAGAAGCTATAACACCTGCTACCATAATTTTTAAAATAACTATATAGGTTGGAAGTGTCTTTTATAATTTCACTTTCAATGATTTTATAGAAATTATTTTTATAGGAAAGATTATAATTATTCTGATAACTATCCAATGTATATATCCCATTAAACTGGGCGATATTAGGATAAAATCCTATACATAAAACATTACTCTGGTGCAAAGCTAATGTTGGATTCTCCTTTTTTATATCATCAAATAACTTAGCATCAAAAAAAGAATGATAATTAGGCTCATTTATTTTTTTGCCTAAGATCAGACTAATATTCTTAAAAATTTCTTGATTGCTATCGCAGACACTAAACAACGATAAAGCCCAAGCCACAAAATTAAATATCCTTTTAAAATGCGCCTGTAGTTGCAATTGATTTAACACTGCTGCAGTAAATAAGATGATAATAAAAGGGGTAAATACAAAGAATCTTGAAAAATTAAAGGCTCTTAAGGCAGGTGGTAATAAATTAAAATTAAAAAAAGCCTCAAAAAATGTAATGGCAGAAAATGTTCCAAAAAGTAACAGTTGCAGTTTGGTAGGTTTGACCCTAAATAAAATCATCAATAATATTACAAACCCAGCTGGATAAGTATTGATTACACCCATATGAATATGAGTTCCTTCTAAAAATTTATTACGCAGTATTTCTAATGATCGATCCATCGAATTAGCAGTCCAATAAACATTTTTCCAATCCATTCGATGAGAAACTAATCCACTGAAAAATTGATTGTAAATGAGCGGAAACTCAATCCCAATACTAATCAAGGTAAAAACACCCATCCCTAGGATAAATTTCAAATTTAATTGACGTTCCTTGGTCGAATAGTAAATCCATATACAAAGTAATATAGGTAGATAAAATGGAACCGTCATGATGAAATAAGCATAAAAAGGAAACAAGGTAATTATTACCCAATCTTTTATAGAAGATTGTTTTTAAATTACATTTAAGAACGAATAAAGCAATAGAGGTTGTCCAGCTACCGAAAGGCCATACATGGTGTAATAGGATAACAACCCAAAAATAAAGGCGAAAAGGGCACTAATCCTCTTATCAAAATTCCAATGAGTAGTTATAAGCAAGTAAAAACCAACGTACCCTATTAAATGAACAAAATAACTGTTTATTATATATGCCTGAAGAGGGGAAAATATCTTAAAGAAAAGAAAGGTAAAATTTAATCCAGATCGAAAAAAACTTCGTTCAATTCCGTTCATGGCGCCAAGGACCTTCTCCTCTATATTTAATCCCAACCAATTACCAGAATCAAATAATAATTTGATATACACAAATTCACTATCTAGGTTATCATGAACAATTAAAAAACTATTTTCCCCACCTATTAACCAGATGATATAAATTAGTGTCAAACCAAAAGCACCCACGTAAAACCCAATATTTGCCTTCATTTGGTTCTTTGTCAATTGCAATACATTTAATAAATTCATCTCTCTAATTTCTAGTAATGCTGTATTACTTTTTATACCATAATGCCAAAGCAGAAACGCCAAATGGAAAAACCATGCCCCTCTTTAAAAAATAATTTTCAGCATGAAAAATATGAAAACTAATACTATTGATAATTTTAGAGTTAACAAGGCCTAAATCTGAGCGAGGATCTTTTTGTTCTTTGGTTTTTGGCAAAAAGTTGAGAATCCTTCTAACCAAATATATTGGGGGAAATAAAAAAGTATTAAAATAACTAGCATAAAATACCTGGCCATATTTAGAACCTAATTCTAATAACTGAGGTTTAATATACCTTCTAAAATGATGGTTAATCACATCATGTGGCCCCCACAAACTGGCAAAGGCAGGCACACTAACTATTACCAATCCATTTGGTTTACATACTCTAAACATTTCTTTTACGGCCAACCCATCATCCTCTACATGTTCTACTACATCAAATGCACAAACTAAATCAAACTCATTATCAGCGAATTGAAGATCTAGAATCGAACCATACTCAACCTCAAATGGTAGTTTATCTTTCATAAAGTCTATGCATTCTTGGTTATACTCTATAGAAGTTACCGTTCCAAACTTTAATAACATTTCTGTGCTAGCACCAGTAGCTACGCCTATGTTTAATATTTTAAGCTTTCTCGAAGCAGGAAACACCCGTCTAATTTGAGCCTCCAATATTTTTATTCGAGCCAGAAACCACCAATGCGATCTTTCAGATTGATAATATTCAAAATAGTAATCCTTGTCCATTGGCTCAGTTGTTGGGCTGCATAAATAATTAAAACCCTTAAGTTTTCAAAATATCAAAATATTCAATTTAGTCCAACATTACAAAAAATACCAAATCACATTTTACACACTTTCCCGCTTTTTTAACTTGCACCTATTGTATTAAAGAATATTTTTGCAGTTCGCAAAAAATTAAGCAATCCACAATGGCCGAAGTAATCAGAATGCCCAAAATGAGTGATACCATGACCGAAGGGGTTATTGTATCTTGGTTGAAAAATGTTGGTGACGCTGTTAAACCTGGAGATATCCTTGCCGAGGTTGAAACAGACAAAGCCACCATGGAGTTGGAGAATTTTGTAAAAGGTACGCTTTTACACATTGGCATCCCTGCCGGAGGGTCTGTTCCTGTTGATGCCCTTATTGCCATTGTTGGAAATGCCGGAGAAGACATCAGCGCTTTACTTGCCGGCTCACCAGCCCCAAGTGCTGCCCCTGCAAGCACCCCCGAAACTGCTGCTCCTGCTCTTGCTCCCACTCCAACCCCTCTAGCCCACACTCCACCCCCTGCTGCTCCCACTGCCGATGGCAGAGTAATTGCCTCTCCTCTTGCCAAAACCTTGGCCAAAGAAAAGGGCATCGACCTTTCTCAGATATCAGGTAGTGGCGATAACGGACGTATTGTTAAACGCGATGTAGAAAATTATGCTCCAGCGGCCCAAACCAGCACCAAAGCTGCTGCACCGGTATCATTACCGCAAATTGTGGCCAACGAAAGCTATACAGAAGTGCCAGTAAGCCAAATGCGCAAAGCCATTGCTCGTAGACTAGGAGAAAGCAAGCATACCGCTCCACATTTCTACCTCACCATGAGCATCGTGATGGACAATGTGATTAAAGCACGCAAGCAAATTAACGAATACAGTGAGGTAAAAATCTCTGTAAACGATATCATCGTTAAAGCAGTAGCCCTTGCTTTACGCAAAAATCCAAATGTTAACTCGAGTTGGTTAGGCGATAAAATTCGTTACAACCAGCATATTCACGTAGGCGTTGCCGTTGCCATCGAAGATGGTTTAATTGTGCCTGTAGTTAAATTTGCCGATAATAAAACCCTCTCGCACATTAGCGCCGAGGTAAAACAATTAGCAGAAAAAGCTAAAAACAAAAAATTACAACCCAACGAATTCGAAGGTAACACCTTTACCATCTCTAATCTTGGCATGTTTGGCATCGACGAGTTTACCGCCATCATCAACCCACCAGATGCCTGCATCTTAGCGGTTGGTGCAGCTAAAGAAACAGTGATTGCCCAAAATGGAGAAATGAAGATTGCCCAGGTAATGAAGGTAACCTTAAGCTGCGATCATCGCGTAGTGGATGGAGCCATGGGTGCTGCTTTCTTACAAACGCTAAAAGACTTATTGGAAAATCCGGTGAGGATGTTGGTGTAAATGGCTCTTGGCCTTTAGCAATTGGCCTTTAGCAATTTTTCAAAATCTTAATTTAGATGGTAAACCAAACGCCTAACCTAGCGGTGATAGATTTGGGCACCAATACCTTTCATTTATTAATTGGCAGGTTAGGGTTGACCCAAATAGAGGAAGTGTATCAACTACAAATCCCGGTAAAGATTGGCCAAGGCGGTATCAATAAAGGTTTTATTACCCCAGAGGCCATGGATAGGGCTTTGTCTGCCCTCCAAACTTTTGCCGAAACATTGGCGCAGTATCAGGTAAGCAAAGTAATTGCCACGGGAACTTCTGCCATCAGAAATGCCAAGAATGGGCAGGAATTGCTGAACGAAATTTATACACGTTTTGGCTTTGAGGTACAGCAAATAGATGGCAACCGCGAGGCTGAGTTAATTTATA
>CAYUDC010000138.1:2546-6133 GCA_964443415.1 uncultured Chitinophaga sp. | reverse complement strand
CACTGGAGCCTCTTTGGGTTTAGGAAAAAGATTGCGCTGGCCAGACGACTTTTTTACCATTCAATACCAGTTGAGTTATCAGTTGTACAATAACGACCCCGATGCCAATGGTAATATGTTCTTTGGAACCATCCCTAATGGCAAATCCAATAACCTTAGCTTTAGGGTAATATTAGGTAGAAACTCTACCGATCAACCTATATATCCTCGTAATGGTTCTAACATAGCCATGAGTTTGCAGTTTACACCACCTTATTCTTATTTAAACGGCAAGGATTACTCTGGCGAGGATGTGATTCAAAATACCCAATGGCTTGAGTTTTATAAATGGAAATTTGATGCCACATGGTTCAATAGAATTGCTGGTAACAAAAGGCCATTGGTATTGATGACCCGGGTAAACTTTGGATTTTTAGGTTCTTATAATCCAAGGATGGCAGTTACCCCTTTTGAGCGTTTTTGGGTGGGTGGCTCTGGCCTAACAGGATTTAGCTTAGATGGTAGAGAGTTGGTGGCCTTAAGGGGTTATCAAGATAATTCGTTAACACCTTATACCATTAATCCAAATACAGGTGGTTACCAACAAACTGGCGCTACCATCTATAATAGGTATACAATGGAGTTGCGTTACCCCGTGTCATTAAATCCGCAGGCAACGGTTTTTCCATTGCTTTTTGTAGAAGCAGGAGGCACCTGGTTGGATGAGCGTAAGTTTAATCCATTTGAAGTGAATCGTTCTTATGGATTAGGTGTGAGGATATTTCTACCCATGTTTGGTATGATTGGCTTAGACTATGGTTGGGGTATAGATTTACCGCCAAACCATCCAAATCCTTCGCGTGTAAATGGGGGTAATTTTCACTTCTTATTGGGTCAACAATTTTAAAAATGATGAAATTCAAGAAAATACTAATAGCATTTGTTATCCTGATTATTTGGGCAATAGCGCCAGCTAGCGCCCAACGTTTTGCCTATGTTGATACAGATTATATCATGGATATGCTCCCAGAATATAAATCTGCACAGAAGCAATTAGATTTAATTGCAGAGAATTGGCAAAAAGAGGCTGAGGCCATGAAACTAGAAATTGAAAGACTGCAGAAAGAATATCAAGCAGAGCAAGTTTTACTCACCGAAGAACTAAAAAAGAAAAAAGAAGCTGAGATTAAAGCTAAAGAAGCTGAATTGAAGGATTTTGTAAATAAAAAATTTGGCTATGAGGGCGAACTCTTTAAGAAACGTCAAGAATTGGTAAAACCTATCCAAGATAAAGTTTTTGATGCCTGCCAAAAAATTGCAAAACAAAGTGCGTTAGATTTTATATTTGCCAAAGGTGGAGAGGTAATCATGATGTACAGTAACGCTAAATACGATAAAAGCGATGAGGTTTTAGCAGAATTAGGTGTAAGTGTCACCAAGAATAAGACTCCACAAACCGACAAACCAAAACCAACCGGTGGTAGGTAGTTGGCACGATTTTAGAAAGAATAATTTTAACTAATAATAATCACAAATGAAAAACAATTTAAGAACCCTAGTTGCGCTTTTTGCTATGTTTATTCTGGCCAGCAGCAACGTTAACGCACAAAAAATAGGCTATGTAGATTTGCAAGAACTTATGCAATTGATGCCTGAGTACAAAAAGGCAAATACTGATATGGAAGCTTTTGGAAAGTCATTAGAAGACGAATTAAAAAAGATGTCGGATGAGTTTCAAAAGAAAGTAGCCGATTACCAAAAGGCAGAAAAAACAATGTCTGAAGCCATTAAAAACGTAAGACAACAAGAATTGCAGGACATGCAAACCCGTATCCAAGATTTTCAACAAAGTGCTCAAGAGAATATTCGTAAAAAAGAGGCTGAGTTGTTAAAACCTATTATCGAAAAAGCCAAAGGTGCCATTGCACAAGTAGCTAAAGAAAGTGGTTACACTTATATCATGGATAGCAGCGTAGCTGGTTTCCTTTATAAGCCAGAAGAAACCAATGTAATGGCTGCTGTAAAGAAAAAATTAGGTATCCTTTAATTCCAATTAAATTATTGTAAAGAGGCTGTCTCCAAAGGGCAGCCTCTTTTTTTGTTTAATTTTACTACCTTGCATCAACATGAGTACGCAAGCAAAACCAGTTCAACCTATTGGTATTTTTGATTCGGGAATTGGCGGTTTAACCGTTGCCAAAGCCATCACAAAGTTATTGCCCAACGAAAAGATCATTTACTTTGGCGATACCGCTCACATGCCTTATGGTGAGAAAAGTGCAGAAGCCATCAAGCATTATTCGGTAAAAATTGCAGAATTTTTGAAGTTTAAAAATTGCAAGATGATTGTGATTGCTTGTAATACTGCATCTGCAGCTGGTTATAAGGCGGTGTTAAAACATACTGGGATGAAAGATCTCATCGTGAATGTGATTGATCCTGCTGCTGATTATGTCATCAAAAACTATTACCGTAAAAAGATTGGTGTTATTGCCACCAAGCGTACCATCAGTTCTAATGTTTATTCAAAACGCATTACCCATCTAGATCCTGTTGCCGATGTGGCACAGCTAGCCACTCCATTGTTGGCTCCAATGATAGAAGAGGGTTTCTATAATAATAAAATTAGCCAAACCATTATCAATTCTTATCTTTCTAAATCTAAATTAGATAAAATTGATGCTTTAATTTTAGGCTGTACCCATTACCCTTTAATTAAAAACGAGATTCAAAAATATTACGGTAAAAAAGTAGCGGTAGTAGATAGCAGTGAGGTAGTGGCCAATCATGTAAAGGCAGTACTCGAGAAACATCAATTGCTTAATCCTGGAAGTAGGTTTGGAATTAGCAAAGCAGAGAAGCAGTTTTTTGTGAGTGATTATACCCAGAGTTTCGAAGAAACCAGCAAGATATTCTTTGGCGAAAAGGTAAAACTAAAACAGTTTAATATTTGGGAGGATTGATATGAAATTATTTAACAACTTAAGGTCTTGGTTAATGCTTGGAGTATTGTGCTCATCACTTTTTTGGTCGGCATGTAATTGCGATAAGATTCAAAATAAACTCATTACTTTTAATCCTAAACAAGATTCATTTTTCATGGAGATGCCTCCTGGGTATAAGAATATAGAGTTTCAATCGGTGAATGGGCAAGTGGCTAAATGGAGTTTAAATTCTTATAATTCATATGAAACTGGCGAGCAGTTAAAAAGTGGCGCTTGCCCTGTTTACCGCGAGTACCAGGTGAAGTCATATTATTATTCTAGCTATGATTTATCAGTGTACGACGATATTTCGTTTAGGTTAAGTTCTAAAGACCAACCAGGAATTCTATCTACTTCCATTAGCCAAAGTTATCCGTCCTATTCATATGGTCAGATCGAAACAGACTTACACGAAATGGATAAGAAATATAACAGCAGTATCGAATCCAGTTCTGCTTTCGAGAAGGGCTATGTCTTTATAGGAGATACCGTCATTAACGGTAAATCCTATAACGACATTTTTGAATTGTCTATTAAAAAGTATCCTGCTGCTAGAACCACAGAAATAAGAGACGTTTATATTTCTTTTAGTAAAGGTTTGCTGGCCTTTAGAAAGAACAATGG
>CAYUDC010000138.1:0-2446 GCA_964443415.1 uncultured Chitinophaga sp. | reverse complement strand
TCAAAGTGCTAATGGCACCTAAGAAAACAGCTTCTCCTAATAAGAAAACAGGCCAGTTATAAGAAGTAGGTATCAAACTTCTAATGCCAGATAGTAGGTCGAAATTCATATTCGATTGATAGATTTTAATAAGAATAGCGGTGGAATCTGCCATAAAGGTGTAAAGCATCACTGCAAAGCCTAATAAGCTCAATGCCCAAAATGTCCTATGTAAACTAACGTTTTGTCCCTGTTTCTTTTTGTATAGCACCAACAGATGTAAGGCAATAAAGCTCAAAGAAACGATGCATGGAGCAAGAACAGGACCTATCCATGGCACTGGTAATAAAAACAGTAAATCCCAATCTAAGATGTTGGCTGGCCAGTTTAGAAATACTTTTAGGAAGACATAATAGAAAATATCCCAGATGCCAAAGCTGAATAAAAATGCGGTGATTTTTTCGGTTTTAGTATCTCCATTCATGTAGCCAATACTACCCAACATGATGAGGGTGGCTAATTCCCTAAAAAGCTCTGTTATGAGTATGGTTGACCCTAAGGTCTCTACTGGAAATTTGAAGCCTTGTGGATAGTATAATGCTCTTAGATAAATGACTACAGCTGTTTCTAGCATGGCCATGGCTATGCTAAAGATGATTAGATTAATGGTTTTTGCTTTCATATTATTTGCTATTTAAAATGGTGTGCAATTCGTTTATAGTTTGTTGATTAGCAAGATTGAATGATTTCCAAGTTTTATTGGCCAAGTGATCATTCATTTCTTGATAGAGGTAGTGAGCATCATTATAAGTCTCTATGGTTTCACCTGTTTGCTCATTCTTAAAGGTACCCATAGTGTGTTTAGTATACCTTGCAATGGCAGGGTAGGCCGCTCTAGATAATTTATAGAGGTAGTTGGTATCGGCTACTCGGTTTTTTGCCATCGCATGCGCTACATGGTGGTTGGCAATGATTCGGTCCCAGTTAAAGGCCGTTGTAATAATTAGTAAAGAGAACCAAAGTAAGGTGTTGGTTTGAACCAAGAAGTAGTTGCTAAGTTTATACCTTATTTTAACATAAGTAAGCACCAAGCCTGCTGTTGCGCAGAATAAGAAAAAGTAAACTCCTATACGTTTATAAGTGTATAAATCGGCTTCGTGGATGTAAAGGTGATTGCGAAAAGCGGCAGTAAATACCAACCAAATATTTAAGCCTATCCAGATATAACTTAGTACTTGTATGTTTTTGTTTTCGCTAAAGCTTTGGCTTCCTCTAAATACCCATAGAATAATACTTATAGCCAGTATGATCGACCAAATTAAAGCATCTACCCCTTGATGAACATACTCCGAAAAGCTTACTCCATCCGGCATTATCTTCATGCTTAAGTAATAAGTATCAACTAAGTTTACCAGTACGAGTAATAGGTTCAAACCGATAAATACCACTTTAGCTAACATCTTTTCTGTAGCTTCTGTAACAGTAATGCCCATTATTTGATAAGATTTAAAGTCTGTAAATACCTGCAGATGGCTAAGTCCTTGTTCTTTTTCTACTAGGTGATTGAGCAATACTGGCATAAAAAAGGTGCCTAATAAAATACATCCAACAAGGTAATGTAGGGTGACTGGGAAGGAGATAAAATCTAGATTGATTTGTTTTAGAAATACATCAAACCCTACACTCATATTTCTGTAAATGCCAAAGAATACGATGAAGATGATGCTGCTAAAAATGATGATGAGTTTATAGTTTACTTGTTGCGTTCCTGTTTGGTTTTCATCAGTACTTTCAGATGCCACGGGCATTTCTTTGTCAAACATTTTGCCGAGTTTGGCAAATGGACTTGCCGAGTAAGCAAATAGGCCTTGAACTAGGTAACCCAGCATAGACAGTTTGGGAACGGCTATGCTGATGGATAGGAAAATTAAAGATAGTATATTGGCTAATACCGAAAGAATATGTCCGTTAACAAAGGCTGCAGTGGCGCTAAACAGAGCTGCCGCACTTAGCCATTTGGTGCTATTTTCTTTAAAGGCTTTCGGGTTGACCCAAAGCTGCATTCCGATTAAAATAAGATTGAGCAGAAGTACATTCAAGCCAATACCTTCATGGTAGAGTAAAAAGGTGTAGGCCATTGCAGCCACAAAATTTAATTTGTTTGATTTCATTTATTTTTTGATTTTAAAAGTGCTTTGAATTTCAAAGTGAAATGATAAAAAAAATTAACTGCCTTTAAGGAGTTTTTCTAGCGCGTCTAAGTGCTGTTTAAAAGCAGATTTGCCAAGTGAAGTAGCTTCGAAAAAGGTATTAGGTTTTTTGCCGATGAATTGTTTTTTGACACTTACATATTCTAATTTTTCGAGGGCCGCAATATGGCTGGCCAAGTTTCCATCGGTGAGATTTAGTAGGTCTTTCATGGTATTAAAATCAATGTTATCGTTTACCATTAACACAGACATAATAC
>CAYUDC010000137.1:0-6146 GCA_964443415.1 uncultured Chitinophaga sp. | reverse complement strand
ATAGAAACTTGGTATGCGCTTGTATCCCAACTGAGGCATACGCATAATTAACAAGGTATTTTTAAGTAAATGGCAGCACAGCATCTCCGATGCTGATGCTGCCATTTTCGTTTAGTGTAAGTTTCCTTTCATTGAAATACTTTTAAACCATATTTTAGCAAAGTATAAGTTAATTGGAGTGCTCATAACCCAATTCATTTGCCATTTTATAAAATGCCATTGGGGTATTTTCAATTGCTAACTTTTTGGCTATGGCAGCTTTTAATTTTTTAACAGACTCCTTACTTAGGTTTAACTCCTCTGCAATTTCTGTTTGCTTTTTGCCCTTATTAATTAACAAAATAAGTTGTACTTCTCTTTCGCTTAATTTGATTTCATTTTTAGGAAGAGTAGTATCTTGTGGGGTATCTAATATTGTGATTAGTTGTTTTGAAAATTCTATTGGGGAACATTTTTGAAGACAATAATTGAACCCATAGGCTTTCAATGTTTCATTATAGCTGGCATCAGCATAAGAAGTTGATACTATGATTGGGACTTGAATTTGCCATTTTTGAAAACTCTCCAACATTTCTATTCCTGATTTATTAGGCATTACCAAATCAAGAATAATATGGGTAAAATCAATGTCCTTTAATAATTCTAAAGTGATTTGGTCTGACCTATTAAAATACCTAACTATTTCTATTTTAGGATGAGAGTTAAAATACATTTGAAGGCTTTTACAGTAAATAAGATCATCGTCAATGAGGATGATTCTAATAGGTTTTGGGGTAGTCATTATGGTATTAATAATTGGCTTAGTGCAATTTCCGATAATTAAAATTGAAATCCAAGTATTCTTAGAGCGCTTAGATTACTCATTTAAATTTTTACCTCAAGGGGTAAAAAAATTACCCCTCATTTAGAAAAATTTACCTTATAGGGTAACGATAAGGCAGATAATTTTGAATTATAAATAATTGCCTATTAAACAACTTAAAATACCTTAAATAAATGTTAATTAACTTTTAGAACAATTGGCAATAAGCCAAATATCAAATTTTGATAATAATTTTAAATTTCAAATCAAATGTCAAAATTTTTATTTTCTATATTATTAGTTTTTAGTGTTGGCAACATAATTGCACAAAGTGCAGGCAATGGGTCTTTAGGAAATGCCACCTTAAGTTTTACTTATTATACAGATGAAACCAGAGCTAGGGTAACAGAGATAGACCCAAGCAATAGTGCTTATGATGAAATTGAACTTGACCCGTCGCACACCATTCAATCTCCAAGTTTCATGTTTTCAAAAATAGACCCTAATACCAATCAGCAGAATAGGGTGTTAATTATGAACATGGCGCAAACCCAAAGTCCCTTGCCAAACAGAAATTATCAAATAGCTTTAATTCAATCAGTTTTTACCTTACCTCCACCTCCTTTTGGTACTGGCGCAATTGTTTTAAGGGTAAATAAATTTACCAAAAACAATTGGTGCTTAACAGATGGAGCAGATTGTAAACTTCAGGTGATTTTGGTACCTCAATTCAATAACCTCACGCTAAATAATGGTGCAGAGGTAACCTGCCACAATTGGGATGGCAATACTGGCGGAGTAAGTTGCTTCTTGGTTCAAAACAAACTTACCATCAACGCAGGTGCTTGGATAAATGTAGCTCAAAAAGGATTTAGAAACTTAAATTTGGGAGGAAATGGGGGAAATGGAGGAAGTGGTATACCTACCGATAATATTTTCAATCCCCCAACATTTCCTATAGACGGCAATAATGGTTTACAAATAGGCCCTGAGTTTAGACCTTTGGGGCAACCCTCAGGAGATTGTAATTTGACTTCTCAAAATGGAGGGAAAGGAGGAACAGGCGGTTATGCCTTTACGGGCGCTTTTGGAGATGCTGGTTTTTTACCAGAAACACGCTTAAATCATAGCCCTATTGCACCACCTAATTTGGTGTTTTTAGGAAATGCAGGCATGCAAGGAAATGGAGGCAAAGGCGGTGGCGGAGGCGGCCAAGGCGGTAATGGCGGAAATGGTGGCGACCCTGCTTACCAGGGGCAAGTAGGGTTAAAATCAAATCCAGGCAGTAATGGAGGGCAAGGAGGCAATGGTGGTAAAGGAGGCGGTGCCATCATTATTTTGGCCAATGAAATTATTGTGAATACGGGTAGTCCGGTTGTAGATATCAGCGCAGAGAATGGGTATAACGCCCCTCCAATTATTTCTTCCCCCAATTATGGAGAATCTGGCAGCGGGGGAATGGGTGGAGATGCAAAGTGTAATAATGGCAATGAATTAATTGGATATGGGGCAGGTGGTATAAGGGGACAGCGCGGCGATGGTGCCAGTGGCGGCCAAGGGGGGAGCGGTGGCAATGTAGGTTCGGCCAGCATTAGGTTTGGCACGGCCAGTAATTTCACAAAAAGTTTGCATGTGAAAAGAGATGTGGGGCTAAAAGGTATGGGTATGACAGGTGAGCCTATCCCTAACCTTAGCTCTAGCGATGGTGCAGATGGATTTCCGGTAAACTGTGCTGTGAATGTATGTGATAAAAACACCTATACCGTTTATGATTGCGCCTGCAATGAAGCTTATAGGGTATTGGCAGAAATGGATGAGGCCATTGAATATCCAAATTATATCGAATACCAGAATACTGGTAAGTTTATCAATTCATATTTAGATAAAAAGAACAATGTACCCATAACAGTTAATTCTGGTTCTAAAGGAATACAGTATTGTTATTATTATAAGAACACTCAATTGCTCATTGCCTTTGAGCGGATTGATGATGTGCCAGTGACGGAGTTTAGAAATGATAGATTAGGCTCTCCAGTTGCAGTGTTTAACAAGTATAGATACAATGTATTTTGGTGTAAACTGAGCAGTATAGACATGGTAAATTGTAATGCCATACACTCAGATGCGGGTGTGAATATAAATAATTATACTAGTCCATTTTTTATCACACCCAATGTTTCAATTTTAGCAAGCACTTTAAAAACAACTTTATATCATACTTTAACCTACGATTATGGAGCAGTAGAATTTAATGGCATTGCTTTGGCCACTAATAAATATAAATATGAGGATTACTTACCTTATGTTGCAGAGCAAGGACGTGTTTTTGAAATGGCCAATCCTGGAAATGATTGCAGAAAAGGTTGTTTACCTTTTGAGATGGAATGGGTATATCCAATAGGATATTTACAAGGAAACTCTGGTAGCAGTGGCGGAGGTGGTGGCGGAGGCATAAGTGAGTATCCAGAATTACCTTATATGCCAGAGATATGGGATGTGCCTGTGGCGGGTGAGACTGGTGAAGACGGACAAGATGGCGAAGGGGGAGATGAAAATAGTGAAGACGGAAGCTTTCCTCCTGGAGGAGGAGACGATGAGGGAAGTTTTACAAACTTAATAACCATCAAACAACCTGCAGAAACATTAACTTTATATCCAAACCCGAGCAGAAACATGGTATATTTGTTATGCGAGAATTCAGAAATGTTAATTGGAAACATTGAAGTGTTAGATTTGAATGGAAAAATCATTCAACGTTTTGATACAGTAAGCATCAATGGATTTGCCATAAATATGAAAGACTATGCCTCTGGTGTATATTTTGTGAAAGTGCAAAGCAACTTGGGTTTACATAGCATGAAACTCATAAAAGAATAATATTGGGTTTATTAAAAACATATCACCAAACCACAAAAGCGGGCATTAGCAATTGCCTGCTTTTATGGTTTGTAGTAGGCATTGGGCTTGGTGCAAATGCACAATTAAATTTAGTGCCCAATGGTGGCATGGAAATTAACCCTAATTGTAATGTTTATTTGCCTTATACAAGAATGGATAAAGATACTAGTAGAGACGAACCAAATTATCCAAATAAACCTAACCATAGTTTTTGGTATCTAGCGAATAGAAGACTTACATCGATTGACAGGTATTATTTAGCTACAAATAAAACCTTTATACCTGATGGTTCAGGCATACCTGGCAGAGGAAATTATATTTGTTATTATGGTGATTTTGCAAGAACAGGGTTGAATAGTCTTCATTTTATTCCAGTAATATATTTTACAAATAATTTTACAAATTCAGAATGTTATAATTATATTGGAACAGGGCTACTTTCTAAAATGGAAAAGGACTCTGTTTATAGAGCAGAAATGTGGGTAGCAAAGTCTGCCCCATATCATAATTCCATTTCAGGCATAGGGATGTATTTTGCAGAAGACAGTTGCTACCAGCCCCTTAATTTTTCCAACCAATATCCATGGAATACGCGCAATAAATTTGTGCCTGCTAAACAAGGTTTAATGAATAAGCCTAATAACTTTATTGATGCTAATCCTGGTTGGAATGGGATTACAAACATTAAATGGCACCGCATTAGGTTTTATTATACTGCAAAAGGAAATGAGAAGTTTTTAATTTTAGGAGATTTTACCTATGACGGGCCTTGTCATAAATTAGATGCCCCAACACATGATGCTGAAGGAAGACCTATACCCAATTATAATATTTACTCAATTTCAATTAGTGGTTTACTCTTAGACGACATCAGTGTGGTAAAGGTGCCAAAATCTACCAAGCGCAGTATCTTAGTCTGTAAAAACACCTTGGCAAGTTTAGCCATGCGCGATGATTTTGACAGTTGTGTGTGGCAAGACGGTAGCACCCTTGCCCAAAGAAGTTTTAGTGCCCCTGGCATCTATTGGGTTAAAAGTTATGGTTGGACAGAGTGGGTAATTGACACACTAGAAATAAAAGTGCTTGAACCAGGAATGTTTTCAAAAGACACCCTCTTAGAATTTAACACAAAATTAGCAGCTCCAAGCAGTAAAAGTTACCTCTGGAGCACCGGAGATACCAATCAAACTATTTTGGTAAAAGACAGTGGTATTTATTGGGTGAGCACCCAAGTTGATTTATGCAGTAGAATAGACACCTTTAGGGTAAGCATAAAAAATGAAAGAAATAGTTTAACGGATACCCTACTATGTTATGGCCGCGGCATTGCTTTGGGCAAACGCAAAGGGTATAAAAATGCAATTTGGCATGATGGAGATACTGCTGCCCTTAGATATTTTACAAACAGTGGTATCTATTGGGTAAAAAGTAGTTATCATGCCAGCATTTCAGTTATCGATAGTCTAATTTTAAACATTCAAACTGAAAATACAACACTTGACACTGGGTTTTGCAGTGGATTGAGTTTGATTTTAAAAAGTAACCAAACTTTTAACAACAAGTGGAGCACAGGAGATACCAACCAACAAATTACTGTAAAAAAAGGTGGCATTTATTGGGTAGAAAAAAACAATGCAAACTGCTTGGCTTATGACACCTTTTTGGTAAAAGAGCTACCTGCCCTCGGTTATTATGTTACAGATACCAGCATGTGCAAAGGCGCAACATTAAGGCTAGATGGAGGTGTTGGCATAAAATACTTATGGGATAATTTAGATACCACACGATATAGGATGGTAAGCCAAAATGGTGCTTATTGGCTACAGAAACAACAATATAATTGTACAATTTTAGATACCTTTAAGGTGAACTATTTTCCAGATGCAATAATACCTATCCCTGCAGATACAGGGGTCTGTTTTAAAGATGGATTAGATTTAACACTAAATGCTGGTAATTTTAAAAGTTACTTATGGGAACCTGGGGGAGAAACCACACAAAGCAAGAGATTTACCATTCCCCAAACACAAAAAATTACCGTAGTAGACCACCGTGATTGTTATTCTACTAAAGATATAAACATCACAGATTGGTGTAGAGATGCTTTTTTCTTACCCAATGCTTTTACCCCTAATAAAGATGGCTTAAACGATTACTTCTTACCCGTAATGAATAATGCGCTCTTTTATGAGCTTAGGATTTATAATCAATGGGGCGTTTTGTTATTCACCAGCACACAAGCCTCAGAAGGTTGGGATGGAAAGTTTAATGGACAAGAATCCCCTGCAGGTGTTTATGTGGCTTGGATAAAATACAAACAAAAGTGGGACAATAAAGAAAAAGCAGAAAGCATTAATTTTACTTTGCTGAGGTAAGTAACTGGCAGCACAACATCTCCAATGCTGATGCTGCCAGTTTCGTTTAGGGCAAATACATTAACTCCGAA
>CAYUDC010000136.1:0-6387 GCA_964443415.1 uncultured Chitinophaga sp. | reverse complement strand
TTAGCAGAAGCGTCATTTGAACTGATGGGTTTAACCAGCCACTCGGTGATAGCTAAAACTCCTAAAGAATAGATGGTATTAAGTAAGGTAAAATATCCTCCGATTAAATTTCCAAGGACGCAAAGTACAGCCGGACTAAGACTAAAAATGTATAATATATTTCTAGTTTTTGCCTTCATAAGGATTTAATTTACGTTAAAATTCGTTCTAAACTCAACGGCCTAACGATTCATCTTTTTCCTAGACATTTTTTCTTGCACAGATTGATATAATAGGCCACCATAAATGCTTAAAAGCCCTATCACAATAAAATAACCAACCAATACCATTCCAAAAAAATCTGAAATAAGCGGGTAAAAGCTACTTACACCAAATCCCCAAGCAGCATTTAATATGGATACTAAGTAGAGAAAATTTTGTTTTCTTTTAGCGCTAAACGAAATAGTTAAAGTAAATAAGCCCGCCAGAATGGCCAAAATACCAACTAAATTTACAAAAAATTCGTAATCAGGTTCAACAACCATTAAGTAAATTCCTAAGGCTAATTCTAATAATCCCCAAACTGCTGCAAAATACCAAACTTGCTCCTTCTTTTTATGACCGAAAGCACTTACCAGAATTGTACCACCAGAAAGTATGCAAGTTAGGCTAACTAATTTTATCGCTTCGCCGCCTGGGCTAAGGTTTAGAAATAATCCAGCAATCCCACCAAGTAAATAAAACAAACCTCTAAAAATTAATGCTTTTGAAGTTTTCTTGGAAAATTTGTCCATTTAGATTAATAAATTTATGCGAATATGCGATTTTAATAATTAAATTTACATTAAAGTGGCATAACATTTGAAATTCATTCAAAACTATTAATTTGCGCACTGAATGAGAACCTTATTATTAATCGCGGTATTTCTATTTTTGGGGTCAGAAAACTCAACTGCCCAAAAAAGAGTTGGGGGTAAAGTTTTAAAAGGATATGATGTAATTTATCCATTTAAAAATGGTAGAGCCAAAGTAATCAGAAATGGTAAAGTGGGTTTTATAGACACGCAAGGAGAAGAGGTAATAAAACCAGAATTCGACCAAATTTATCCATTTGAAAAAGGCTATGCCCGCGTAGAAAAAATGGGCTTATTAGGCCTTATCAACGAGCAAGGTGAAATTTTGCTAGACCCTATTTATGATTATATAGGCACCAACAAAGACGGCTTAGTCATTGTAACGCGTAAAGGAAAAAAAGGACTCATAAAAATCACTGGACCTTCTCCAGAAAATATAGAATACCTTGTAGATGTGCGAGATTAATCTTTGATGATTTCTCTGGCAAAGTTTAAATAATCAAAAATATCTTGGGGCAACTCATCATCTTTTTTTTCTGCTCTTTTGTGACCCAACCTTACGAATATCAATTGTTTTGATGGCACTACAAAAATATACTGTCCTTTGATGCCTCGAGCATAAAACACTTCATCCCCTTTGTCTTTAAGCAACCACCACTGGTAGCCATATTCGGTATTGGTTTTACCATATGCCGTCACAGGTGCTCCTGGCATTAGGCTTGATCCTATGTAGTTGCTATCAATTAAGGAAATACCATTCCAGCTACCATATTGCATATATAACTTTCCAAATCGTGCAAAATCTCTTGCTGTGGCATAATAACAACAACTCACTTTTTCCATTCCACCTTCTACATCTAAACTCCAAAAAGCATCAGACTCTGCACCCATCAATTGCCATAATCTTTGTGAGGCATATTCTGCTACTCGTTTGCCTGTAGCCTTTTCTAATACCATTCCTAACAACTGTGTGTCGCCACCTTTGTAAGCATAAACTGTACCTGGCTCATTTACCTTTGGAGGATTCATCACCGTAGCATTGACATCTTTGCCATAATAAGCTTTAGCAGGCCAAGAAAACATGCTACCATAATCTTCTTTAAAATCCAATCCTGAGCTCATCATCAGCACATGCCTGATGGTAATTTTATCATAGGGTACAGCCCTATAAGCATCAACATAATTGCCTACTGGTTCATCCAAACTCTTTATAAATCCATCTTTTAATGCACAACCAATAAGTGCCGAAGTAAAGCTCTTGGCCATAGAAAAACTATTGCTAAGCGTACTCGAATCATAATCTAAATCATACCATTCGAAAAGTAAACTATCTTTGTGAATGGCTACTAAGGCAGTAGTTTTAAATTCTTTGAATTTACTTAACCAAGTATCCTTCACTTTTACCTGATTATACTTTGCAGATTTAATCCAAGGCTGAGGCTTATCAGTAGAAATCTTCCTCGTTGGGAAATCATTTAATTCATCAATGCCAGGCCCAAGCTTCCCATGAAGAATGGTCATATAAATGGTACGAGGCACATGTTGGTTGCCTGTTATAAATAATAGAATAAAACCAATTAAAAGAGTTCCAACTATCCATTTGGCTGCTTTGTTCATGTTGTTATCATTTAAAAACAATTCAGAACAATGATACAGCTCAGCTGCTAAAATTCAATGTTAATTATGCCAAATATAACTCGACTTTTGAACAGAGCTTAATTTACCATTTGCTTTATAACTCCTTAGTTCGGATACGTAACTGCGTTTGTTATACGAAAAGGTATTAAATGAACCCAGTTTATTTTTTGCGCCATAATATTCTACTTTGGTTATTTGGTGTTGATCATCGTAATAATATAACCACTTTCTTTTAGACCTACCTTTTACATCTGTATATTCATAACTCAACAAAAGACTATCCGAACTGTAAGTATAAATTTGCCTACTGGCTTTTCCATCTCTAATCGTTTCAATGGTTTCATAGAACCTTCCATCAGCATGCACGCCTTTGCTAGTGCAATAGTTCACACTGCTTACATTTTTGAGCTGTTCTCCTTTAGCATCACATGCATAAGAATAAACACTTTTTAACTTGCCCTTTTTGTTATAATACCTTCGCTCGGCTACCTTCCCGCTATCCGAGTATAATATAGCAGAATAACCTGTTACTTCACCTTTATGGTTTTTATTTTCATACTTCACGGGGCGCATTTGGTTATCATAAAGGGTGCTCTGACTCCACTTTACTTTATGAACACTCTTGTAAGCATATTGATACTGGATAATTTTCCCATTTGCATTAAAATCATACCACCATATGCCAGCAGTATCTCCCCTCCATAGTGTAGTAGCAGATTTATAAATGGTGTCTCTAAAATAGGTATAAAATGTTTGACGCTTTCCGTTCTTCGAATGGCGATAGGTTAATTTCCCTAAGGTATTAAACTGCTCAAATGAAGCATACTTAAGCTTGCCTTTTGCATCATAAGTTGAATCATAGGTAACCGCTGGCTTGTGTTTAGACTTTGGCTCAAAACCTTTATGGTATCGTCCCATAGCAGGAGAATAATAATCGGTTTGACCCGACAACCAGTTGCAGAAAAACATCAAAAAAGTAACAATTACAAATCTATTCATAGCTATAAATTTATCCTTAAACGAATATAAAGTCTATTATGTTACAACACACCTTTTTTCTCCCAAATAAATAAGCCTCCCCTATTTTAATAAAACGGCCACAGCATCTTTTGGCGATTTAAGTTCGCGATAAATTTTGGCCTCTTCTACATTTAGGTAAACGCTTGATTCGAATTGATTTTTTCTAATATAGCTAGACTCCCATACTGCTATGCTATTTTCATTTAAAACAATAAACCATTTTTCCTTATCCGAATAAAACGGCTTGATGGTAAATACGTCTCCATCCTTAGACTTATATTGGTTTGGATAATTTGTCATAAATGAATTAATAGCGGGTATTACCTGATAAATATGGGCACAGTGAACGTTGTTTTTCGACTTCACTTTTGCCACCAATGTTTTGGAGGGTTTGGGAACGGGGAAGTCGCTATTGTAAATACCAAAATTAGCCACAGTAAATGATGCCCTCAGATTACCATAATCTAATTGATTAGAATGTGTTAAATGCTGAGAGGTTAAATTTTCTGCTGCGACCTTATTAAGCTGCTCAATGGCTCGTTCGAGACTATCTTGTAATTTTCTTTCTCTTGCTTTTTGTAAGGCTATTCTTTTTTGGCGCTCCAGTTCCTTATTATACTCTAACTCTAATTTTTGGTATTGGGCTAGGGCTTCCTCATAGTTTTCATCTGGAATAATAGGATGAACTAAAATCGAATCTGCTGCCATCACTAATCCACCCCTAGTCATCTTTTGCATACGCACTTTATACAAACGCCCAGATTTGATGGTTACTAAATCTATATTGCTCCATGTTTTTGCAAAAAGCGGCACCGCCCTTTCTGCTTCCCTAGGTTCTACCTCAAATAATACTCCCTTATACAGTGCCAACTCTGGATAGTCGGTTTCATCAGCCACAATTTTAAAATCGGGAAGTGATGGATTATCCTCCTGCGGAGCTGCTGGCAATTGCTTAACTGGCAATAACACTTCTTCTTGATCCAACAATTCATTAGAAGCTGCTGGAGGCATGGCAGCAGGTAATGAAGCCAAATCTATCTTGCTTGGCAACCTATTTTCTACTTGTATTGGTTGGAGGTATTGCCACTTTTGTTGAGCAGTATCTAGATAATAATTATTGAACCGACTATCTAAACTATTAGTGGCCAATAACACTTTGCAAGGACAATCTGGGTTAACTTGCAAAGGTTTTGAGTTTTGGGTAGCCTGTATTTCAAACATACCATTCGATTCAAATAAGTTACTAGTGCCGCCTGATGTATCATTCATAGTGACTCCACTTAAGGCAATTTCAGCCGCATTATTCCATTGTCTAAACAAAAGCTCAACCTTCCCAGAAACCTCTTGTTGTTGGCCATCTAATAACTTACATGGTGGAATGATAATTACACTTCCCCTTTGTGTATACAAGGTATCACCTACGCCTGAGAACAATTCAAATTTCTCGAATGGTGGCTCAATTTCTTTGATCGGCACACTTCGATACGATGTAACTTCTGGCACCTTTATTTCTGTTTGGCTTTTTATCCCTATCCAAACAAATACAAGCACACCTAGCAGCGCAATAGACCCAAACCACGCTACCATTTTCATTGGTGATAATTGCTTTGAAAGCTTATAATCTTTTGGGTTTGCGTTCTCGGCCTTAGCTTTAATCATTTCAAAACTCTCCAGCTCCTTTAATAAATCAGCAGAAGGTTCTGGTAAATTTTTTACGATTCTATATTTTTTAGTTTTCATGACTCATTAGTTTAGAAAGATGATTTTTCAATTCACTGATCGTACGATGCATTCGAACCTTGGCATTTGATTCTGAGATAGACAACACCTCAGCAACCATGGCAAAAGGCATTTTCTCGAAGTATCTCAACCTTACTAATTCTAGCGCCTCTGGCTTTATTTTAGATAATGCCATCGCTAGCATTTCATCTGTAATGATCGCCGCATGATTTGGGTCAACCATACCCAATTCTTCCCATAGCGCAGCTTGGTGTAACCAAACTTCTTCTTTATTTCTCTGTTTGAACCAATCGTTAATTTCGTTATAGGCTATTTTATACAACCATGGACCAAGACCATATCCCTTATTTTTAAACTGTTTAAGATGGAGCATCGCCTTTATAAAAACTTGTTGAGCCAAGTCTTTCGCCTCTTCTTGGTTGCCCACCTTATGGTAACAATAATTAAAAATTTGCCTGATATATTTTCGATACAAAGGGGCAAAATCATCCAAGTTTCGAATGGCTAGCTGTATCTGCCGCCATTCTTCTTGTTGCGCTGTAGTTTCTTCTAACATATTGATCGGCTCTTAATGGAAATTTGATACTATAACTGCATTTGCTAAAAAAAGTTACAAAAAAAATCCCATGACTTACGCCACGGGATTTTTTTTGAATATTTAAAAGCGAAAGGCTTTCTATTAATAATCCATTCCGCCCATACCACCTGGCATTCCGCCTGGCATTGGAGCTGGGTTAGCTTCTTTCTCTTCTGCTAAGATACACTCAGTAGTTAAAATCATTGAGGCAACCGAAGCAGCATTTTGAAGGGCAACACGACTTACTTTGGTTGGGTCGATTACACCTGCAGCAATTAAGTTCTCGTATTGCTCGGTACGCGCATTGTAACCAAAATCTGCTTTACCTTCACGTACTTTATTTACTACTACAGAACCTTCACCACCAGCATTGGCAACAATCTGACGCAATGGCTCTTCGATGGCACGTTTGATGATGGCAATACCTGTATTCTCGTCTTCATTGGCTCCTTTAAGATTGGCCAAGGCTTCGATGGCACGGATGTAAGCTACACCACCACCCGCAACAATACCTTCTTCAACCGCAGCGCGAGTAGCATGCAAAGCATCGTCTACACGGTCTTTCTTTTCTTTCATTTC
>CAYUDC010000135.1:0-6541 GCA_964443415.1 uncultured Chitinophaga sp. | reverse complement strand
GATGGAAGACGTGTAGCTGTAACAACTAATACAGGTAATCTTCCATTGTATTTTGGTTTAGCATCATCACCATCCTCCAACCCCAATGGATCCACCAAACTCACTGGGTTATCTCCCATCGCCAAATACGGCGAGGCATGCTGCATCATCGGGTCGGGCTGCATCCAACGCCCTATCTGCACATCATAGCTCCTAAACGCAAAATCATACCACTCTAAGCCATACGCATCGCCATTGGCATCCACAAACTCCTCCCGCTCTATAAACTGCTCATTGTACCTTTGCTTGCTGCCCTGCCCTAAGCTTACTGCTTTGCTCACCTCAAAGGTTAAGCCATACGGATAATAATGAAACTCCTCTAACAACTGCCCCTGGTAATGCACCACCTTTAGGTTATCTGTACGCACCGTTTGCGACGATAAATTACTGCTAAAAATATACACATACCCATTCTCTTGGATACTAAACTTAGGGATAATTAAATCTTCCCATTGATTGCTATTTGCCACCTGCAAGGCCTCACTCTGCTCTGGCTTAAGGCGCATCTCTTCATCAAAAAACAAATAGTTTAAAAAGCTCTTAGGCAAGGTAGTGTCTGCCGCATTGGCTTGCTGTTGTTGCAATACACTCAACAAACTGGTAGCAGATACATGCCCACTCAACGGGCTAAGCCCTGCCGCATCTAAAACCCCACCGGCTCCTGTAAGGGTAGACAATATACCCGAGGCCAATTGCCCAATAGGCAATTGGGTTGGCGCGGCATTGCTGCTTAAAAACAAAGCCTCTAAGCTTAACTCAATTTGGTCGCCTGCCATTACCTTTAATAACAAGCCTGGCCCTAATACCTTTCCTTCGGCAGCGTTTAATTTAGCTACCTTAATGTCTGTGCTATCAGCACTCAAAATTTTATTGCCACGGGTATCATCCAAATGGTCAAAAAACAATTCTTCTAATGAGTCGTAAGGCATCTCGCTAGTAGCCAAATACAAGATTGGCGCAGGGTTACTACCTGTAACATTGCCATTGGCATCTACTACCACTCCACCATCTTCTATGCCTCCACCTGTTGTGCTACCAGGCCAAACCACGGCATCTGGCGGCGTAGCCGCACTCCAAGTATCTACTTGCTGCTCGGATATAATACACCTTACATTGTCTAAATAATCTTTTACATAATAATCATAGGTATACGTATTGCTTCCTGCCTCTATGCGTATCCTCCCTTCGGCATGGCTTACCGTTTCTAGCTTCCCATCCTTATAGGTAATACTGCCCACATAATCGTACCGGGTGCTTAAGGTAGGATTACTTTGCATCACCACCTTACTTTGCAAAGCACCAGTAGCATCATACACATACTTTACCTGATGGTTGTTGGCAAACTCAATTAACACAGGCTTGTTTAAGCCAAACCAAGTATTGTTGATGTTGTTAATCCCTCTATTGGCATCCGACTTTACATTGCCATTGGCATCGTATCCATAATCTGTACTGCCGCTGGTTCCCACATCTCTAAAATCCCCCAAGCCATCTTTCACCGCAGGATTTTTAGATTGCGAAGCAGCACTTTCAGACACGCCCAAAAGTTTATTGCTATTGGGTGCATATACATAACTTAAATCATCTATCACCACAATGTTCTTAGCTTGGTCTAAGCCCATGTGTTTCATAGAAAGTATATTGCCATTGGCATCATAACTTAAATTGCTTTCGGTAAAATCCTTTTGCGTTTTTAGCCATTGACCCGGTTGGTTATCGCTTACCTGATAATAATCTCCCAACAATAACCTGCCTGCAAAATCATACTCATAGCCATAACTACGCATCTCGTCTGAGGTACCTTTGCTACGCCAAATAATGCCTGCTATCTTGCCATTGAGGTAAGTCTTATCAAAGCCATGCTCATAAAAAATTTGCATCCCAAAAAAGTCGCTGGCATTTTTCTGCAGCGCATAATTCTTATTAATTCCCGTAATCCAATTTCTAATGTTATACTCATAATTTAGGTTATACCCCATGCCACCTAACTTGCGGGTACTTAGCCTACTTAAATCATCGTAATAATACCTACCCACTACCCTGTAATAAGAGGCATTGTTTAGCTTATGCTCGGTTTTAACAGGCCGTCCCCAGCCATCTTTGGCAAACTTGGTATTGGTTTCTATGGTGCCTTGTCGCTCTATACTTTTTACCAGCTCTCCTTTAAAATCATACCCACTGGCATTAAACCTAATCTTTTGGTTGGTGCCTCTAATCACTGTTTGGATCAACTCGCCCAACTCATTATAGTAATAAGCATATTGCACCAAGCCAGAATTGTCTGAGGTTGCCGCCAAACTGCCCGTTTGCATACCACGTATGTTATGCGCCAAATTGGTTTTATATCCTTCTGTTCTTTGGGCAATATTGGTAGAGAAAGGCAAGTTTGGTATGGCGCCATACTCGCCATAAATATGGGTTAACAATACCTCTGCCCCAGCAAAGGTTTGGTAGTTGGCATAGGTTTGAACCGACACATTCACCAAATAATGGATAAAGGCATTGGGTGCAGGGTTTTGGTTGACCCAAGCCTGCAATTGCGCCTGACTGATACTCCCCATGGCTGCGGTATGCCAAACCCCACTTTGCGCCAATTGTCCAAAAGCATCGTATTTGTAGAAAGTCCAATCGCCCGCAGTGGCCTGCGCGGCATCTTGTGTAAGCACTGCCCTGCCTTGTATATCCAATACATTTAACTGCCAACCACAACCAGGCTTTCGTAAAGCAATAGGCCTGCTTTCTTCATCGTAGCGGGTGGTAAAACATAATTCGTCAAGCACAGCAGTACTCAAACTACCAGTAGCCATAAAGGTGTCATAAGCCTTGGGCGTAACCCTGTAAACCAACCTGCCATACACATCATACACATAAGCAGTAATGAGTTTTTGGGCACCACCCTCTATGATATCAAAAACCAATTGTCCTAAATCATTATAGTATTGCTTCTGTATAGCAGCACCATTGCCGTTTTGTTCATCCAAAAGGCTTATCAGCGTAAGTGTATCATATAAGCCATTGGCAACAGGCAAGCCCGCAGCAGAAATACCAAACCTAGGCAGCTGAGGGTTGGCTAAAAACTCCATTTGTTTAGAAACCCCTTTACCCGCACCCTGCCAAGTATTGCCAGGGGCAAAGGTGCTTAACTCTCGCTTTAAAGGAGATAATTCGGAGTGGGTTTTAGTATATAGAAAATCCTCACCAGTATAACCTAGTTGATCGTAGGCATTTCTAAGAGCAGTTTCTATATCTTTTACATAATCGCCATTGATATTGGCCATGGGAATAGGCAATGGCGATTCTGCAGGCAAGCCATCTAGGCCATAATGATAGGCCTCCACTAAATCTTTGCTGTTGGGCGTAGGCCTACGGGTAAATGTTTGACGTACCCTTCCTAAACCATCGGTATAGGTGATGTTAAGATTGCTTTGCACCACCACATTTTTTGCATAGGCTACCTCTGCTTCGGTTTTTACAGGTACGTTAAACTCGTAGCTTTTTACTACGTTTAACTTTAGTACAGGCAGATTGGTTTCTGGACTAAACCTAAACGGAGTGAGGCTAGGCGTTGGCTTTACAGCAGCCGCGTTGGGCTTATTTTGAGCCATTGCGCTCAATCCTATGAGCGCGAATAGGATACTAAACCTTAATTTTTTCATGGCTAAATTAATTTTGGTTGATTTGAATGTGGTACTCGTTTTGTTTTAGGATATTACCTTCTAGGTCTTTGGTTCTGTATGGTCTTCCCAAAGCATCATAAGTAGTAAATAGGTAATCATTGATGTCTGTGCCAGTGGCAATAGGTCGGGCATAGGCATCATAAATGGTGATGGCCCAACTACTTTCCAAGGGGCCTAGCCTAGGTTCATCAATCAAACAATTTCCACTAAGGTTAAGGGAGGCATTGCTGGCAGTAAACACATATTCTAAGAGTGTCCAACCTTGCCTACTGCTAAGCACTTTAGGTTCTAGTAAAGTGCCGCCATAGGTCACTTGAGGGGAGGCACCTTTTGTCCATACACTCAAGAAGTATTTTTTACCTGGCACAAGTTGGCAAGTAGCTGCAGTAGTAAGCGAGACCCCGGCAGATAAGGCAAGGCTTCTATTGCCAAACAAAACATCGGTTGAATAAGGAACAGCCGCAGCAGGATGTTGAAGCAGCCAATTGCCAAAAGCAGTTCTAGGGGTACCAGCAATAATGGGTATGTTCTTAGGTTCATACCATTCAAAACTGGCATAGGCAATTTCTGTATCAAGGGCGTCTTGCACTTCGGCCATTTGCAGATCGGCCAGTGGGGCATTGAGCAAAGTGCTGCTTTGTTTTTTGCTTTCCACCGAAATCACATTTTTTCTTGCATCTAAACACTTCACTTCTTGCACACATGTATAAGCAGCATGCCTTTGCCAAGCATTACCCGCAAAAGTGGCAGGAGAGAAATTGGCTACACTAACACCTTTTTTTAACTCGTATTGCTTTTTGGGAATAGACAAGGCTGGCAAGCCACTTTCAACCTCAAACTCTCTAAGGCTTGCAGAGAGTAACACGGCATTGGGGGTTCCTTCGTTAAGAATGGAGTAACGCTCCACCTCTATGCCCCATTGATTGGAGGCCTTCATGGCATTTATAGCAGCAGCTTGCGGGTGCACAGTAGCACCTGTGTTATAGGCAGCAACTCGATTGATATAGGTAGTGATGATGTTCTCGGTAGATTGTTGCTGCACTATTTTGATAGGCATAAAATGTTTAGGGACGTAAGTCATGCTAGGGGTTTCATATAAAAAAACTTGGCGCTTAAGCACAAAACCATTGCCATGGGTGCCCCATTCTTTGGTGGTGATGGTATCGAGGTGAAAGGGCTCTGAAGAATAACGCATGCTATGTGGACCAACATAACCAGTGTGATGATAATGCCAGTCATCCTTATCCATAAAAGTAGGAGGATTTGTATATGGAGAAATTGGCCTTGCATAAAAATTATTTACAGAATGAATAGGTAAACAATAGAAATTATAGGAATACTCAGTTTCTTTAATAAGAGAATAGGCATCTCCATTCCTTTTAAAAATGGTAGTTCTAAGAGGCAAACCATAATAATGTGCTCTCGACTCACAAATACCTTGATTTTCATAAGTGAACGGTGGAATTGTTGAAATGCCAACTTTGGTTTTCATGTACCTCAATTGTTCGGCAAAAAACTCTTTCACAATTTTTCCATTGAGATTTTTACCTGTTTCATCAATTGTTTCAAATGTTACTCTGCCATAATAAACCTCATCAGGAAAAATTCCTGGACTAGTTTTCATCGGTGTAGCATTTCTAAAAAGTAACCACTGATTGGTGCTTTCTCGAAATATATAAGGACTTGGCCAAATAAATTTAGCTGAACCAATAAATGTAAAAAAGTGTTTTCTTGTATTGTATAAACATACCCCATTTTCATAAGTTATCCTTTTATAAACAGCTTTTCCGGTTCCATCTAGTTCCTTGATATGCTTTACTCGCAATCCATTTCCTACTTGTATTACAGTACTATTACCTAATGATTTATTAAAGGAGTTAAGCTCATACTCAAATTCCTTTTTACCACCATTAGCATAATTAACAGAGCTAAGCATCATGGCTTGACACTTTATTTCATTGGAATATCTTTCAATCCCATCAAGTATTTCGGTATAATTTCCTCCTCCTGCAGTTCCATTTATATTCCAAGAATATTGATACTTAGGTAAGGATGTTAGGCCAGTCCTTATGCTTCTGGTAATATTTACTGTTGGGAAATCAGAAAAAAAACCAAATTCATCTTGCATAGTATTACCAGGAGCTGGAAGATCAATAGCATTGTATGAAAAAGAGATAGCAGGAAGCGGATTAGACTCTTGTATAACCCATTGTAAACTATCTAATAGTAACCTGCTTCTATTTGTATTATGAAACAAATTACAACGTGCTTCAATCTCCTGATTTGTATTGATTTTATAGATAGATTTTATTGCAAAGTCTCCAGGCAAATCCGCCCTCGAAGTATTACTGTATTCAAAATAGACTGAACTGTAATCAGACTCTATACGCTCAAGCATATAAACTTTATGCTTATACCACATTTCTTTCCAACTATAGTCTACTCCATTAACATATGTCCGAAGTGCAAAGTCTGAAGCGCTCCCTGAAATACCTTCTTGATTTGCCAAAGTTGAATTAAAAAATGATGGGTAAACCACATCAATAGCCCATTCGTTTATACCAGCCATTACCCAGTATTCATGGCGAGGCTTATAATGAAAAATAATGCTACTTTGATTGGTTAATACTATTTTAGTCAGCAACCATTTATTAATGCGGTCTGTAAACAACATGGTGGTTTTGTTGTTCGAAAAGTCCATCAGTTCCTGAAGGGTAAAATAATATAATATCCCTTCTGGCGAAGTAACTTTAAATGCATTGTCTACTCCTAAAAAGCCACCCTTCTCTATTTTATATGCCGACGCTGGCATGGTATAACATCCA
>CAYUDC010000134.1:0-6688 GCA_964443415.1 uncultured Chitinophaga sp. | reverse complement strand
ATTTTGCTCTGAAAAACACCTTGCATGCCCAAATTTATTTGCATAGTCATTCAACTCAGAATCCTCAGCAGCAATATATAAGGATGGGATGCCATAACTCATTAAATTATAAGATTTGCTTGGAACACTTCCTTTAGAGGTAAGTTCATCAAGTATAACAACACCCAAATCTGCAGCAGCTAATGAAAATGGGAACATTTCATCTGATTGAAATGGTAAAAATGTGCAATTAGGTAACTGCTTTTCCTCTACTAATCTTTTCAAATGGGGTACTCTCGGCCCTCGTCCTATTATTTGAAATACGATATGTTGTTGATCTTTAAGGAGCTCTGCAATTTCTACCAAAACTTCTACTTTATGAGTTAATCCAATATTACCCGAATACTGAACTACAAACTTACTTTCTAATTTGTGTTCTTTAAGAAATGGATTTGTATCTTTTGGGATATTGGGAACCTCTTGAAAGATAGACCAAATAGGTTGAACAATTAATTTATCTCTTTTCACATAGGAACTTAATAAGTCGGCCATGCGTTCACCAATGGTAAAGATTTTGTAGGCCTTTTTAAAAGATTTCCTATTTAAATAGGCCCAAAATCTGTAAAGGGGATGTTGTTCTTTTAATCCAGTAATCTTAAACACATCGGGATAAACATCCCAAATAAGCATACTAAATCTATTTGAAACAAGCAGATTTAATAGATAACCCATTGGAGGCAGCGATACAAAAAACACCTCATGCTTTCGGTATTTAATTAATAACAACCAAAATATTTTCCAAAGTGCCACCAAATAGGAAAGCATCTTTTTACTGGCAGGCCGCTCCACCCAGTGATTAATTTTGACAACTTTAACCTGCTGATTGAGCTCCTCCCCTTGAACGTGTATGCTACCTGTTATTAAAATTACTTCCTCAAACCGCTCACAAAATGCATTACTCAACCCAACGGTTAAATAATTGGCAGCTTGATTAAAAATTACAATTTTACGACCTAACTTCTGAGGCATATCTATTATTCAGCCTGTTTCAATATTTTATGCCCCGTTTTAATCAAATGCATGTCCTTGATAAACAATCTAACATCAGAATTTACCATTTCTTTAACTAAAGCCGCTAAATCATACTTTGGTTTCCAATTTAATTTAGTTTGAGCTTTGGTAGGATCTCCTAATAACAGATCAACTTCTGTTGGCCTAAAATATCTCTCATCCACCTTCACTACAACCTGACCAACTTCTGGCATTTTATTTTCAGTTGCAAATTCACCTAACTGAGCCTGCAAAACTTCCATATTTAAGGCAGAAATGGTTCCAATTTCTGCGGCATCATTACCAGTAAAAACCACAGTTATACCAACCTCCTCAAAAGCCATTCTTATAAATTCTCGCACGCGTGTAGTGATACCAGTAGCAATTACAAAATCTTCTGGCTTTTCTTGCTGTAGTATTCGCCACATAGCCTCTACATAATCTTTGGCATGACCCCAATCCCTTTGAGCATCTAGGTTACCCATATACATGGTTTTTTCTAGACCAAGGGCAATTTTTGCCACAGACCTTGTTATTTTTCTAGTAACAAATGTTTCTCCTCTTAATGGCGATTCATGGTTAAACAATATCCCATTACATGCGTACATGTTATATGCTTCGCGGTAATTAACCGTAATCCAATAAGCATACATTTTTGCCACTGCATAAGGAGACCTTGGATAAAATGGTGTAGTTTCGGATTGTGGCACGGCTTGAACCAAACCGTATAATTCAGAGGTTGAGGCTTGGTAAATTTTCGTTTTCTTTTCCATGCCTAAAAGCCTAACAGCTTCCAAAATCCTTAAAGTACCAATACCATCAGCATTTGCTGTATATTCTGGTGTATCAAATGAAACCTTTACATGGCTCATTGCTGCCAAGTTGTAAATCTCATCAGGTTGCGTCTCCTGAATGATTCGAGTAATATTCATCGAATCAGTCATGTCGCCATAATGTAATTTCAATCTTAGGTTACTGTCGTGAGGATCTTGATATAAATGGTCTATTCTATTTGTATTAAATAGGGAAGCACGTCTTTTTATACCATGAACCATGTATCCTTTTTCTAATAATAACTCTGCTAAATAAGCACCGTCTTGGCCTGTAATACCAGTAATTAAGGCTACTTTTTTATTTTCTGATTTCATTTTATAATTAATATTTTTCTAGAGTTGAATTTGTTTAAATGAATCCTGGTGTTCAAGAAACCATTGATACGTTCTATTTATTCCTTCTTTAAGTCCTACCTCAGGTTTCCAACCTAAATTCATAATTTTGGAGCTATCCATGAGTTTACGAGGTGTTCCATCCGGTTTAGAATCATCCCAAACAATTTCACCAGAATGTCCAATAATTTCTTGAACCATCAAAGCTAAATCTTTAATACTTAAATCCTCGCCAAATCCTACATTGTATAAATTATCCTTGGTTTGATGTTCCATCATAAATACAACTGCTTTGGCAAGATCCTCCACATATAAAAATTCCCTAAGAGGAGCTCCAGTACCCCAAAGTTTTACTGGTTCACCAGTTACCTTAGCTTCGTGAAACTTTCTAATTAAAGCAGGAAGTACATGGGATGTTTTCAGGTCAAAGTTATCATATGGACCATACAAGTTCGTTGGCATAAGACTAATGTAATCCTTTCCATATTGCTTACGAATGGCTTCGCATGCCTTTACTCCGCTAATTTTAGCAATCGCGTACCATTCATTTGTTTCTTCTAGGCTACTGGTCATTAAGTACTCTTCCTTGAGGGGTTGAGCCGCAAATTTAGGGTAAATACAAGAACTCCCTAAAAAAATAAACTTTTTACAATCTTGTTCTAAAGACGCAGTAAGTAAATTATTTTGAATCAACATGTTTTCCATCAAAAATTGATAAGGATATTGGCTATTAGCTAATATACCTCCAACTCTTGCCGCAGCGTCTATCACAATATCTGGCTTTTCACTAGCAAAGAAAGACTGAACCTGTGATTGGTTTCTTAGATCTAATTCAGAGCTTGTTCTAACCAAAATATTGCTATATCCTAATTTTTCTAAATGCCTTTTGATGGCTGATCCTACCATACCCCTATGACCTGCTATATAAATTACTGTATTCATATCTTTAATAGTTCATTGTAAATATCAATATATTTTTCGAATTGCACCTCTTGAGAGAAATTTTCAACTGCTCTTTTTCTGCATAAATCGGACAACAAATTTCTATTTCTACTACACATTTCCTTAATAGCAATTTCTAATCCCTCTTTATCACCTCTTCTTACAGCAATGCCAGTTTCATCATTAATAGCTTCAGTGCTACCTCCTGAGGCATAAGTGATAACAGGTGTTCCACAGGCTAAAGATTCGATATTTGTGGTAGGAAATGTATCTAAATAGGTTGGATTAATAAATACATCTGCTGCCGAATACCACATGGCAAGTTCTTTGATTTCTTCTGTTTTCTTGATTAGTTTCAAGTTTTTTAAAGGTTTGTTTTCTGCCAGATTATCAACACCTACAATTACAAAAAGGTAGGTTTCACCTAATTTTTCAGCTAAATGGTAAATATCTTGAATTCCTTTTGCATTAGACCAAGCATTTGAAACTCCCAATACTATTTTTAAGCCTCTAGTTTTAAAATCTTTAATTTCTTTAGAAAATTCAAAAAATTGATAGGGTCTAAAAATCTCTAAATCGATTCCATTATAAATTTGAAACACCTTATAATCCTTTAGAAACGACCTGCCAAATTGGTTTTCAAGCCATTTTGAAGGGGCAATTAAATGCAAATTAGATAGTCCTGTAAGAATTTTCTTCTTCTGGAGATAATTTCTTTTCGAATTATCTCTCCATAAACTTTTAGGATATTTATGAACTTTAGGACATTTATGACATAAGGTTTCAAATTTATCACATCCAATATCCTCGTAATGCCCACAATGACCAGTAAATGACCAACAATCATGTTGAGTCCATATTACTTTTATTTGAGGCTGACTCTTTAAATAATTAAACAGAACATTGATATTAATAAAGTATCCATGAAGGCTGTGTAACTGAATAATTTGAGGTTGAATTCTATTAATTCTTGAAATAAGTCTTTTTGTTGTCAAATAGGAACCAAATCCATGTCTATCAAATAGTAAGGACATCAAACCATGAAGATATAAATTTAATTTGTTTCCTATATACAAGTAATTTTTTTGATCTATCTTATTCTTCCAACGGCCAAAAGCTAAATAGCTAATAAACCCTTTTGAAAAAGAAACATCAGAAATCTTTTTAAATATTCTTCCTGTACTCCCTTCTGCAATAGAGGCATTGATATGGACAATTTTAGGTGCAGGATGATAATATCCGTTAAAAACGTTCAAAAAATCATAAGCAAATTGCTTTATGCAGTCTTCATAATTTTGTTTAAACTTAAAATTATTTGGTCTTTGATAACTACATAAAATCTGAGCTAACCCCCCTTCGTCATCTGGCTGAAAGTACATCCCTTCTTCCTTCAATTGCTCATAATGAACATCAAGTTTGGAGGCAATCACTGGAGTATTTATAGATTTTGCATCTTCAATTGAGGTACTCCAGCCTTCAAACTTACTTGGTTGAATTAATGCCTCGGCATATTTTATTAAGGTTAGTTGCTCCTCTCTCGCAATTAAACCCGTAATAATTACTTGTTTTGAAATTCCGTTACTGAAAATATATTCTTTAAGTTCATCAAAATAGTTCTTCTGATTGTAAGCATTAGTATTTCCAGTGACTACAACCAACAAACTTGGGTCTGCTTGAACTGCAATTTTTAATGCTTTAAAAACTACAATATGGTTCTTGTGCTGAAGGAACTGATTACAAACAATAAAATACTTACTCCCTATTTTATACTTATTTAAAACAGATTTGTCAAAATTTTGAGGTGGATTAATGGATGAAAACCTAACCGTATGTATTTTTATAGTATCGGGAATTTTAAATGCCTCATAAAAGTTTTTTCTAACATCATTACTCGATACGATGAGGTTACTTCCGTTTCTAAGCATGAATTTCAATCTGGCTTTTCGAAGAATCCTCCTTTTGTAATCAAAAAACTGTGGAAAGAAATCATGTTGTAAATCTGGAATCCATGCAGCTACTTTTGTTCGTTGATTTACGTTAACTCTTATAGGGTAATCATTCACTGCATAAATTCCATCCAAACTATATTGGTCTGAAAGCTCTTCATAAAAGTGATTCTTCCTGCTAATCAATGAATAAATAAATCGTTTTGGAATTCCAATTTGCAATGGTTCCTTTAATAAAACCTTCTCTACATAATCGTATTCTAAGTCATTGATATATTCTTCAAATGCAGGAGAGTAGAATAATATAATTTCTGGTTGGTTTTCCTTTTCTAAATAATCAAAAGACCTAATTAGACTCTTGTAATAATAGATTCCCCCCATCCATTTCCTCGAAAAATCGAATATTATTCCAATTCTAAGTTTCATTGTTTACTCACCCATTTAAGGTATTTTTCAATACCATATTCTATTGAGATCTTTGGGGTATAACCTAAACCAGCAATAATAGAAATATCTGCCCGCCAATTTGCAGGATCACCTGGCCTTATCATCCCATTAAAAATGATTTCCTTATCAGAATTTATTTTCTCTTTAAATAAATTAGCAACATCTTTTATTTTAGTTTCAAATCCGTTGGCTATATTAATTACATCAGCTTCAAATCTGGTATTTTCAGCTGCTATATTAACTGCTTCAACCAAATCTTCAATAAAAATAAAATCCCGTGTTTCATCCCCATTGCCATGAAGTAAAATTTCCTCGTCATGTAGAAACTTCTGATATAAATCCCAAAAAAATTGCTTTTTTAAACCAGGCCCAAATGCTGAAAAAATTCTCAATGAACATGTTTTTAATCCATAATTAACCCAAAACTCCCGACAAATCTCTTCGCTCATTAACTTATGAATACCATATGGACTAATAGGCTTAGATAGGCTATTTTCACTTACTGGCAAAATATCTGGATTACCATAAACTGCCGCACTTGATAAATTAATAAACCTGCATGAAGGACTATTAACCCTAATAGAATCCAATATTTTGAACACATTTAACGTATTTAATTCAAAATCTATTAATGGATTTATCAAGGAATTTGGAACTGAAGCCGCCCCAGAACAATTGATGCAAAGATCAAATGACACCTCAAACATCAATTTATCTAATGTGGTTTTTAGGTTTAAAGGGTCTACTAGTAAAAAATTAGAAAATAAGTTCTTGTCCCTTGGTTCAATTACATCCAATCCAAATAAAACCTTTTGCTTACTTGAATAATAATTAGATAAATGTGAACCTATGAAGCCGCTACAGCCAATTATTAAAATGTTTTTAAAATTCATTATGATATGTTTCAATAATAAGTAATTTATTTTAAAAGAGATTTAAATAAATTTACAAACCCATTAGCCTGCAAATTTAACATTTGCAATCATGTCTTTGGTTTGAATAATCAGAACTCTAATCACAAATATATTAAAACAGTATTAAATTTAATGTTAGAAATAGTTTATACACTAATTATCATGTATTAAAAATTCCTCATACCTCTTACAAATACTCTCCGGCGTAAACTCCTTAATTTTTCTAAGGGACTGAACCGACATT
>CAYUDC010000133.1:4421-6963 GCA_964443415.1 uncultured Chitinophaga sp. | reverse complement strand
CTAGCAGAACCTTGGTCTACCCAATGCGAAATAATAAAACCGATCATATTAGATCAATGGCAATGGGTTAGTTTTAACTTTGCTAAGGATAATTATATCAACCTTGATCCAAACTCATTACCTCCCACCAAAAGGCAAGATTTTAACAGGGTATTGCTGCAGATCAATGGTGAAAATAACAGCAATAAGGTAATTGCCTATATCGATCATTTTTACTTTTATTCAAACGATAGCGTACCAAAAAGTAAATACGATCATTTGGTTTGGTCGGATGAGTTTAATACAAATGGCGACCTAGATTCAAGCAAATGGTTCAAGCAAACCCAACTTCCAAATGGGGATAGTTGGTATAACGGAGAGATTCAACACTATACCAACCGTTTATCTAACTCATTCGTTTCTGATGGAATACTAAAAATTGTAGCTAAAAAAGAAACCTTTACCGACCAAGGAAAAACCAAGAATTACACCTCTGCTAGGCTCAACTCCAAATTTGCCTTTACTTATGGAAGAGTAGAAATTAAAGCAAAACTACCTACCGGCGTTGGAACATGGCCTGCTATTTGGACGCTTGGTCAAAACATTAATGAACCAGGTGCCTATTGGTCGAACCGAGGATTTGGAACTAAAAATTGGCCTGCGTGTGGCGAAATAGATATTATGGAACACTGGGGAAATAATCAGAATTTCGTTCAAAGTGCCATGCACACCCCATCAAGTTTTGGTAATACCATCAACAAAGGGGGAAGAATAGTACCTACTGCTTCTTCTGAGTTTCACATTTATACCTTAGAATGGAGCCCCGAGAAAATGGAATTTGCGGTAGATGGAATCACACATTATACTTATGAACCATCGGTATATAATAGCTCCACCTGGCCATTTAATGAACCGCAATATTTAATTCTAAATATTGCCATTCAACCCAGTATAGCTTCTAACTTTACCCAAAGCGCCATGGATATTGATTATATAAGGGTTTTTCAGGAAAAAGCCACGGGGATAGATGCGGTTAATCATATATCGCGACTTAACTTTTTCCCCAATCCAGTAGACAATCAGATTAACATTGATTTATTAAACAACTTTAATGAAAATACTACTGTAACCATTAGCAACCTGTTGGGCAAAGTGGTTTACACTCAAGAGGTTTTTGTAAATGGAAGTAATTTACAAATCAACGATTTATCACATCTGAATTCGGGTTTATACCTACTTACCTTTGCTTTAAATAATAGCATCCATCAATTCAAGTTTATTAAAAACTAAAGCTGATAAAGGCACTGCTATTTTTCACACTTAACTACAGTTGTCTTAATAAACTTATTAATCGGCATTTACATTTTTAAAACAGGTAAAAATGCAAACATTTGTTTTTCTTTTATATCCCTTATCTTTGCCGAATTAATTTTTTAACCCCCATTCATAATGAAAATAGGTATCAATGGATTTGGCCGCATCGGCCGCCTGGTTTTTAGAGCTGCCATCAACAACCCTAAAGTTGAAATCGTAGGTATTAACGACCTTATCGAAGTAGATTACATGGCCTACATGCTTAAATACGACTCTACGCACGGCATGTTTAAAGGTGATATCGCTGTAGAAGGTGGACACCTTGTAGTAAATGGTAAAAAAATTCGCGTTACCGCAGAAAAAGATCCTGCTAACCTTAAGTGGAACGAAGTAGGTGCCGAATACGTGGTTGAATCAACTGGTTTATTCCTTACCATGGACACAGCCGCTAAACATATTGCTGCTGGCGCAAAGCGCGTAATCATGAGCGCTCCTGCTAAAGATGATACCCCAACTTTTGTAATGGGTGTAAACCATAATAAATATACCGCAGACATGACCATCGTGTCTAACGCTTCTTGCACCACCAACTGCTTGGCCCCAATTGCCAAAGTATTAAATGATAACTTCGGAATCCTAGAAGGCTTAATGACTACCGTTCATGCCGTTACTGCTACTCAAAAAACCGTAGATGGACCATCAGCTAAAGATTGGAGAGGTGGCCGTGGTGCTTACCAAAATATCATCCCTTCTAGCACAGGTGCCGCTAAAGCTGTAGGATTGGTAATTCCTGAATTAAAAGGAAAATTAACTGGTATGAGCTTCCGCGTTCCTACTCCAGACGTTTCTGTAGTAGATTTAACTTGTCGCTTAGAAAAAGGCGCTAGCTACGAAACCATTAAAGCCGCTATGAAAGCTGCTTCAGAAAACGAAATGAAAGGTATCCTAGGTTATACAGAAGACGAAGTAGTAAGCAACGACTTCTTAGGTGATGCCCGCACTTCTATCTTCGATGCTAAAGCTGGTATCTCGTTAAATGATAACTTCGTTAAAGTAGTGTCGTGGTACGATAACGAATGGGGTTACTCTAATAAAGTGGTAGATTTAATTTGCCATATGGATACTGTGAAATAAGCTGTTGGCTATTGGCTTTTGGCCATTGGCAAACGCTATAGTTCATACATATTTAAAAAGCCTCGAACTTTTCGGGGCTTTTTTTTGTTAGGTTTTGGCACAGGTTTTGAATTAG
>CAYUDC010000133.1:0-4321 GCA_964443415.1 uncultured Chitinophaga sp. | reverse complement strand
TGAAGAAATCTTTAATGCCGAAATGGAAAAATTAGCTAAAGAACGCGGATTTTAAGCTGGCAGTTGGCTATTAGCTATTAGCCGTTAGCAAATAAATTTAGAATGAAACATTTTACTTTGATATTGACAGTAATCATGGGGTTGTTGGCTTGTAAAAGTCAACAACCCTCTGCTAGCGGTCAAGCCAACCTTCAAAGTAATAAACGCCCCACTTGGGTAGATCAAAGGCCCGTAAACAACTTTAACTATGTTGGCGTTGGCCGTGCTAGCAAAATCACCAACCCTGTAGATTACTTACAAGTAGCCAAAAAAGAGGCTTTACAAGACTTGGCAGGCGAAATAAAAGTAACAGTATCTACCAACAGCCTGCTTTCTCAATACCAAAACAATACCCAATTTAACCAACAATTCTTCTCAGACACCCGCCTTAAATCCAACGAATTTTTAGAAGGCTTTACAGTGGTAGACAGTTGGGAAAACAAGAATGAATACTGGATTTATTATACCCTCAACAAAGAGGAGTATGAGGCGCGCAAGCGCCGTAAAATACAACTGGCAGCCAACCAGGCTCTGGAGCTCATGCAGAGTGCCGATGCACTTTCGGTTCAAGAAGACTTTGTGAGCATTTTTAAACTGCGTGTAAAAGCCCTCGCCATTTTACAAGACTATTTTAACGAAGCTGTAGAGGCCAATTACAAAGGCAAAGATGTTTACCTGGTAAACGAAATTTTTACCCAATTGCAAAGTCAGCTTTTTACAATTCGCCTTGAGGCAAACCCTAAAAACATTGATGCCAGTGCCGGCAAGCCTTTTTCTCAAACCATTGGCGCCAAAGCGTTTTATAGAAACAAAGACTCCCTTAACATTCCACTTTTACACCTGCCATTGATTGCCTCGGATGATGCCAAGCGCCTACAAGGCAATCCAAAATCAGAAACCAATGAGGCAGGCGTAGCGGTTTTCGGGTTGACCCGAACCTTGTCGCGGGAGCCCCATCAGCAGGTGAAGATTAGACCCGACCTCGAAAAGCTCATTCGCAGCGACAGCCTCAACAACAGCCTTAGAACTTTATTGCTGAACCTAGAAACACCTTCTGCCAATATGCTCATTAAAGTTGAGCCATTAAGAATTTACTTCGAGAGCAAGGAACTTAATTTGGGTCAACCCTTAACCTATAATATTATAGAACCTGCCCTAAAAAAGAAGCTGGCAGAAAACGGCTGCATCTTTACCACCAACCTGCAACAAGCAGATTATGCTGTGTCTGTAGTAGCTAGCACCCGCGATTTAGGTGTTATTTGGGGCAATATGCTTCAGTCTTTATTAGACTTAGAGGTCATTATCAAAAATCCAAAAACAGGCGACGAATTGCTGCACGAAAACTTAAGCGGCGTGCAAGGCTTTCAAACCAGCAAAGAAAAAGCAGGAGAAGATGCCTACAAAAAAGCCATCAGTCCCCTGCTTCAAAAGGTATTCCCCGAAATGGAGAAAGCCTTGTTTTATCAATAAGCTTTACAAGCTCATCATTTCTTTAAACTTAACGGCCTGCCTTCTGCTTACCTCTACCTTGCTGCCGTCTTTCATATAAAACAGAAATCCTGAGTTAAAAAACGGCTCTATCTTTTCGATGCAATTGAGGTTGATAATCTGCTGCCTATTGGCCCTAAAAAACAATTTATCACTGAGGCGTTCGTCTAGGGAATTAAGGGTTCTATGGATAAGAGGCTGGTATTTATCGAAATGGATTTTGGCATAGTTTCCTGCCGACTCAATAAGGCGAATGTCTTCTAATTTTACATACCAACAACGGTCGCCATCCCTTATAAACACTTTCTCTTGTGGCGATAAACGCTGTTTGCCTCGGTTAAGCTGCGACTCTTCTATTTGCTTCTTGGCCTTTTGAATGGCTTCTCCCAATCGGTCTTTTTCTACAGGCTTTAACAGATAATCTAAGGCATTTACCTCAAAAGCTTTGAGGGCGTATTCGTCGTAAGCGGTAGTAAAAATGATAGCAGGGGTTTCTATCAATTCTTCTAACATGTCGAAGCCAGTTTTCTCTGGCATTTGCACATCTAAAAATACCAGCTGAGGCTTTTGCTTGTCTATAATTTCTAAGGCCTCGTCTACATTGGCTGCCTCTGCAATAATTTGGATGTCTGGAAACTCCTTTAACAATCCTTTTAGGCCTTCTCTGGCTAATTTTTCATCGTCAACAATCAGCGTTTGTATCATAATGGTATTTCTATTAAAGTGATGACTTGATTCTCTTGAAAATTCTCTATCCTAAACTGGGCCTTACCTTCATATAGTATTTCTAGGCGTTTGCGGGTATTTTCTAAACCTACTCCTTGATGCTCTTCTTTAGGTTCGAACCTACCTGTATTAATTATTTTTATTAGCAGGAAGCCATGTTGTTTAGCCGCACTCAGGCTAATATCTCCCCCACTTTTACTTTTAGAAATGCCATGTTTTACCGCATTCTCTACCAAGGTTTGCAGCATCATAGGCGGAATTTGCACTTGGTACACACTATCGTCGTCTATATAAATATGGCAAGTTAGGCGTTCGTCGAACCTAATTTTTTCGATGGCCAAGTAATCTTTAACCGTATCTATCTCTTGTCTTAAACTTACGGTTTTGTGCTTACTCATTTGTAGCGAACTCCTAAGCAGGCTCGACAAACGAGTGACCGCTTCTTTAGATTGATGGGGGTTGATATCTATTAAAGTGCGTATGCTGTTTAATGAGTTAAACAAAAAGTGCGGGTTGAGTTGGGTTTTGAGGTTTTGGTATTGGTTTTCTTTTAAAATGGCCTCTAATTGATAACGCTCTTTCTCTATTTCTAGGGAGCGCTCCCAATACTGAAACAAGTGATATACTAAGGCCCAAAGCAAAATGTATTTGCTCCAGTTAAAGAGATAATTTACAATGAGCACAAAGTCTATAGGCAATTGACGCAAGAGGGGAACTGTGAGTCTGTCGAGGTAAATATTGGTAATGGTAAGTAAAGTAGAAATGGCCACTACGCCCAAAATGGCACGCGGAATAAGCTGTGGCATGGGCCTATTAATCCATTTCATTTTGATGATAAACACCCGGTAGAAATGGGTTAAGAGAATCCCTGCCACAAAATTGATGGCCACATTCAGCACCAATAATCCGGTGAAGTTGTATTGGCTGCCATACCCAATAAACTCTAGCAGCACAAACAAAAACCAGCCACCCAATTGGCATAACCAGTATAAAGTGTTTTTATTCATCCTTGTAAATGTAAGGCAAACTTAAAATTTAACCTGACCAACTTACACCAATGGCAAGGAAAAAAATTGAAGGGGTTAGTTTGGTGACGGCATGCGCCAAAAAAAAGGGCATCCACCGCTTGGTGAATGCCCTTTGAATATTTGTTAAAATCAATTATGCTAAAACGATTACTTTGTTGTTAAGCACTTCTACAATGCCACCGTTAACATCGAAAGATTGTTTACCGGCTTTGGTTTTAAGGATAACCTTGCCTTTGTCTAAGCTAGAGATAAGGGCAGCGTGGTTGTTTAATACCTGAAACTGACCTTTGCTACCTGGCAAGGTAACGGCATCTACTTCTCCGCTAAACAAGGTTTGGTCTGCTGTGATGATGTCTACTTGCATGGTGTAGTGGGTTTAGATTACTTAGCTTCTGCCAATAATTTTTCACCTTTAGCAATGGCATCTTCAATGCTACCTACTAAGTTAAAGGCTGCTTCTGGGTATTGGTCTACCTCGCCATCCATGATCATGTTAAATCCTTTGATGGTATCTTCGATTGGTACTAATACACCTTTTAAGCCTGTAAACTGCTCTGCTACGTGGAAAGGCTGAGATAAGAAACGTTGCACACGACGAGCGCGTGATACAACCAATTTATCTTCTTCAGATAATTCGTCCATACCTAAGATGGCAATGATATCTTGAAGTTCTTTGTAGCGCTGTAGGATAGATTTTACCCTTTGAGCACAGTTATAGTGAGCATCACCTACGATGGCAGGTGTTAAAATTCTTGAAGTTGAATCCAATGGGTCTACCGCAGGATAGATACCTAACTCAGAGATTTTACGATTTAATACCGTAGTAGCATCTAAGTGGGCAAAGGTAGTAGCTGGCGCTGGGTCGGTTAAGTCATCCGCAGGTACGTAAACGGCTTGAACCGAAGTGATAGAACCACGCTTGGTTGAAGTGATACGTTCTTGCATGGCACCCATTTCTGTGGCCAAAGTTGGCTGGTAACCTACCGCAGAAGGCATACGACCTAAAAGGGCAGATACTTCAGAACCAGCTTGAGTGAAAC
>CAYUDC010000132.1:0-7049 GCA_964443415.1 uncultured Chitinophaga sp. | reverse complement strand
TTTTTTTTGATAAATGGCAATTTTGGCGTTAACTTTATTTTAACAAATACATAATATTGAAATGTATTAACTCAACTTAAATTTGCGATAATGCAATTATTTGGACTCGATACCTCGCTCACTCTCTTGCTTCTTTTATGTTTGCTTGCCGCAGCCGCATTTGAGTTTATCAACGGATTTCATGATACCGCCAATGCAGTGGCCACTGTTATATATACCAATTCTCTTAAACCTTGGATTGCGGTGGTATGGAGTGGCATTTGGAACGCCATTGGTGTTTTTGCTGGCGGTATTGCGGTGGCCATGGGTATTACCACCTTATTGCCTCCAGAACTATTGTTAGACACAGATATTTATCATAATGTGGCACTCATTTTAGCCCTGCTTTTAACTGCTATATTATGGAATTTAGGTACTTGGTATTTTGGAATCCCATGCTCTAGTTCTCATACACTAATTGGTTCTATTATTGGAGTGGGTTTGGCATTTTCATTTTTCGCTGTTGATAAATCTCATACCTACGTAAATTGGGCTAAGGCATCCGATATTGGTCTTTCATTACTTTTATCTCCACTACTGGGTTTTAGTTTGGCCATTTTGCTCATGTATATCATGAGGCAAATTGTTAAAAACCGCCTTATTTTTAAAGAACCCGCTAGTAACGCACCCCCACCATTTTGGATTAGATTGATACTCTTACTTACTTGCACTGGTGTGAGCTTCTCTCATGGTTCTAATGATGGCCAAAAAGGGGTAGGATTGGTGATGCTCATTTTAATTGCCATCGTACCAGGTTACTTTACTTTAGATATTACTAAGTCATCAGAAGAATACAAGGAACTGTCGACCGAAGTAATTTCCCTGCTGAGCAAGGTAAATGTAGATGAGTTAAATTCGGAAGAACGATTTGAGTTTAACAGAACCATGGGCTTTCTCCATGAATTTGATTCGGTAGTTAAGAATAATAGGTCATTAGCAGATTTCTCTAACGAAGAAAAAATGGCCATCAGAAAAGATATGTTGCTTTTGGGAAAGTCTACTAAGGTACTGCTCGAAAGTAAAAATATCAGCCTAAGCTCTACCAATAAAATCAAGCTTAAAAAGAAAATTTCAGCCTTAAAATCTATTACAGATTATGCACCTACTTGGGTGATTTTTATGATTTCTATAAGCCTTGGATTAGGCACCATGATTGGATGGAAACGCATTGTTAGAACCATTGGAGAAAAAATAGGTAAACAGCATTTAACTTATGCACAAGGTGCCAGCGCCGAAATTGTAGCAGCATCTACCATTGGTTTCTCTACCTGGTTGGGTTTACCTGTAAGTACTACCCATGTGTTGTCTTCTGGCATCGCTGGAAGTATGGTGGCAAGCAAAGGAATTAAAAACCTCCAAACCAAAACCATTAAAAGCATCGCCATTGCTTGGTTGTTAACCTTGCCTGTTTGTGTGCTGGTTTCTGGATTATTATTCTTATTATTTAGAACTATTTTTTAAATAACACTTTAGCTCATTATTCTCAAAATACAATTGGTTCAAACCGATATTTTGCCTGCTCATTAAACCATCTTTTTGTTTGATTTCAAAAAAATTAGATAAGATTCTTTTGGGCGCTAGTTCATTTATCTTTTGAAGTTCACCATGAAGTTGGTCATAGGCACTGATGTAATACACAGCCTGTTCATAGCCATTGATAGCGTATTCGCCAGGTTCTGTAAAATAGCGCTCCCTGTATTTTTCTAAAAAGGGTTTTACTAAGGTGTCGGTGTAATCAATGTAAAATGGACTAACAATGTTTAAGTTAATTGACTGCCATTGGCTAAGGTTGGTAACCTTAAAGTCTAGAGCCTTTCTATTGGTCCAAGTATGTAAATTTAAGAATTGAGTAGTATCAGATAAGTGCTTCATAACGGTGCTTACCATGAATTCATTTTCGCTGGCAATAATGACATGATTTTCGGCCTCTAATTTGTAAAAGTTTCTGTATTCTAAATACTTTGAAATGTCTAAGCTTCGGATAGTCATCTCTTTGTATTTTGGCTTAAGTGCCAACAGTTGCTTACTTAGAATTTCATCATTAGAAGACTTGTCTTTTATCACCACCAAATTTACTACCCCTTTACTTTGCTCCTTGATAGACTCAAGCATAAAATGAGCATAGTATCTTAAGTCGGGATAAGCAGAAATAAGATAAGGGTCATTAATAGAAGTTTTAGTTAAAGTCATCAGTGGAGAAACATGATACACCTTATATTTCTCTGCAAATTCCTTCATCATTTGTGTGCCAGCGGGCATTACAGGACCAAATATTAAATCGCAATTTTGAACGCTTTTCTTGTCTAAAATTCTTTTAAAGGTTAAGGTATCTAGTTGTGTATCGAATACCAATAATTCTATGTTGATGCCTGCTTTGGACAAGCTATCTAGGGCAATGCTAAACCCTTCAAAGTATTGCCTACATGCGTCACTTAAACCAGCACTTTTATGTTTTGGGTTTTGATAAACCTCTTTGGCAGAGAACGGTAGAATCAATCCAACTTGAATGCGTTGTAAAGAGTCTTGGGCATTCAATTGCCAAGCCATGGAGATAGCTAAAAGTAAAAGCGCAAATTTTTTCATGTGTTTATTCCCATTCAATAGTGGCAGGTGGTTTACTGCTAATATCATACACAACCCTATTAATACCTTTTACCTCATTGATAATTCTATTGGCTACCATGCCTAAGAAATCGTGCGGTAAATGGCAAAAATCTGCTGTCATTCCGTCTACCGACGTTACTGCCCTTAAACATATAACATGCTCATAGGTTCTTTCGTCGCCCATTACACCCACCGATTGAATAGGCAAGAAGATTGCTCCTGCTTGCCATACGTTTCCATAATGGCCTTTATCTTTTAATTCGCCAATAAAAATGGCATCTGCCTCTTGCAAGATTCTTACCTTTTCGTGCGTGATAGTACCAAGAATTCTAATGGCTAGGCCTGGTCCAGGAAATGGATGTCTTTGTAAAATAATAGGATCTATTCCTAAAGCGGCACCCACATTTCTAACCTCGTCTTTAAAAAGCATCCTTAATGGTTCTACTATTTTAAGGTTCATTTTTTCTGGTAAACCACCTACATTATGATGAGATTTAATGGTAGCTGAAGGTCCTTTTACACTTACACTTTCAATCACATCTGGGTAAATTGTGCCTTGAGCCAACCATTTGGCATCACCTACTTTTTTAGCCTCTTCGTCAAATACCTCAATAAAAACCCTTCCTATAATTTTACGCTTTTGCTCTGGGTCGCTAACGCCTTCTAAAGCATCTAGGAATCGCTCCTTGGCATTTACGCCCACCACATTTAATCCCATGTTTTCGTAGGCATGCAATACCTGCTCAAACTCGTTTTTTCTTAAAAGGCCATTGTCTATAAAAATTCCTGTAAGGTTTGATCCAATCGCCTCTTTCAGTAAAATAGCCGCCACCGACGAATCTACACCTCCAGATAATCCTAAGATGACTTTGTCGTTGCCTAATTTCTCTTTTAATTCTTTGGTGGTATTTTCTATGAAGTGCGCCGGATTCCAATTTTGCTGTAAGCCAGCCACCTTAGCAATAAAGTTATGCAGTAGCGTTTTTCCATCTAAGCTATGGGTAACCTCTGGGTGGAATTGAATAGCATAGGTGTCTTCTTCTTTAATTTTAAAAGCAGCCACTCTCACCGATTCTGTGCTGGCAATTACTTCAAAATTTGAAGGAATATCTTGGATGGTATCTCCATGACTCATCCATACTTGGCTTCCAGTATCTATGCCTTCGAATAATACGCTAGATGAAACATGGGTAAGGTTAGCCCTGCCATATTCCCTAATTTTACTCGGAACCACAAAACCGCCATTTTGATTGGCTAACAATTGAGCACCATAACAAACCCCTAATAACGGTAATTTGCCTCTGTAGGGGCTTAAATCAACATTCGGAAGAATGCCATCATTTACACTGTAAGGGCTGCCACTTAATATAACCGCCTTGGTATGTGCGTCTAATGCAGGGATATTGGTGCAAGGGTGAATTTCTGAATAAACATTCAATTCCCTCAATCGACGAGCAATAAGTTGGGTATATTGCGACCCAAAATCGAGTATTAATACTTTTTCTTCCATAAATATGGCTGCGAATTTCAATATTTTTTGGGAGAAATTTAGATTGCAGGCATATTATGTTAAAAACCATCGAAATAAACAACTGGCTGAAAGACTATAAACACCTACCGCTCTTGGACGCCAGAAGTGAAGGTGAGTTTGATTGGGGCCATATTCCAGGCGCAATTTCATTTCCGATTTTGAATAATGAAGAAAGAAAATTGGTTGGGACTTGCTATAAAAAAGAAGGACACGACCCTGCTGTTTTATTGGGTTACAAATTAACTGGCCCTAAATTCCATTTATATATTCAGAGGGCGTGGAAAGAAATTCCAAAAGGCCCAATTGTAGTCCAGTGCTGGCGCGGTGGATTAAGAAGTAGAATTTTAGGAGAGCTGCTCTCCACAGCAGGATACCAAGTTTTTCAATTAAAGGGAGGATATAAAGCCTATAGAAATGCGGTGTTAGATTATTTAAACCAATCGTTTAATTTTAAGGTTTTAACTGGTTTTACAGGCTCTGGCAAAAGCGAGCTGCTAGAGCAGATGGAGCAGGAGGGTAAACAGGTATTGCATTTAGAAAGAATTGCTAATCATAGAGGTTCGGCTTTTGGGGCATTAGGTTTAGGAGAGCAACCCAATCAAGAATTGTTTGAGAACCATTTATTTGAAACCTTATTTCGGTTTGATCATAAGGAGCCTATTTGGACCGAGGATGAAAGCAGGAAAATTGGAAAATTAGTGCTGCCACTGGGTTTATTCGAATCTATCCGAGCTGGCGATTTTACCTTTATGAATGTTCCTTTTGAAGAGAGAGTAAAGAACATCATTAGAATTTATGGACAATTTAATTCAGACTTACTTATTGCAGCTACGCTCAAGTTAAAGAAACGCATGGGCGATTTAGAAAATAAACGTGCCATTGAGTTTTTGGTTCAAACCGACATAGAGAATTGGGCAATTGCCATGTTGTTGCATTATGATAAGCAATACAAATACAGCCTTAGTTTAAGACCCAACCTTCAGCATTTTGTGGCATAAAAAAAGCACCCTCCAACGGAGAGTGCCTTTTTTAAAACTAGATATGAAAATATTATTTAACGCCTTCTAAATAAATCAGCAGTTTGTTTTCTCTAAAACCTTCGCTGGCATTGTACCAGTTTTGGTATTCTTTTCCTTCACTGATAGCCCAATCAGCTAATTTTGGGTAACCAGTTAAGATGTCTTGCTTTTCGATCATGTGTGGAACTAAACCTTCTACCTTAATGGCAAATGGTAAGTTGTTGGCAGATTTATAGTAGATGCCTTTTTCGAAGCTTGAATTGTCTTTTTCAGTACCAAACAATTTTTTATTTGCCAAATCACTTGGTTCGTAGTCTGGCAAGTGAACTTCTATTTCTCTATTTTGGTTTACAATGATGTAAGGGTTTAACTCAAGTTCTTTTACCTCAATGGCAGTTTCTTTTCCGGTGTTAAAGCTGATAGTTACTGTAACATTTTCTGCATTTACAAATGGTCCTTCTGGATTTACATTGATACCGCTACCACCTACACCTGGGAACAAAGTTCTAGCTTGGTCGAAGATGATAATGTTAGCATTATCTTGACCAGCCTCTGTACCGTTTTCGTTAAAGCTAAAGATTTTAGAATTGTTGGTTAGATTTCCTTTTACAGCTAGGATAGCTTCAGGTTTTAAATCATCAAATTGAACAGCAAACGAGTTATTGTAACTAGCACCTATGGCCATAACTTTAGTAGTAATTTTTACTTCTACCACTTTGTTATCGGCATTGGTAACAGCTATGGCTTTGTAGCTGGCAACAAAATCGTTAAAGTCGTAGTCGCCAGTAGCAGGCCAAAGGTCTTCAAACATTAAGGTAGATTCAGTGGCATCAGGCAATTGTACATCGTACGCTCTGTCTTTATCGTCTGGGTAAGCATCGTCATTATCGGCAACGCCATCCGCATCTTTATCTGCAATTTGTGTTTGTGGCAAGCAGTTGTTGCTTGGGTCTGCAAAGTAGGTACCAGGGATATTCACATCATCTACAAATGCGCGGCTATTTCCATTTTGCCCTACAAAACTAATGATCACTTTATACGGTGTAGAAGCATTTGCAATAGCAGAAGGAACTGGGATAGTTAATGATTGAACATTTATATTTAAAGGTGTTGGAAATGCATAGGTATAGAAACTGGTATAAGCACTTTCTTTTGAAGAATTGATAGCATTTGGGTCGTAGCTGCAATATTGAACCACAATGCCTCTAGAAGTACCTGAAGCATTTTCTAATCTTGCTTTCAAGGTAATGTTTCCAGAACCCGGTTTGAACCAAGGTGTTTTAATCCAACAAGCAGTAGTTGCAGCATTGGTTAATTGGTTGGTGCGCATGCTCCAAAAACCAGCAATTCTAAATTCTAGGTTTGAATAAGATACCGAGCCAAAAGCCCAGCAATTGGCTTGCTCTAAAGAACGATTGCCAGATTCTGCATTTAAAATAGGGAGTGGAGTTTGTGCCGAGGCTATGCTAAACAATCCAAGTGACGTAATTAAGCTAAATATTAATTTTTTCATGGTGAGGAATGATTCTAAATTATTGTTCGTTTTCTAAAGTTGGAAGAATATCAAAAGAAATGGTAGAAACATTGGTTTGATAAGTTTTTTCAACTGCACCATACTTTACTTTTAAGGTGCTCATGTTTGTAGGGATGGCTAACTTTATTTGAAAATTGGCCGACATTTCTTGTAATCCAGAGAATAATACCACCTTACCATCTTCACTGCTAACCGTTAAAGTAGTTTTAACAGGTTGAATGGTTGGGATACCCACATAGTTAAATGTTAACTCTTTGGTGGTTTTCCAATTGAAACTTTCTGAAGTTTTTAACTCAGAGAATTTTTTTGTAAGGCTGTTTTT
>CAYUDC010000131.1:3646-7052 GCA_964443415.1 uncultured Chitinophaga sp. | reverse complement strand
TTCTTTCTTTTCTAATTCTTCGTTTGCTGCTTTAAGTTCTGTATAGGCAATTTGTATTTCTTCATTGGTACTTTGTAGTTCTTCGTTGCTGGTTTCTAACTCTTCATTACTCGATTGAAGCTCTTCGTTAGTGCTTTGCAGTTCCTCATTTAACGATTGCAGTTCTTCGTTGCTCGTTTCTATTTCTTCGATATAAGTTTGTAAATGTTCTTTGGTTGCAGCTAGTTCTTGTTCTAATTCTGCAATTTTTTCATCTACAATTTCCTTCTTATCACGCAAGCTACCTTTGGCAATAAAATCATGGATGTCTAATTTTTCAAAGATTACCAAATATAGGTTTTCAAGACCTTCATTAAATAGCAAAGGTTTGGCGTGTATTCTTACATAATATTCCCCTCCAAACAATTCAAATCGCTTGATGTCACTTTTTAGATTTTCTTTATGTTTGATTACTTTTGTTAAAATGGTTCTTAACTCTATTTGAAGTTCTTGGTTCACCATTTTGATAAGGTTTACCTGAATGCTTCCGCTATTTAAGCTTAAGAATAACCTAACATCTCCATTGATTTCTTGGATATCAAATTGCTCGTTGATAATTACATAAGGATGTTCAAAGGTATTAAATATGGTTTCTTTAACGAGTTCATTTAGGCCTTGCGCTTGTTTCTTTTTAACAGGTTGTTTATCCTCTGAGGTAAACATGGATTGCGCTTTAAAGGCAGAGAATTTTATAGCATGAATATTAGAACCTGCTTTGCGTTGAAATAGCTTATTCTTTGCATCTACCACTGCGAATAAATCACCAAAATTACTCACTGTTTCAGACTTACCTAAAAACAAGTATCCATCTGGCAAGAGCGCGTAATGAAAAACCGGTATAACGTGTTGCTGCAAGGCTGCATTAAAATAAATGAGCAGGTTGCGGCACGAAATTAAATCTAGCTTTAGATAAGGTGGGTTTTTGGTAAGGTCGTGCTTAGAGAATAAGACCATCGAACGGATGGTTTTGATGAGCTCAAAATCATTTCCTTTTTTGGTGAAATAGTTTTCTCTAATATCTTCTGCCATGCCTTCTAAAGATAGGCTTTTGTATAAGCCTTTTCTGGCAAATTGTACGGCTCTATCATCAATATCTGTGGCAAAGATTTGTATGCGATAATGCGCTAGTTTTTCTTTTAATAGTTTATACAATAAAATGGCAATGGAATATGGCTCCTCCCCAGTGCTGCAACCTGGCACCCAAATTCTAATGGTATCACCCTTTTTTTTGGTTTCAACCAATTTTGCTAAGATGCCTTCGAGTGAAACAAAAGCCTCGGTGTCTCTAAAGAAGGTAGTTACTCCAATCAGGATCATGTTAAACATTTCATCTGCTTCGGATGGATTTTTCTCAATCACCTTTAGATAAGATTCTAAGCTATCTAATTTTAACTGAGCAATTCTCTTTTCTAAGCGTCGGTAGATGGTGGCCGATTTATAATTTGAAAAATCGGTACCTGTTTTTTGACTTAATAGTTGGAATATCCGATCGAGGTGGCCAGGTAGAATGTGATGTGATTGGTAGAGTAAATTAATGCTTTCTGGGTTTTGAAGATAACCCTCAATCTCTAACCCCATTTTATCTGCAGGTAGAACAACATCTACTGCCTGTGTATTTATGGCCGCTGAGGGCATGCCATCATATTTAGCAGTTTGTGGTTCTTGAACCAAAGTAAATGCCCCTGCCTCCTTTAAGGATTTTATTCCCAATGCCCCATCAGAGCCTGTACCCGATAAAATGATTCCAATGATGTTTGCCTCCTGGTTTAAGGCAAGGCTAGAAAACAAAACATCTACCGATGGCTTGGGGCCAAATGGTGCCGATGGTTTGCTCAATTGAATTTGGCCTTTTACAATGCTAATATCTTTGTCGGGTGGAGTAATGTAAATTTTATTGGCTTCTAATTTTTTGCCATGCGTTGCCTCTGATACTTCTAGTTTTGTTTGTCTACTGAGCAGCTGCACCAACATGCTTTTGTGGGTAGGGCTTAAGTGTTGTGCCACTACTATACTCGTATTTTCTAAAGCGGGAAGGTGGGAGAAAAAATCTTGTAATGCTTCTAAGCCTCCCGCAGAAGCTCCAATACCGATGATACAAAGCTTTGGTATACTTGGGGGCTGAGTGCTGGATTGATCTGGGGGATTTATATTTTTTTTAGGAACTTTAGCCATGTCAAGAATGTTACTTACATTTTGTAAACGTAAATGTAAATAAACATTTTTATACTTTAAATGACTAATATCATTATTTAATTAGTAGTTCCAAGTCGTTTAGTTTTTGAAGGTAGCTGCTTATAAAATCTAATTCAACAGTTGCCAGGCGAATGATCTCTATCTTCTCCGAATCCTCTAAGTCGAAATTTTCTCTTAGTTGTTGTTGTAAGGCAAAGAACTTAGAAGTGCTTTGTTTAAAAGTAGTGTTAAAGATTTGGGTAATATCTGCAATGCTGATTTTTAGTTTTTTGAGGTTTTGTTCGAGGTCTTTTTCTTGGCTGATATCAATGGTAATGCCCATACAGCCAATGATTTCGTTTTGTTGGTTATGAACAGGCGTAAGGCTAATTCTCACTTGCTGGAAATTCCCTTTCACGCTCCTTGAATCATCAAAAATGATGCGTTTACCTTTAAAAACTTCGTTATACAGAGGCAGCCACTTTTGAATGACATTTTCTGGAACACCTTTAAAGAAGCTATCTCCAGTTACTAAATCTATTCCGTATAGTGTTCTCCGAAGATCGAGGAAAGCTGCATTGCTAAGCACCAATTTAAATTCTTTGTCAAAGGCCCAAATACCATCGGGTAAGCCTTCGGTTAATGCTTGAGTATAATATTCAATAGGTGCATCCATGCTGGGCTAAGCTTATAAATTCAAAAGCAAATTAGGAAATTCTAACAAACTTTCTAACTTATAGTCAGCGAGTTCGTATTTTTTGTTGCTTCTGTTAATTTCTTCTGGAACTACCACGCAGGTCATTCTTGCTGCTTTGGCTGCAATCATGCCATTGATAGAGTCTTCGAGTACCAAGCATTCGCTTGGGTTAGCACCTAAAATCCTGGCTGCCTCTAAAAAAATGGCAGGATGGGGTTTACCGTAATCTACAGAATCTGCCGAAAAGCAGAGGTCGAAATACTCTTTTATGCCTAATTTTTGCGTAACCACTTCTATTAAGCGCATAGACGAGGAAGAGGCCAAGGCAATTTTATAGTTGTTTTCTTTGGCAAAGCTCAGGCTTTCTATCACTCCCGGAAGGGCCACTGCATGTTGTTGAAGCAGGTTTGCCATATAATCTATAATGGCTTTTTCTGTGCCTTCAAAATCTGGGTTATCCCAAGGCTGGTAGTGATACCAATGTGCTACCACTTCGTT
>CAYUDC010000131.1:1250-3546 GCA_964443415.1 uncultured Chitinophaga sp. | reverse complement strand
TGTTTTTGTCTCGGGTTGAACCGACCGTTTACGGGCATAGTGCGCGTCATATCACTGGCATAATTGGCATAATCGGCACCCGAATCTAATAACAGGATATCGCCATCTTTGCATTGTTGGTTATTGTCTACATAGTGCAAGATGCAAGAATTGGCGCCACTTGCCACAATGGGATGAAACGAGTGTCCATTGGCTCTTTTAGAAATGTATTCATGTATTACCTCGGCTTCAATTTCATATTCCCACACACCAGGTTTTACAAATTTAAGAAGGCGATGAATCATGCTATTGCTAATGTCAATGGCTTTTTTCATCACGGTAAGTTCCCACTCACTTTTGATAGATCTTAGACGGTGCAAAATAGGAGCTGCTCTTTCAAATTCATGCAATGGATAACGCTCGCGCATGGTATGTGCAATTCTTAAATCCTTGTAAGGAGTTTTAATGACAGCGCGATCATTTTCGTTGAGGTTAAGGTAAAGGTTGCTGGCATAATTGATCAGCGAATGAGAGCGGGTTTCAAACTCATCATACCAAAAAATACTTTGAATGCCGCTTACTTCGCGGGCTTGCTCTATGGTGAGTTTATGACCATCCCAAATCACCATGGTTTCGTTGGTACGTTTGATAAAAAGGGCTTCGCGCATCTCAGATATAGGACAATCTGGGTATAACAACAACCAAGTATCTTCTTGATCTATACCGCTTAGCCAAAATAAATCTGAGTTTTGTTTAAAGTGGTAAGTGGCATCGCCATTCCATGGATGTTCTTCGTTGCTATGAAACAGTGCAATGGAGTTTGGTTTAAGGGCGGCTGTAAATCTATTTCTGTTATGGGTAAATAACTCTTTTGGTAATTTATCGTATTTCATGCTTTGGGTGCTTTGCCCCAAAACTAACAGAATAAGTTAAGTGATGCAAATATTATATTTTGGGCAAACTCACATAAAAAATGCTGCCTTTCATTGGCCATGATTCTACCCAAATATCTCCTTTAAGGATTTGCACAATTTTTTTGCAAATGGCTAATCCAATGCCGCTTCCGCTGTATTCGTCTTTGCTGTGTAGGCGTTGAAAGGCCTCGAAGATTTTTAAGAAATAGGCTTCCTCTATCCCAATGCCATTGTCTTTGATGGCAAATTCCCAGAAGGTGCCTTTATCTATACATGACACTTCAATCATGGGATGTTTATCACTTTGCTGGTATTTAAGAGCGTTAGAAATGAGGTTATAGAAAAGTTGAAATAAAAGTGTTTTTTGAGATTGAATGGTGGGTAGATTTTGGTATTTTATTTCTGCTTTTTTTTCCTTGATGGCTTCTTTTTTTAGCAGGCAAATTTCATACATCAGTTGGTTTAAATCTATTGGCGTACTAGGTTCAACCAGCCTACCTATTTTAGAAAATTCTAAGATGTCTGAGATTACATTTCGCATGCGTGCTGCACCATCTGTGGCATAATGAATATATTCTCTTCCCTTTTCGCCAATCACAGGGCCATATTTTTTTTCGATGAGCCCAAGAAAGCTGCTTACCATGCGCAAGGGTTCTTGTAGGTCGTGAGAGGCTATATAAGCAAATTGTTCCAGCTCATTGTTGGTGGCAATAAGTTCGCGGTTGAGTTTTTCTAAAGATTCTTCATATTGTTTTCTTTCTGTGATGTCTTGCATGGCGCCTATCATTCGCAATGCCTTTCCGTTTTCATCTCTAATAACAGTGGCTTTATTTACAATATAAGCATAGGTATTATCTGGCTTTCTTACGCGGCATTCATAGGTCCAAAATTCACTCCCGCCAGCCATCACGTTTACGATAAATTCTCTGCTGGCTACATAGTCATCGGGGTGCACCAATGAGAAAATATAGTTAATGAGTGCCTCGCGTGAGACCTTAACTTTCCCAAATAATTTGCTGAAAGCCTCATTGGTATAAACCCTGTTGGTTTCTATGTTCCAGTCCCAAACGGCGTCGTTGGTGGCTTTGGATAGGTATTCAAAACGCTCAATGCTTTCTTGTAAGGCAATTTGATTGTCCTTTAATTTGCCAATTTGCCCAACAGGTTGGGGTTGTTTAGGTGGGACGTTTTTATCTTTCATTTTGCTAACTCCTTCCTCTAAAAATAAAGAATACAGCCAGTATCAAAAATACAAAACCTATGATGTGATTGTAGTTGATTTGTTCATTTTTAAATGCATATAAAGTAAAAAGGCTAAAGGTGAGTAAGGTTATCACTTCTTGAATGACCTTTAATTCTACCAACGAAAAAGGGCCACCATTTTCTTTAAACCCTATTCTATT
>CAYUDC010000131.1:0-1150 GCA_964443415.1 uncultured Chitinophaga sp. | reverse complement strand
CCAATAAAAAGGGTAGGCATGGTTTGACCCGAAGTTTGTTGCGAGGCAAAGTTTTCGAGTGAGTTTAGGGAATCTATCGTCATAAAAGGTAAAGCAGCTAAGGATTGTAAAAATTGTTTGCGTTGCATGGTGGTTACATAAGAAAATTTTTGTTATAACTATTTTTTTTAAAAACAGTGTGTCATTTTTTGTATTTACGCTAAAGATGTATAAAAGTACATAATCTTACTAATAAAAAATAGGAACCTTGTTTTTTTAATGTGATGTAATATAGGGCTCATATCGCTAAAATAGCATTTTGTCCTGCTATTTTGCTATTCATCATAATTGATAATAGCCAAGATTAAGGACTTTATTATTCCAAAATAGCATGAAACAAATACGCAATATAGCCTATGAATGAGTGCATTGTAATAGACCTTTGTTGTCTAACACAAGTGTACTTATGAACTTAAAATTACTACCAAAATATCTTTTAAAAGGCCTGTTAGGCGCCTTTTTTATTTTTTTGAGTATTCAATTGTCGGCTCAAACTACCATTACTACTGGCAACACTGTTTTGGCAAGTAATATAACGGCAGGAACAGCTATCATTATACAAAATGGTGGCACCTTGAGTATGGATGTGGCAAGGTCTTTTACTACCGTAACCACTAGTGGAACGGGCACGGCAACCATTAGTGGAAGCAATACCTTAACCTTAACTGGAGCTATTACAATAGCAGGAGGCAGTACTTTGTCTGTAGGCAATACTGGTGGTATTTCAGGAGTTTCACTCACTAGCAGTGGAACAGGTATTTCTACCTTAACAGGCACTAGCAATGTAACATTAAGCGGAAACATCACCTTATTGCAAGGGGTAAATGACGGGGCTACTGTTACAGGGAATCCATTGGTGATTAACAATATTACGGTAAATGCAGTGAGTGTAGTTACACCATCGCCTGGGGCAAATTATCAATGTTCCATCTCGGGTACTGCTACTGTAGTGCTTTCTAGCACTATATTATTGGGTGATGCGGGTACAGGGCAAAATAACTCAGATATTGATATTTGGGTAAGGAAAATTGTATTAGCTGGTGCTACCCAAAATGGAACCTTTAATGGTAATCCTCGCAGAATTCAGATTCATTTTAACGGTTATGTATGT
>CAYUDC010000130.1:0-7186 GCA_964443415.1 uncultured Chitinophaga sp. | reverse complement strand
AAAATGCAAGAGAAGCTTTATTTAAGCGTTCAAGAGCAGATTTGGGGATTAAAATTCCATGATAGTATCAGGGGTTTAAAACAAGTAAGCGAAACTTCTTATTTTGTAGGTAATTGGGCTGGTAACTATACCTTCTTTTATTTGTTGAGTAGAATCTTACAAGAATATCAATTTAAAAGCATTTTAGAATTTGGCCTTGGAGAATCTTCTAAATTTATCAGTGCATATATTGGTTCAACCGATAAATGTGCCAATACTATACATGATATCTTTGAACAAAATAAAGATTTTGCAGTGCATTTTCAGCAAAAGCATCAGCTTTCCTCAAACAGCAATGTACAAGTTTATGAAACAGTGGAGAGAGATGTTTTTGGAAATCAAAACAAGATGTATAATACAGATTTCTCGAAGGTGAAAGATTATGATTTTTATGTAATTGATGGGCCAATTGGTTCGCCAAGATTTTCGAGATTTGATGTGGTGAAAGTAACCGAACAGAAGAAATCTGGGGATGAATTTTTGATTTTATTTGATGATCTAAATAGAATAGGAGAGGTAGATACCCTCCAATATATGATGGATTTGTTTAAAGAAAAAGGCATTGAGGCAGATTCATTTATCTACAGCGGAGAAAAAAGTGTAGCGGTGATAGCTACACCAAAGTATAAGTGGGCGTTGAGTTTTTAGAGATTTAATGCGATTAAAAAAGAGTTTTATGAGTAATTTTCATAAGACTCTTTTTTTATGGTCTTTAATACTAAACCATTGGCATTTTTTGTTTTAGTATATATGCTAATCCCATGAAAAAATTACTTTTTTTGACTGCTGGTCTACTTTTTAGCTTTGTTCAAATGGCTCAAACCCTAAAGCCATCTGCAACTAAAGTTAATGACCGATTTGTTAGATTCAGTGTTTATTTTGAATCTGCAAAGTATGAGTTAAGCCAAAAGGAAAGTAGCCGTATCAGCGGATTTTTAGATTCTTTGAACACCGATTTGGTTCAATCTGTTACCTTAAGAGGATTTACAGACAGTGATGCCGATAGTATGTATAATATCAAACTGTCTGGCAGAAGGGTGGCAACCATTAAAGAGCTATTGGAAGAAAGTGGTATAAAAGAGGATCTTATTAGCCGAAGTTATTTTGGCGAGAACATGGCAGGTAATGATTCAATTTCTGAGAATTTAAAAAGTCGTAATCGTAGGGTAGAAGTATTGTTAGTATTTAAGCCTATTCCAAAGACATTACCGGTGGCCAAAGACACTTGTAAGCTCGGCGACACCACAGTAGTTTTAAAGAATGGAACCATTGTAAAAGGGAGCATTTGTGATTTAAACGACACAAGCGACTTGGATATCAAGGAGGCAATCACCATTCAAGAAATGATGGAACAAGGATTGCAAACCATGGGCAACAACGAAAACCAGTTGATTTCGGGTGGCATGATAACAATTAGCAGCAAGAGTGGTAATTGCAATTTTAACAAGCCAATTACCTTGTATATACCAGTTTTAGATAGTTGTTCGGATGCTAAGCGTATGTCTTTGTTTAATTCTAGTAACGACCAAAATGGGAGAGTATGGTCACCAGTGCCTAATGTAAAGATTAGAATGGTTTACCTGAACGGCAAAAGTTATTATGAGATTATCGCCACATCTTGTGCTAAACTAAACTTAGATTTTCTGGTAAAAGCTCCTTTATTATTTACAGAAATTCTAATTATTTCAGAGGTAAATGGCTACACCTTAAAGAAGGTAGAGATGTATAATGATTGTCCAAGGTTTATTTGGTCGTTTAAAAAGAAGATAACATCTAATTCATTAAAAGTTAAAATGCTTGGCATGAGCAAGCCCCCACAAGTGCGCTTTTTCTTGGTAAATAATATCCAAAAATCAGATACCTTGATAACACCTTTTATGTCGTTGGCCGATTTAAAGCATAGCAAGTTTTTTGGCATGGGCCAACAATACGAAGACAGAACTATGCGGTGGCTTGTCTTTAAGAAAAAAGAAAAAGTACTCTACCCTTGGTATCGATTACAAGACAAGCATGTGAAGAAGGAGTAAGCACCAAAGCAAAAGATCTGTTAAAAGTCATTGATAAATGTCCATTGCTTTTTTATATCACCAAAAAGAAAGTCAGATCAAATTACTAACAAATCACCATCAATCGATATTCGCCATGTTCTTCAGGCGCTCTGTGAATGCAAGGTAAAGCAGGGTTGTTGGGATAATCTCCTGCCAAGCGCCACATATTTCCTAATCCTAAGGAAATTATATCTGCCCCGGGCTTGGCTTGATAATGCAAATCAAAAAAATGTTCTTTTAAATAATCTTCAAAGCCAGTATCTGGGCCATGATAATGTTTCTTTAGTTCTGCTCTAATTTCAGGGATTAATACTTTTTGCCTTACCTCAAAATTGGAAACTATTTCGCTTGATACACCATAATAAGTGCACAAGAAAGTATCGTTGGGTAAGGGAGAAGCATCTACATGAAATGAATAAACATCAGTTGGGAAAAATGGGAGCACCTCGTCTCTATCATATTGTTTAATAATATTTAATGTAGGTAAGGCCCCAAACTCTCTTAATAGCTTTAAATCGTTTAGTAAAATTTGTCTAGCTATTTCTCCATTTTTACTTAATGATAAAGTCAAGAGATCCGCATCTTCAATTTCTAACAAATTTTCTTTAGGATTAATCTTCTGTATGATTTCGGCAAAATCTCCCTCTAATTGTCGCAACCAGCCGCAGGCAGTAGTATTCCCTACCAATGGGTTTCTTACTAAGTCGTTAAAATTAGTAACATATCTTATAAAACTGCTTAAAGAAGTCATCAAAGAAAAAACCTCTTAAACGATTGATTTTAATCATTTAAGAGGTTCTTGTTTGTGGTGTGGGAGGGAATCGAACCCCCGACACGAAGATTTTCAGTCTTCTGCTCTACCGACTGAGCTACCGCACCGATTCCTTGTTTAAGGGAGGGCGAAAGTAGTGATTTACTTTATTTATCGCAAGAAATTTTAATTTTTTCTGCTTATTTTTGGTTCTTTAGAATTAAAAATGACTGGTAACCAAGATGAAGTAATTCAGAAAATCGCACACTCTTTTCCCTTTCTTAATCCCTCACTTCAACAAGAAATGGCCCAATCTGCTACCCTTGGTCATTTCGAAGCGGGTACCACTTTGGTAAAAGAAGGGCAGTATATAAAGCTCATCCCTTTAGTGCTAAATGGCGTGCTCAAAGTGTTTACAAGCAAAGAAGATAAAGACTTATTGCTCTATTACATCAAAAAGGAAGAAAGCTGCATCATGTCTTTTGCTGCTGGCCTTAACAATGAACCCAGCAAGGTTTTTGCCATCACCCAAGACGCCTCAGAAGTGCTTCTTTTTCCCATTGATAAAGTGCTTCATTGGGTGGATGTTTACCCCGAGTTTGCCAAATTGTTTTTTGGTCAGTATTACCTTCGATACTCAGACTTGCTTCAAACCATACAGCAAGTTGTTTTTGAAAAACTAGACACAAGAATCCTTGCCTTCTTAAAAGAACGTGCGGGTATTTTTGGGTCGAACCATATAAAAATTAGCCACAAACAAATGGCACAAGAACTTGGAACCGCGCGCGAAGTAGTTACAAGAATTCTTAAAAAGCTTGAAGTAGAAGGTAAAATCCTACAGCATCCAGGATTAATAGAAATTTTGTAGTTGGTGATATTTGTCACCGTTCGTAACAAATTTCTTCGTCTACATTTGTATAGAAATTTATCATTAAACAAACTTTTAATACACTCAAATTATGAAAACAAATGTTGGATCAACAGACAAAATTATTCGCATCATTGTAGCCATTGTACTTTCTGGCTTATTTATCACGGGAACTGTTACAGGAACTGTAGGTTATGTATTGCTCGCCCTTGGCGGCATTATGCTAGCTACTAGCCTCATCGGCTTTTGCCCGCTTTATACCTTATTTGGTTTAAATACTTGTCCAAGAAAATAAGCTTGGGTCAAACCTTAAAAAAATGGCTGTTGAGAATTTACCTCAGCAGCCATTTTTTATTTCCTTCTTATGGATTGGTGGGGTCTTTTACTTTTTTTGATTCTTCCCAAGCTGCTTTAAATTTACTCTTACTACTAATTGCCCTTAATACTCTTATCACTGGAATATTATAAGAGAAGCCTAGTTGCCATTTGCCTATTAAGGGCCTTTTAATGCCATCTTCTGTTTTATAAAAGTTACGCTCTAAATTAATAGCAGCAGCGCCAATGCCCATTTGAATCCCCAAATTAAAGGCAGTGGCTTTATTTCCTATTTTTCTTACATCGTTGTCATTGGTAGAGCCATTGCTGCCTAAGTATTGCGTTAAATTGATTTCCCCTTTTGTATCATAAAACTGCAAATCCCCAATATTAGCTACCACATAACCCGCAAAAGGAGTCAGCGAAAAGTTGGAAGTGGCTTGTTTGATTTTGCTATCCATGTAAATCATGTCTTTCTTTTGAAGATAGGTTACTAATTCTAACCCAATCTGACCACCATAACGACTAGAATTAACAAAGGCTCCGTCCATCCTCTGAAGTCTATTGTTGTTAAGATTAATAAAGTCATAATCGCGTTTAAAAGGTTCTTTAAAGGCAATAGCGCCTTTTTCATAAAAAGTATTGACCCAAAGCGATCCATAACGCCCACCTAAGTTTACACCCCAAGCCGCAATTGGGTTATCACCTGCATAGTAATTTACATTGGTTATGGCTCTTGGCCCAATCCATAAATAGGGCTGCACATCTTTGCACCTGAAATCTTGTATGCCATAACTTTCGGTCCATGATTCTTTGTAATAGGTGGTAGTAGTTTTAGTGGTGCTACCATCTGAGTTTTTCTTAAACTCCACCCCTTGGCCATTCCAAGTTTTTTGGTAATTGGTAATGGTCCTCGCAATTCCAGAGGCGGTGAAATTTTTAGGATTCATAAACAAGGTCATTGGCGATACTCCTAAGGTTAAGGAGCCGTAGTGCACGGTAGATTTAAAACTATTGTTTCCCATGTTAAAGGCGGCATCTGCACCATATTTAAACTTCACCATAAACGAACCTGCATTTACAGAAAGGCCTGCAAATGCGCCTGCTCCTAAGCCATTGGCATCTAATTCGTTGTCTGTAAAATAGGCATTTAATTGGTTGGCTACAACTCTAAAACCTAGCTCGGGCCTAATATTAAAAACCCTTGTTTTAAAAACTGGCAAAGCATAATGAAAATCATAGTACATCAGCCTAGCGCGTGAATACGCATTAGAATCGGCATGATAGCCCATGCCTGTTAAATACCCCAAAGTCATGGTACCCATAATCTCAATACTTGGTCCATATAAATTTTGTGTGAGGTCGAAGCCGTTAATGGTAGCAGGCTTGTTACTTAGCATTTCTAATCCAACATAAGTGCTATTGAGTCGCAATAAATCGCGTTTTCCTAAGTTGCTAGCTCCATTGTTCTGAGATTGGACGGAAAGTGAAAGCACAAACAAAACAGTCAGTAAAGTAAATTTTCTCATAAGTACTCACGAAGTAAAGATTTGCTTGGGTTTATTGCAACTGATTCTTATCACGCTCTCTGTATAACATTAGGAAACTTTTTAGAATCTTCTAACCTAAATTCGTCACTTAAATTAATATCAACCAAATGACTAGACAGCTACTTTGCATGAGGGTAATCTTAATATTTTCTTTTTTGCTAGCATTTTCTTTTTTAACGAAAGCGCAAAATAGAAATTGGTCTACTTATTATGGGGGAACCTCCTCCGAACAAATTGTAGCCACTAGCACAACCTTTGATAGTGCTGTTTATATCACTGGCTTTACAAGTTCAAGCAATAATATTGCCACAGCAGGGGCGCACCAAGAAACTAGGAATGGTTCAGGTCAAGACGGTTTCTTGGCAAAATTTTCTGCTAATGGAACACGTCTTTGGGGAACATATTTCGCTGGCTCAGGACTTGATAGGGTATCTGCCATGGCTACCTTCAAAAATGGCGATGTGGTGATTGGAGGCTATACTAGTTCGACGTCAAACATTGCAACGACAGGTGCGTATCAAGAAAATTTAATAGGATCATTCGATGCTTTTATAGCAAAGTTTTCTGCCAATGGTACGTTACTTTGGGGCACTTATATTGGGGGGGCAGACGGTGAAGAAGTTTCTGGTATCACTATTGATCCCTTAACTGATGATATTATTGTGGTGGGCACAACTACTAGCGATTCTATTGGAAGCAAGTTTACAAATGTGCATAGAAATTCACTTTCTGGTTTCTCAGATATTTTTATTTCAAAATTCACGAGCAATGGTGCCATCAAATGGCTGACTTACTATGGTGGCCCTTTAAATGATTATGCCACTAGAATTTGTACAGATAACTCAGGAAATCTTTATATCAGCGGAAATAGTTTTTCTTATTCAGGAATTGCTACTTCAAAGGCATTTAAGCCTACACATAGTTCTACACTTTCGGATGCTATTTTTACCATATTTTCGGGCGATGGACAACTTAAATATGGCACCTACTATGGCGCAGAGATTGCAACAGATTTTTTTAATGCAATAGCAACAGATAATGCAGGGAGTGTTTATTTAGTGGGTTATGGCAATTCTGCCGATTCTATTTCAACGCCATTGGCCCAACAAAGCACTTTTGGTGGTGGTAGCTCAGATGCTTACCTCATAAAATTTGATACTGCTGGAAATCGAATCTGGGGAACTTATGTTGGGGCGGCACAAAATGATTACTTATATGGAGTTACAACCGGCCCTGATGGAAAAATATATGTGGCAGGTTATACCACTAGCACAGCCTTGCCAGTATCCACAGATGCCTTTCAGCAAACTTATGGCGGGGGAAATGATGGAATAATAGGGGCATTTTCTTCCACGGGAATTAAACTTTGGTTGTCTTATTATGGTGGTACCCTACTTGAACAATTGTTTGATATTTCTTTTAATATAAATAATCAGGTAGTCGCTGGTGGTTATACAACTTCTTCTTCAGGAATAGCCTCCTCAGCTGCTCATCAAACCACCATTGGAGGCTCAAGTGATGCTTTCTTCATTAATTTTTCTACAGGAATCTTAGTTCCAACCGATTCTAGCATCAAAAACAACCTCATCGGTTCAAACCAATTCTTATGCGGCAG
>CAYUDC010000129.1:0-7242 GCA_964443415.1 uncultured Chitinophaga sp. | reverse complement strand
TAACATATCTTTAATTTTTAACTGGGTTGAACTTAATTGTGATGCAAAAATATATAACTCAAATTGGTTTGCAACATAAAAAAACATAAAATTTTATTAACTATAAATGTTCGACCCCGATGGGGTCGGGAGATTTCCGATTTTGTGCTTGGTCCTCGAAATACGGTTATTGAGCGAAGCCGAAATACGGTTATTGAGCAAAGCCGAAATAAAAAAGCCCCTGATTACTCAGAGGCTTTTGTACCCGGGGCGGGACTTGAACCCGCACGTCTTTAAAGGACACAGGATTTTAAGTCCTGCGTGTCTACCAATTCCACCACCCGGGCGCATGACTTCAAAATAAAAAGTTACAGCATTCACTGTAACTTTTTTGGAGCGAGAGACGAGGCTCGAACCCGCGACCTCAACCTTGGCAAGGTTGCGCTCTACCAACTGAGCTACTCTCGCATTGCCTTTACGGGAGTGCAAATATAGAACAGCTTTCGTTCTATGCAAATAATCCCCTAAAAAAATTTACGCTTCTTTACTTACACGCTGATTTACAAAAGAAAATTTATTCAATTACCTTGATTTTTCATAAGCGATAATATTCTACAGCAAAAAACAAAAAAGGTTTCTTGTTTTTAATGTCAATTTTTAGTCTGCTTTTAATATTTATCTAAATTATTTCACGTATTTAGAAGAAAATATAATTACTTGCGCTTTAATACTATTTTAATTTAATCCACTATATGAAAAAGTTTTTATACCAAATGAGAGTCAAGATGCTCCTGTTAGTAGTCTTACCCTTGTTATTTGGGGAGATAATCATCGGACAGATCTCGGTTACCACTACCAACACCTTTTTAAACAATAATGGATCGGGAACGGTTACTTTTAACCTTCAAAATACCAACAATTTCCCTATCATTATTCAAGAAATTCACGGCGTAATTGGCGCTACAACAACAGCCAATGCAGAAGTATATTTTAACAACACCCCGTTGTCTGGTCCGCCTTCTGCCTTTACAGCCGCTAATGGTTGGAACCTAATGGCCAGTGGAACTGTTTCTGCCACAGCCAATACCACCACCACAGTTACACAACCTTTTTTCACAGGCTTAAGTTTAATAGTTCCTGCCAATACCACCATTGGTGTAGCAGTGTTTGCCACCTCACAAAGGTATTTTACTCACCCTGGCCCTACTACCATCGACTCTGCAGGTGGTGTAAGAATAATAACAGGAACCAATATTGGCTATGGTGGTAACACTCCTCCAACAGCCCCTACCATTAATTCTAGAGGATGGATTGGAACCATTAGGTTTATTCCAGCCATCCCTTGCAGTGGAACACCTTTCCCAGGCAATGCCACCACTTCTAGTGCAGTTGTTTGTGCTAGCCAAAACTTCACCCTTTCTTTAGCCAACGATTCTATCAGGCAAAACCTAAGATACCAATGGCTTTCTTCGAGCAGCGGATTACCTGGCACTTATAGCCCAATGACCAACGACACCCTAAGAAACATTGTTAAATCTCAGGCTGCCACCACTTGGTACCGTTGCATGGTAACATGCGGTACCAGTTCGGACACCTCCACAGCTGTATTAGTAAATACACCAATTGGCTCAATGAATGGTGCTTATACCGTGAACCCCTCACTACCAGTAAGCAGTACCAATTACCATGCCTTGCAACATATCATTACTGCCATGAACTGTAATGGTATCACAGGCCCCGTAACCATCGATATACCTAGTGGTGTGGGCATTCTTAATGAACAAATTAGCTTTGGAAATATTTCTGGAACTAGTGCTACCAATACCATTACCATCAACGGACATGGTAATAGCATTGTAGGTACGGGTTCTCCTCTAGTTTCTTTTTCTGGAACCAAATTCGTTATCTGGGATAGTTTAAATATTATTGGCTCAAGTACATTTGGCGGGTTTGGTGTTTACTTGGGTAACATCAGCGAAAACATTACCATTAGAAATAGCACTATTAACGTTGGTACCGTTTCAACTGGAACTGCCAATGCCGGTATCGTTGTTTCGGGAAGCACCACCACAGCCACTACAGCAGGCAATAATGCTAAAAATATTACCATCGAAAATAACCGAATTATAGGTGGTTACTATAGCATTACATTGATGGGTACAGCCAGTTATTTAAATAACTCTGGTCATAAAATACTCCATAACGAAATCAAAGATTTTTATTTGTATGGTATCTATTTAGCCAATACAGATACTACCATCATCGAAGGCAATGATATCAGTCGTTTAAATAGATCTGTGTTCACCACCTTTTATGGCATCTATGGCACCACCACTAGGAACACTAAAATTAGAAAAAATAAAATTCATGATTCCGGCATCGATAGTTATACTGCTTATCCAATTTATTTAACTACCTCGGCCAATACCTTAAACTTTGAAACCGAAATCATCAATAATGCTATCTATAATATATCTACCACCGGAACCTTATATGGAATTTATTTATTAGGATCCGTAACGCACTTCAAGATTCATCACAATACAGTGCACGATAATACAGATGGTTCAACTGGCGCCCGAAGAAACCTATTTATTAGTGTGGCGCCAAATAATACCAGTGTTAGAAACAATATTTTTAGCATGACTGGTTCTGGCTCTGGCGCTAAATTCAACGTATATATTACCACCACCAGTTTAAGTTTTTTATCTAACAATAATAACTTCTTTATGGGTGCCACCGCAGGTACCAATAATATGGGTTACTGGACGGCCAACAGAGCTACACTTGCCGCATGGACAACCGCCAGTGCTATGGATGCGGGTTCAAAAAACTTAGATCCAGTTTTTTATAACGCTAGTAATGGAAACCTCTTACCTTTATCGGGTTCAATTGATAGTCTTGGATTAAATGTAGGGGTACTTACAGACATCAATGGAAATCCTAGGAATACCAGTTTCCCAGATGCAGGTGCCTTTGAGTTTGTAGGTGTAAATAGCGATTTAGAGGTCGTTTCTTCACAGTTGATTTATGCATCAGGTTGCTCTGGAACCAATGACACATTAAAAGTAAGAATCAAAAATTCTATCGGGTCGAACTTAAACCTTGCTACCAACCCAATCATGGTAAAGTATCAAATTATAGGACCCTTTAATGTAACAGACTCTACCTTGCTTAACATCGGCTCATTGGCCATTAGTGAAGAAAAAGAATTTGCACTATCAGGAAGCATCAATAGAAGCATACCTGGCAATTACCAAGCACTAGTATACCTCCCATATAGCGCAGAAAACAATCTAACCCTAAATGATACTGTTAGGTTTTTAGCCCCTCCTTCTATCAGCGGAAACCTTAATGTTACCATTGGTACTGGCAGTTACCCAACCTTGCAATCTTTGTTTGATACTTTGGCTTTCAGAGGTGTTTGTGGACCCTTAAACATTAATATTAATCCGTCTGCCGGAGTATTTAATACAAACTTAGTAATATCACCCATCCCTGGAACAAGCCCTATAAATAGAATCACCATCAATGGAAAAGGCAATACCATCTCTACTGCCATTTCCCCAATGGTTCGTTTAAACGGCGTCAAACACCTAGTTTGGGATAGCTTAAATATAAGTCCAGCTGCAGGATTTGTAGGCATTGGTATGAGCTTAGGACAGCAATGTGACGATATCACCATCCAAAATAGCACCATCAATGTAGGCATCACCAGCACAGCAACCACCAATGCAGGTATCGTATTCTCAGGAACACCAACCACTGCCGCTACTGCGGGTAACAACGCTAGAAATATTAAGATTCTAAACAATCAAATCATTGGTGGTTATTACAGTATTGCGTTAAACGGAGAAGCCACCTATGCCAATAATTTTGGCCATATAATCAAAGGCAATAAAATTAGAGACTTTTATGTGTATGGCATTTATGCTAGCCAAGCAGATAATATCATCATTGATAGTAATGACATTAACCGCGCTACAAGAGGAACAATTACTACCTTTTATGGATATTATGGTGTGAGTACTAGAAACGTAAAGTTAACCAGAAACAAAATTCACGATGCGGGAGTAGGTTCATACACGGCCTACCCTATCTGGTTTTCAACCTCTGTTAATAACAGCGGTCAAGAATCAGAAATCATTAACAATGCCATCTATAATATCAATACTACTGGCCTAACTTATGGTTTGTATTTCAGTGGCACTACCGACCGCTTTAAAATCTACCATAACACTGTAGAAATTGATGGAAACGGAACAGGGGCCAAACGTGCTGCCTTCTATGCAGTAGCTCCCAATAATGTAGATGTTAAAAACAATATCTTCAGCATCAATGGCAATGGCACTGGCGCTAAACATGTGATATATGTTGCCACTGTAAGCGGTAGTTTTAGCTCCAACAACAATGCATTGTTTATGGGTTCTACTACTGGCACCAATGCTATCGGCTTTTGGACAGCAGACCAAACCACTTTAGCCGCTTGGCAAACAGCGTCAGGAAGAGACTCTTTATCTTCTTCAAGCAACCCTGTGTATACGAATTTGGCTAACGGAAACTTCACTCCCTTATCTATCAATATAGACAATATCGGAACCTACGTAAATGTAGATACTGATATCAATGGCAATACCCGCCCGATTAGCACGCCAGATGTAGGTGCTACAGAATTTACTGGTTTAAATGGAGACATTGGTTTGGTAGGCGCTAGCATCCTTCGTTCATCCCTATGTTACAGCACCAGCGATACCCTTAGGATGACTATTTCAAATATAATTGGCGCGGCCATCGATTTTTCTGTGAACCCTTGTACCATTGTGTATCAAATAAGCGGACCAGTTAATACAGTAGATAGTGTAATTATAAATACTGGAACCTTGGCTGCTAACAGCAGCTTAACCATTACCAATACCAATGCTAATTTATCTATCCCAGGCAACTATGCCTTAAATGCCTATATCAGGCCTAATGCAGTAAATTTTGCCTTAAATAACGACACCTTACCGGCTCCGTTTTTGGTAGAGGTGAAACCTATTATTTCTGTTAGTCCAAAAACTGGCATCGCAAATTCACCAACAGATTCTTTTATCATAACAGCTAGCTCACCCCTCTTCCCTAACGGCGGTGCTATCTTTACAGAAGTTTGCCATTGGCGCTTGGCTACAGGTGCTGCCCCATTAGGTGGTTGGCCTGCGTATATGTTAGCCGACGATTATGTAGAAATTACAGGCTTACCAAATGCCAGTTTAGCTGGATACACTATGGAAGAATGGACAGGTACTACTTTACAACATTCTGTGACTTTCCCAACAGGAACCATTTTTAGTCCAAACGGCACCATGATCATTGCCACAGGCCAATTAGGATCTAGCGTACCTTCTCCAACCAATTTCTATTACCACTCTGGCAATACGGTTACCCACAGTTCTACAGGCGATCTTAGAGGCTATGTCCTAAAAAGCCCTAGTGGTGCAATCGTAGATGTTACCACCTATGGCGCATACACTTTCCCAGCAGCTTCTGGTGTAACCAGTGCCGATTGGACAGGCAGCACGCCAGCAGTATCGAGCGCTGGTAATAAACTCACCGGACCAGACATTAACGCAGGTACCAACTGGGTAACTGCTGCTGGAACCTTCCTTCAAAATCCAAATGCACAAAACCCTGGTGTACCAGCACCGGTGCCAGGCAATATGACAGGCTTTAGCTGGTACTTTGCTGGTTTGCCTATCGATACAAATGCAAGCATCAAAGTTGGGCCATTTACCACCGCCGGCGTTTATCATTATGTTGCCTTGTATAGCACCGTATGTGGTATTTTTACCGATACTGTTAAAATTACTGCTACAGCTAATGTACCTGTATTATTAAGTAAGTTTACCGCCAACAAGGTTTCCAACGATATCCTGTTAGATTGGGAGACTTCTCTCGAAATTAACAATAGTTATTTTGATGTTGAACGCTCTGTAGACAATGTAAACTTTACTAGCATCGGAAAAGTAAAAGGTCATGGCAATAGCAGTAAACTCAATCGCTACCAATTTACAGATGTAAATGCAGTAGCAGATTTAGAAGCATATTCATCTGCCTATTATCGCTTAAAGCAAGTCGACTTTGATGGCAGCTTCGAATACAGCCCAATGAGAGTGGTATACTTCAATGCTTTCAACAATATTAAACTGTTGGTTCAACCCAACCCTAACAAAGGTGTATTTACTTTACACCTCGAAGGTGTGAACGAAACGGAGTTAGTGAGTGTGCAGTTAATTGACATGTATGGAAATGTAGTTTATCACACTGAACAAAATATCCATCACCAAGCTATGACCATCGAAGCCAATATAGCCTCGGGCGTTTATACCGCCTTGGTTAAAGTGGGCGAAAACTTCGATACCATCCGAATCTTGGTTCAATAAGAAAATTGATTACTAAATTAATAGAGGCTGCTTTAAAAAGGCAGCCTCTTTTTTTATGCCTCGTTGATAAGCTTCTTAATTTCGTTGAGTTTAAGCAAAGCCTCTATCGGCGAAAGCGTATTTAAATCCATGGCCTGCAGCATTTGCCTTATTTCTTGCATCTGCGGATCATCTACCTGAAACATGCTCAGTTGAATAGGATTTACCTTTATTTTAGCATCTTTTACCGTCATGTTCTGGCGGCCTTTTTCGAGCTCTTTTAGCAATACATCAGCCCTACCCAGCACCGTTTTGGGGATGCCTGCCATTTGCGCCACATGAATACCAAAACTGTGTTCGCTGCCACCTTCCACCAATTTTCTTAAGAACAACACTTTGTTGTTTTGCTCCTTTACATTCACATGAAAATTCTTAATGCCATTGCCTGGTTGAGACAACTCATTTAATTCGTGGTAATGCGTAGCAAACAAGGTTCTTGGACGATAGGGATGTTGGTTAAGATACTCTGTAATAGACCAGGCCAACGAGATGCCATCATACGTGCTGGTTCCTCTCCCAATTTCGTCTAACAAGATTAAACTCTTAGACGAAAGATTATTAAGGATACTAGCTGTTTCTGTCATCTCTACCATAAAAGTACTCTCGCCAGAGGATAAATTATCACTGGCCCCTACCCTTGTAAATATTTTATCTACCAAACCAATTTGGGCCGTGGTGGCTGGCACAAAACATCCCATTTGAGCCATCAGCACGCAAAGTGCCGTTTGCCTAAGTATGGCCGATTTACCGCTCATGTTAGGGCCAGTAAGGATGATGATTTGTTGGCTCGACTTATCCAAAAAGA
>CAYUDC010000128.1:0-7314 GCA_964443415.1 uncultured Chitinophaga sp. | reverse complement strand
TTTTATTATTTGTTTTGGCCAGTGGTTCATTTTATCACTTGGTTAAGCAAATTTATCTTGTCTAAAATGGGTGGTGGTGAGTTCACAGAAAATTCCCCTGCTTTTAGTCGCGTTGATTTAGACCAATACATCGACCAAATTAATGAGCAAGATTTGCCAGAAGATATAGAAGTTGATACCGAGATATTTAAAAATGCTTTGGATTTTGGCAATATCAAAGTGCGCGAATGTTTAACACCTCGCACCGAATTGGTAAGTATGAACATCGATGCGGGCATTGCTCAATTGCATCATCTTTTTGTTGAAACAGGTTTGTCTAAAATTTTAATTTACAAAGACAATCCAGATCAGGTAATTGGTTATGTGCACCAAAAAGAAATGTTTAGAAAGCCTGCCAATATCAGAAGTATTTTAATTCCCATCGAGATTGCCACCGAAACCATGTCTATCATGGATTTGTTAAATAGGTTTACCCGCACGCGTAAAAGTATTGCTTTGGTGGTAGACGAATTGGGAGGCACGGCAGGTATCATTACCATCGAAGACATCATGGAAGAGGTGTTTGGAGAAATTGAAGACGAGCATGATGTAGAAGAGTTAATCGAACAAAAAATAGACGAAAAGGAATTTAGATTTTCGGCTCGTCAAGAAATAGATTATCTAAATAATGAGTATGAATTGGGAATTCCAGAAGGGGAGTATCATACTTTGGGGGGCTACATTATTTCTTCTCACGAGAGCATTCCAACGGTTGGAGATAAGTTGTTAATAGACCAATTTGAGATAAGCATCGAATCTATGAATCAAGCTAAGATTGGTGTGATAAGACTGCGGGTATTGAGCGATACGCAGCAAGAGAATTAAAGAATAGTCAGAATTTTGTTGGATTTGCCGGCGAGTTCAATGCTTTCGCCAGCTTTCTTCTTTAATAGGGCCTTGGCCAAGGGCGATTGTTCAGAAATGATGGCAATCTTTTGGTTTTCTATGGTAAGAATACCCATGGCTGCGGCAATAAAACAGGTGCTGGTTTCGGTTTGAACCAAAGCGCCTAATTCTCCTATTACGGAAGGTTTATCAGCTTGAATTCTCAACAGCCTTTGGTATTCGTGTTGTAAAACCTCCAGCTGTTGAGAAAGCATATAAATTTCATTTTGACTCATGGCACGACCCGTTTCGTATTTGTCGCCCATGCTGCTTTTTTGCTCGTTGTTGCCACTCTCTTGCACCTTTTTGATGGTGGCTTTTATCTCGGCAATTTTGGCTTCTTGAAACAATTTGGCTTGCTGCCAAACCAATAGCTTAGAAATCATGCGTTATTATTCTACCCAATCGCATATAAACAAATTGGTGTCGCGTGTGCCACCATTGTTTCTATTGCTGCTAAAGATGAGCTTGGTGCCATCAGGCGAAAACATAGGAAAGGCGTTGAATAAACTATTGTTTGTAATGCGCTCTAAGCCGGTTCCGTCATCGTTAATCATATACAATTGAAAATCGTATCCTTTTGGGCTATGGTGGTTGCTGCTAAAGATAATCTTCTTACCAGAAGGATGAAAGAAAGGTGCCCAATTGGCTTTACCTAAGTTGGTAATTTGCTTTAGTTCGCTGCCATCAATATTACAAGTGTATAACTCCATATTGGTTGGCGCTACTAAACCTTGTTTTAATAATTCTTTGTAATCCTTAATTTCTTCTTCTGTTTTTGGACGACTTGCTCTAAACACCAAACGCTTGCTATCTGGCGAGAAGAAAGCTCCTCCGTCATATCCTAAACCAAAGGTTATTTGCTTTACATTGTTGCCTTCGATATCAGAGATGTATAAATCTAAATCGCCATTACGGGTGCTGGTAAAAACAATCATCTTGCCATCGGGGCTTACTGTTGCCTCTGCATCGTAACCAGGAGTATTGGTCAGTTGTTTTTTGATATTTCCTTTTTCATCTGCAATAAAAATATCAAATTCTGGGTAGATGGCCCATAGATATCTTCCTGTACTTTGTGGGTCTGGCGGGCAGGTTTGATGTTTTAAATGGGTAGAGGCATAAATAATATCATTGTTGTTAGGCATATAATAGCTGCAAGTAGTTCTTCCTTTGCCTGTAGAAACTTTGTTGGCCACACGAATGGTATCTGCAATGGGGTCAGATAAGTCCATCATAAATATCTGGTCACATTTTACTCCCCAGCGTTTATTGTTACTTTGGAAACTAATTTTATCGCCTCTCGGACTAAAATAGGCTTCAGCATTATCGCCGCCAAAGGTAATTTGTTGAATGTTGGTTAAATGCTTTTCTTCATTTTGGGCTTGGGTCAACCCAACACATAATAATAGGATAGCAGCTAATAGGTTAATCTTCTTCATATCTGTTATAATCTTTGTAACTCAAATTTTGGCGCGCCTTTCACGCCTTGTTCATCGTAAAAGTCAATAAAGCGCAATTTATAATAAAATCCTTTGGTGTCTTTGATAATGTAAGTATATTTTCTTACTACATCATATCGGTTCAAATCAAAATCATAGGTTTTCCAATCAAAACCAATGACATCTTTCCTATTGGTAAACTCAAAGTTTTTAACGGTAGCAGCAGTAATATTGTCAAATCCAGTGGTGCTATCTTTGGCACATACCACTTTATATGGGTTTAGGATAACGCCAGTAACGCTGTAGGGCGTAACAGGGGTCATGTTGTAATAAACATGCCTGTAACGTGTAAATAAAATATCCCACTCTTCTCTGTTGGGCTCTATATCTACCACTTCATTGGGGTTGTTGAAATTAATATAGGAATAGTTTTTACCTGGTAATTTTGGCACAAAATATTCGTGCATACCACTCCCATCTAAATTGGCAAATAAAAAGGTAAAGCCTGATTGATTCGCATTGGTAAATTGTAGTTTTTTATACCTTGGGTTGGCCGTTTGTCCTCTATCGATAAGGTAAACATAGCCATGGCTTTTTCTGTTAATGGTATCGTACCAATCGCCAAAGGCTGTTCCTTTCCACTCTCCAGCGGGGTTGTCATATTCCCATTCTACTTCTTGTAAGGAGGGAACATCTTCAAAGTTTTTATTTCCTGTATTAGAAATTTGCACTTCTTTACCACCATTTATTTTCACAATAAATCCGTTTGGATTGCAATCAAAGCCAAGGTCCCAAGCCATAAAGTCGTTGGCCTTGATTTCGCCATTACTGAGGTTAAAAAACAATTGGGTGGTGTAGTCTCTACCAAGATTTACCGTGTAAGTTTTAACGGCGCTATTTGTTTTAGGTAAAACTATGGCTTCCTCTGGCTTCTCACAAGCTATTTGCGTGAATGCAAATAGCAAAGAAAATAAGACGATATAGGGTGATTTATTTTTCAAGGTTTTACAAATTAATGGTCATTTGAACAAAATAACTACGTCCCCAACTTACTGGCATCATACTGCCTCCACCATGCACTGCACCGCTGCCCATGGCATTGTTAAGATTAGTTACATTAAAAATATTTTTGGCACCCGCAGTAAACGCTAATTTATTTTTATATAGAGATTTGCTGATACTGGCATCTAAAAGGTTATAGGCATCAATCATACTTTGCACCACTTGGTTATTATCGTTTAAAAAATAACCCGGCAAAGCACCATTGTGTTTGCCAAATACATTAAGTTGTGTGTTAATTTTTGGTAATAGATAAGATAGGTTCAATCTAAACTCTGGTGCATATGAATAGGGTTCTACATCATTTCTGGTGTTGGCCATAATATTATACCTTGCGCTGTAGGTATAACCAGCAGTAGCACTAAAGCTTTGGTATTTAAACTCGCCTTGCAGGTTTAATCCAAATGTTTTATATGTATCTAAATTAATGTAGGTGTACAAAGGTGGAGTGGTATTGGCATTTACAATAGCCAAACTAATCATGTTGTAGATGTGATTAAAGAAAACAGAAGATTCGAAGTTTAGGATATGTTTAGTGAAAACTTTTCGTCCACTTATCACCATGTTAAAGTTATGTGAGTTCTCTGCCTTTAGGTTTTGATTGCCTTGTATGCTGTGGTTAAAATCAAAGAAGAATAAGTTGAGTTCTTTGAGAGAGGGGGCTCTAAATCCATTGCCATAAGAAGCACGTACCGTCCAGATAGGGGAGATGTCGTATTTGATATTTAAGGAAGGAACCAATGGGGCTCTAAACCTGCTATTATAGGCTAATCTAGCTGCTGGCATTATTTTTAAACGGGCAATAGGTTTGTATTCCATACTTAAAAAGGTTGCCGCATCTAATACAGACGGATCACCAGACATTCTATCACCTGTGCCAACTTCATACACAATATCGTATCCTAATTGATAGTTAATCTTTTGATGTTGTTTGGTACTGTAGGTGCCTCTAAAGTTAAAGTTGCTAAACTTAATTTTGCTTTGATCATCTTCTACGGGAATTAAGTTCTCCTTTAAACTTACCAAGTCTTTTCTAAACAGTGATTTTGTTCTATCAAAAAAGGAGTAGGCATTAATTAAATTCAGGTTGGCCTTGCTCTTAAACTTATAATTAATGAAAATAAAATTGTTAAGTCTTTTGGTTAAATAATAATCATCAAAGGCATAGGCATCATAACTTGTAATAGTGGGCAGGCCTTTGTTGCTCACCTTTTCATCAAAATAAGAAGCTTGGTAGCTGATGTCTCCGTTTTTAAAAGTATAGGTATAGTTGGCATCAGCAAAATATTGTTTTTTAGGGAGCCACTGTTGTTTGCGTTCAAATACATTTTGGTAGGATTGTTGGTTGCCCATGGCAGGCACAATATTTTCTTGGTAATATTGATTGCTCGTAAAGCCATCAAAAAAATTTCTTCCAGCGCCAAGCTTTAAGGCGTGCGACTGATGTCTTACGCCCACATTGGCATTTAGATTATATTGCCCAACACTTTCTGTATAGCCTTGGAGGCTGCCTGTAAAATTAGCTTTTCCTTGTTTTTTGCTGATGAGGTTAATCACACCACCAAGTGCATCGGTTCCATATACTACACTCATTGGACCTTCAATAATCTCTACTCGTTCGATATTATTAAGGTTTAGCTGACTTAAATCGATGTTGCCATTAACTCTACCAACTACTGGCACACCATCAATTAAAATTTTAATGTTTTGACCCGAAATGCCTTGCAACGAAAGGCCAGAGCCAAGGATATTATCTTGTGAGATTCTTACATTTAATTCGTTGGCAAGTAAATCTCTTAGGTTAACAGCACCTTGAGCCTGAATTCTTTTTTGATCTATCACCCTCACTTTTTGCAAGGATTGATGGGTGCTGGTTTTTTCGTATTCGCCAGTTACCACAAATACTTCGAGGTCGTTTGGAATTTCGGCCAAACTGATGCTGTTGGTAGAAAGGGGTACTAAGTTGATTTTTTTTAGTTCAAAACCAATTTTCTTAACGGTGGCTTCGTAGGTTCCACCATTAGGAATGTTGGCAATACCAAGTGAGTTGGTGTAAAGAATTTCTGTTCTGTTTTTGCATGGGCCTTCGATACATTTAATGTAAACCATGGCACCTTCTAGCGGTTTGCCATTAGAATGCAAAACGGTTAAGACACTTTGTGCCCTTACTTGCGTAAAGGCACAAAGCATTAAAAAGTATATGAAGGAATATTTTCTCAACACCAAATGTAGTTTAACGAGCAATTACAATTTTTGATACAGCTTTGTATCCAGCGCTTTCTAAGCTAACTAGGTAGATACCTTCATTTAGCATCGATACAGGTAATTGTAAGGTTTGCATGCCTTTATTTACCTCATACATTTGCTCTGCCACAGTTCTGCCATTGAGGTCGCTTACTGTAATTAATGCTTGCACTAAATTTTCGTTATCCAATACCAAGGTAATGTTCTCAGAAGCAGGGTTAGGATATACAGCCAATTTAGCCATGGTTTGTTTGTTTTGATCCAACAAGCCTACAGTAAATAATTTTTGTTTGTTAAAGAATGACTTACCACTTGCAGATCCACCGAAACCAGTAAACCAAAGTTTCCAGATGTCGCCATCTTTTGCTTTCACGAAATAAACGGTAGAGTCGGCAATTTTCCATTGAAAGGTATTGTTGTCAAAAGATTTCCAATCGGCACCAATGGCAGAAATGCTGCGAGAGAAAGGGTTGGCATTATAATCCATGAAAGTAGTTTTATCAATACCACTTACTTTGCTAGCAACTACACCACGGTTGTTTAACACCCCTGTAGATGGGTAATAAACTTGTTGTGAAGGTTGTAGTGAATTGTAGCGGGTAAAAACCACATCCCAAGTAGAGTCTGCAGGTTCTCTGTATTCTACGGTACCGGTTAATAGGTTTACGTATCCAAAAATATTAGAACGGATATTGCTATGTAATATGTTTAAGGTGGTATCTCTTCCTGGTGTGCCTATTCTTATTTTCCAGTTGCCATAATCTTTTTCAATCACCCATAATTTAATCCAAGTGCCTCCTTGGAATTTAATTAAGAAAAGAGAGTCGCCAGTTACTTTATGCGTAATGGTATTGTAGATTCCCCAACTGCAAAAAGGGCTATCAAAAGTTCTGTTAAAGGCGCCTACATCCCAGCTGGTATCTGTATTAAATACTTCTGTGGTGGCATGGGTGCTGTCTAAGGTTTGCCAAGCAGAGGTGTCTTGGTTAGTTAAAAAGCCCCTAGTAAAATTGGTAGAATTAATGAAAATACCATCGCTGATGAAACCACTACGAAAAGCCAAATGCCAGTTGTTGTTGGCAACTTCAGCCACTTTACCGTTTTCAAAGCTGTAATAAACATCTTTTCCATATCCAGGTCCCATGGTGGCAGAATCGCTCACAATAGCCTGGGCAAATATCAATTGGGTAGAGAAGGCTAATGAAAGAAGTAAAAATAGTTTTTTCATTTTGTTTGTTAATTATGGGTGCAAATAAAATCCCTATATTTTGTTTCTTCACCTAACTTTTATCATGTTTTGGGTTTGTGACATTATTTTGACTTTAAGCCTAATGCTAGGTTTTACAAGGGTTTTACACAATCTATAGAATTGTATTTCTACGATCATGTGCGTGTAAAATTTTGGTTCAACCTAAAAGATTAAATGCTAATATTGCGCAGTAATTTTTATATATGAAATCCGTATACATTGTAGATGCTGTTCGCACGCCCATTGCTAAGTTTGGCGGTTCTTTAAGTTCGGTTCGACCCGACGATTTAGCGGCATTGGTTATAAAGGCTTTAGTGGCTAGAAACCCACAGATCGACGTTCATCAGATAGAAGATGTCATCTTTGGCGCGGCTAATCAGGCAGGTGAAGACAACAGGG
>CAYUDC010000127.1:0-7469 GCA_964443415.1 uncultured Chitinophaga sp. | reverse complement strand
GTTGTTCTTCGCATCAAAATCCAACAATATCCACTTGCCATTTAAAAAGGCTTCATAAGATTGTATTCCACTAAAGTTATCTCTGGTAATAAAATTCCAAGTAAGGGTGTCGGTTTGATCCGAAGTCGTGTTGATCTGAACCATTTGTAAACTAGGTGCCACAGTATCAGCCATCACAGTATAATAACCAAAATTACTTGCCTTACCTTTAACCCAACCTGCTTCGTATCCGCCTCCCATAGACCTAAAATTTTCTGGCTTCTCTGCAGCATAAGCCAATAACAATTTAGATTGCAAATAGGCTGGTACTTTATCTACTTTTATTTGCAAAGCCATACTCCGATGCAAAGGCGTATTTGGATGATGAAACTGATAAATGGGCGAAAAGCTAAATGGTTTCGATGCTAAGGTTTTGGCTTCATAAAAAACCGTATCATAAATATCCTTTGGTTCAACCCGAGCGATAAAACCAGGCAACCTAAGCTCATTTATTTGATGGGGAAACAACTGCTTCTTTCCTTTGATATTGTTTTGATACTTGATAAAATTACTCGATGTAAGCTCTGCCTTATCTCCTATGACGGTAAATAAATAGCTGCGAACATTGGCATTTACATCCCATACCTTTAACAAACATTGAAGCGTATCTCCTTCGCTCAGCATCCACTTTCCTTTTTGGGCATCTGTGGTATAAGTAGAAAATAAATTGCCATCGTCTACAAAGCATTTTTGAATGCGCTTATCAAAGATTTTATAATAGGCATAATCTATATGCGCATTGATGTATTTGCTTTCGTCGAAGGCAAAAGTGCTGAGCTGATGTTTAAACTTTTCTTGCCCATTGATGCTGAGCGAATAGCCATAAACATGTTTGGCATCTTTATTATTATGAATAAAATCTAAGGCTTCTATTCCAATGCCATATTGCGATGCAGGCAAAACTAGGGTATCGAGGTATTGCCAAATACTATCTCCTTTAAACTTTTTAGCACTTAAGCTTAAGTTACGTGCTGGCAACAAACCATCTGGCACAAACTGATAAAATAAGATTTGATTGATTTGCGGTTGTAAGGTATCAAATGGCAGCACCCCAAAAAAGGCTGGGTTGATGATTTTCTCGGTCTTGGCATCTCTAAATTCGTAATGCACATGCGGACCGGTACTACTGCCGCTGTTGCCAGAATATCCAATGGTGTCTCCCTTTTTAAGCCAAAGCACTGGCTTCTCAAAAATCTTATCAAACTCAAAGTCTTTCTGTTGGTATTGATAGTTTAAAATATACTCCGCTATCTTTCCATGAAACCTTTGCAAATGCCCGTACACCGTGGTAAACCCATTTGGATGGGTGAGGTAAATGGCCTTGCCATACCCATTGCGTTGAATCTTAATTCTACTTACATACGCGTCTGCTGCAGCATACACAATTAATCCTTCGCGTCCATTGGTGCGCAAATCGGAGCCACTATGAAAATGATTATCTCTTAATGACCCAAACGGCGACACTAAATTAACAGCAGAATCTAGCGGATACCTAAAATAATTCTTAGGATAATCGCTTCCTACATCCTTCGCTTTTTGGGCGTGTAGGGTCAACCCGAGCCATAAAACGAGCCCAAAAAATACATATTTTTTTGAGCGATGCTGCATTACTTTACCTCACATCTTAAGGCGGGTTCACCTTCTAAAAATCCTTCTAACACATCGCCAATGGCTACTGGGCCAACGCCTGCAGGAGTACCCGTATAAATTAAATCACCTACTTTTAAGGTAAAGTAAGACGACACAAATGCGATGATTTTTTCGAATGAAAATATCATATCCTTGGTATTGCCTTGCTGCACCCATTGGCCGTTTTTCTGCAATCCAAATGATATATTATCTAACTGCGCCCTGTTGGCAACATCTATAAACTTGCCTAATGGAGCAGCTCCATCAAAGCCTTTGGCTAAATCCCAAGGCAATCCTTTTGCCTTTAATTTAGATTGTACATCGCGGGCAGTAAAATCAATGCCTAAGCCTATTTCTTGAAAATAATTTCTGGCAAATTTCTCCTGTATGTTTTTTCCTACCTTACTAATTTTTATCACCAACTCTACTTCATGGTGCACATCGGTGCTAAAATCTGGCAAGTAAAATGGCTCATCATTTTTTAGCAAGGCGGTATCGGGTTTGGTAAACACCACGGGGTCTTCTGGCACTGCATTGCCTAGCTCTTTGGCATGCTCACTATAATTTCTACCAATACAAAAAATCTTCATATTACTGGCTCAATTGGGTTTTAATAAACTGCATTAATGTTTTGATGTAGCTGGCAGAGAAATCAAATTTAACACCAGCTGTTTCGTAGATCTCTCCGATGGTTTTGGTATAACCCAATGCCAAAGCGGCCTTATATTGTTCTACTGCTTTGCTTGGATTTTCGAGGTAATTTTTCCATACAGAAATGGCGCCTAATTGGGCCATACCATACTCTATATAATAGAAAGGAACTTCAAACAAGTGCAATTGTTTTTGCCAAGCATAAGCCCTAAACATTTCGTATCCATCCCACTCTACCATGCCGGTTCCAAACTCATTGCTAAGCTGTATCCAATAGTCTTTGCGCTCTTGTGCGGTATGGTTAGGGTGCGTATATATCCAATGTTGAAATTTATCGATGGTGGCAATCCAAGGCAAAATTTTGATGATACCTTCTAAGTGCTCTTCTTTGGCTCGTTTAAAATCTTGCGGGTCTGGGTAAAATTCATCTTGCCCGGTATAGCTTATCAGCTCCATGCTCATAGAAGCTAGTTCGGCTACCTCGCTAGGGCAACTTTTAAAGGAAGCCAACTCGAGGTCTTTGCTTAAAAACGAGTGTACTGCATGGCCACCCTCGTGTACCATGGTTTCTACATCGCGGGTGCTGCTGGCAGCATTCATAAAGATAAAAGGCACGCCTGTTTCGGCCATTGGATAGTTGTATCCGCCAGGTGCTTTTCCCATACGGCTTTCTAAATCGAGGCGCTCCATATTGTCCATGGTTTCTATGCACCAGGCAAAATATTCGTCTACTTTTCTAAAGCATTTTACTGTTTTCTCTAACAAATCTGCTCCACTGGTAAATGGCTCTAGGGCTGCTCGATTTTGGGTGTCTACCTCTAAATCCCAAGGTTTAAGTGCATGTCCCAACTCTTGTTGACGCTTTTGGTTAAAGGCCTTTACCAAAGGCAGCACTTCTTCTTGGATGGCTTGATGAAAGTTAAAACAGTCTTGTGGCGTATAATCAAAACGGCCCATGGCGGCAAACATATAATCGCGGTAATTGCTAAAGCCCGCATTTACGGCTACCTGATGACGCAATTGAATTAACTTATCAAACAGTGCATCCAACTCTTCTGCATGCTCTAAGCGCTTTTGGTTAATCTTTAAAAAGGCTTCTTCGCGTTTGGCCCTATCTGGATTTTTAAGATAATTGGCAGCTTGTTGCAAGGTTAAGGTTTTGCCCTCCAGCTCTACACTCATGCTCCCCACCACGGCTCCATATTTTTGTGATTCAGCAGCTATCTGTGCAAATAGCGCTACGTTTTCTTCCCTATAAATTTCTATTTCTTTTTTAATGCCACGCAAGTAGATAAAATACTTTTGTGCATCCAGTTGGTTCAAAAACTCACAAGCCAATAACTTTTTATTTAAGACATCTGTATAAGGTGCAATTTTAGGTTCTATCTCTTCTACAAAAAATAGATAGGCTTGCTCTAGGTCTTTGTTGGTGGTATCGCAAGTCATGCGCACATAACGCCAAGCAAGGTCTTCGCTTAAGAAAGCTTCAAGCTCACTGCGGTCTTTTAACCAGTTTTCTAAATCTTCTTTGCTCTGAATATTTCGATTGCTTAAATCTTCGAAATAGCTGCTAATATTTTCCCAAGCACTTACTTTAAGTTTGTTGGGTAAGAATCTTCTTTTAACAATGGTAATCATATCTTGGTTATTTTAATACGCCATGGGCGTTTCGTTGTGGAGCGAAATAAGAATATGTTTTAAGAAAATCATAGAACAAATCGCAGTTTCCGTTAAGTTGTTCATAAGTATCTGTATTAATTTTACGCGACTGTAACATTTGGCGTACCTCTTTTTGGGTAAAAAGTGATTTTTGGGTCATGTTAACGCCTTGCAGGGCATAGCCTATCATGGCCGACAATTTGGGGTCGCGGGTATGGTTTAAAGCCTCTTTATAATAATACATGGCTTTATAAGGGGTAAAATAATCTGCACCAAAATAAGGCTGCTTTAGGGCATCCTCGTATTCGCAAGACCAATAATTGCTTTGTGCTATCCAATATTTGCCATCGTAAGACATGCTAAAAAATGCATTGCCAATAAGGTATAATACTTTGGCCTTCTCCTCTCCTTTTAGCTTAGGCAATTGCAGTTGCAGTTGATGCAACTGTTTTAAAAAACTCAGCTTGGTATATTTAATGCCCGCGTTGTTTAAGGCAGCATGGCCGTTCCATGGACTTACCACAAATGGATCATCCTGTTCAAACATCTGGTAAGTTTCGCTGCGCCAATAGTTTGGATCAACCCGAGATAACACTTTTATGGCCTCTTTAATTTGATGTTGTTGCACCAATTTCATACTAAGGATATCTCTCACACGGTTGATGTTCCAATGGCAATAACCCTCAAAACCATCACTGGCCACACCATCCTCCATATAATAACAATAAATTGGGGCATCACAAACATAGCTCTCAAAAGCAGTTTTTTGTTTTTTCTCTAATATGTCTAATACCTTCCATAGCGCTTGAGGATTGCCTTTTTCGAATAGTTGAGTATAAACATTTCCCTTACCTACATAAGCATGATAGGCATAACCTTTAGCAGTTTTTCCAAAGAGCATTAAGCCTTCGGCCACTGCATCTCTTTTTAAGAATTCTTGTGCGGTAAAAGAAATCAATTGTTCTTTGATGGCTTTTAACTCATAGTTACTTTTCTCTGCCTTTTCTAAGGTTTGAACCAAATTTAAAAAGCTATTTTTAACGGTTTCGTTCACCGTGTTGGTGCTACTTAAGGCTAGCATAAAGGTAGTTAAATCGTATTGTATTTTAGCTTCGGCACTTAAGGTTTCGGGTTGAACCAAACGCAGATGCAAGGAAGTGGCATCGAGGTCTAACAACATAAAGTTAAGGTAGGCCAAACACAAATGATAGAAGGAAGCATTGTTTTTACTTACGGCCAATTGCTTTTCTAAGATGGCTAGGCAAGCTTTAGCATATACCTTGTCTTTTAAAAATTGTTGGGTGATATAATCTTCTTTTTGCAATTCTTCGTAAGATACCTCATAGTCTTTGGTGCTGCCAAACTGCGAGTATTTGGGGCCTAGCATCCAATCTTCTAGTTTATTAATTTCTCTAATCCACAAAAAGGGCAAGAACTCATTGGCAGGATCCATGATTTGTAAATGCCTTAAATACTCGAGACAAGGAGCTGGATTATGAATGGCTTCCATTACCTCTACCATGGCTTGCTCTTGATTGTTTACCGCATAAGAAATGGCTTCTTGGTAATGTTGTTTTGGCACATACAACTGCACACAACGATAACGTTTAGAGGGAGCATGTTTAAATACTTGAGCCAACTTAAAATTTTTCTCGGCACCCTTATAACTCATGGCTTCATACATCAACGCATCGTAATACATCCAATCTTTGGTATCGCTGGCAAAGGCCGTATTAAACATATTAGATAGGGTCATTGAATCTTGCGCATAATAGGCCAAGCGCACCAATTGATAGGCATACCTACGCTTAAGAAAAGGGTCTACACATTGATCATAAAGCTTAACTCCTTGTGCGATTATTTGAGGATTGGCGATAGGAAATTTATCTTGGTAGCTTTCCCAATAATAGGGAACCCTTTGAAGCGGAACTACTTTTCCATTGACAATATTGGGACAATCGGGGCAATCATCCCAAGTAGGTTTAGGGTTGATATTTGCTTCGGATAATTTGGCATATACTAAATAAGTTAACAACTCATGATGGTTGGTGGCATAGCGTAAGAACTTATTATTATGTAGCCATACCGCTTCTGATTCGAAATAAGTAGCAGGATCTAAGTTGTATAAAAAGTTATTAATTTCTTCTTTGGCCACCTTGCCATGGGTATAGCTCACCCAATCTTGAATGTTTTGTGCATACATCTGTTCATGCGATTGCACATCGGGATTGGGCTCTTGGGTTCGGGTATATTTATCCAATCCTTCGTAATACAATTCAGAGGTGTAAAAAAACGGAAAAGACCCTGGCAATTGACTTAAGTTTGGGTTAAACATCCAAAAGCGATATTCTTCATCAGAGATAAAGAAGCCACAGCTATTGGTTTGTTGGGGTGGCCAAAAAACCAATACACTAAGGAGTAAGAACAAATATTTTCTCGATGTCATGGCTTGAAATTTTACTGAGTTCATTCATGTCTAAATCAAAAATGGCCAAGGTGCTTTGCTCATTCATGCCAGCACGTTTGGCCAAACTTACGGCCTGCTGCATTTCTAGCGCACCCGCTGTTTCAACTTTGAGTATATCGCCAGCCCTAAAGTAAAAAGACTGATGGTTAAAATAACTATCAAAGGATTCCTTTACCTTATAGGTGTGATTATCCAAGGCATGTAATTTGTTTGAACCCAATAGTTCGGTTCGAACCAAATCTCCTGTAAAGATTCTATTAAACTGTTGGTAACGGTAGAGGATGGTCCAGCTAAAAGCTGGTACGGCATAATCTAAAGGCAATGGATATTGGTGCCATTTACTAATATACTTAGAGGCTTCTTTATAATCAAAAATGGCATTTTGAGAGTGCGCTTGCGCAGCATTGGTGATATTGTATAACATCAACATGCCTTTATCTACGGGTGGCACCCCAAGCTTCTCATGATACTTGTAAGGATACAAGCGAATGGTGGCCGAAAACACATGATGTGGCAATAATTTTTTCATGGCCAACAACAGCTTAAAATAGGTATCTCTGGTAGATTCTGTCCAATCGCAATCCACTTGAATTTCCTTGATGTCTTTTTGGGTATAGGATTGAAGGCGCAAGGCCTTTCTCAAAAACAATTGTGCAAAGTGTGGAATTTGGTCATCGGCCAAATTTTTGAGGACGGCATTGGTGATGTATACCACAGGAATGTAGGTGATAGAATCGGGCATATCACCTCTGTAATATTCTATTTGTGTTTCGCTGGCAGGAAATATACCATAGGCTAAGTTAAAGTCAACATCCAGCATTTTAACATATAGCTTTCGTATTTGGTGTTCGTCTAAAAAGCTGTCACGGTCTTTGTGGCTGTAAGAGTTTCTTTCGAATCTAGTTTTCCAATGGTAGGCTGCACGCTCAACAGTTTGGTATTTAAGGTTACCAATTTTATAGAGCCCAATTAACATGGCCAAAAAAGCAAGCAATGCCGAAAACTGAAAGGATTTTGAAGACAT
>CAYUDC010000126.1:0-7489 GCA_964443415.1 uncultured Chitinophaga sp. | reverse complement strand
CCATGTTTGTCTTTACAAGCCATAGGATGGTCTTTTACCTTTAGGATATCTTTATAAGTAATGAGACCCATCAGAATGCCATCCTTATCTATCACAGGAAGCTTTTCTATTTTAAATTCTTGTAAAATACTTTCGGCCTGTTTTAAATCGGTGCCTATTGGCGCAGTTACCAAGTTCTCCTTAGTCATTACCTCGCCAACCGATTTGGCCATATCTTTCTCGAATCTTAAATCTCTGTTGGTTAAAATGCCCACCAATTTGCCATTGCCATTGATAATTGGAATACCACCAATTTTGTTTTCGCTCATCATTTTATGAGCATCTTTTAGGCTGGCAGTATCTGGCAAAGTAAGCGGGTCGATAATCATTCCGCTCTCGCTTCTTTTAACCTTTCGCACTTCGTCGGCTTGGCGCTCAATGCTCATGTTTTTATGCAAAATACCTACACCCCCTTGTTGTGCCAAAGCAATGGCCAACTTGTATTCGGTAACCGTATCCATGGCGGCCGAAAGCATAGGAATATTAATTCTGATATTTCTAGAAAGTTGGGTGGCGGTAATTACTTCGCGTGGAAGTACTTCGGAGTATGCTGGCAGTAAAAGAACATCATCGTAAGTGAGGCCTTCTCCAAAGAATTTTTGATTGTCATTAAACATGGCAAATACTTTATGTTATTTGCCGGGCAAAAATAGGGTTATACAACCATATTGCCAAATAAGTTACTTTTCCTTTACAGCAAACAGGTATTCTGCAAATCCGGCAATATCCCAAAATACACCCCCAGGTACAAAGCCATATTTGATGGTTTCGCTTACCAAGGTTAAAGGTAATAAGGCAATGTAGGGCCAATAACGGCGTGTTTGGCCTTTGAGTACTTTGCAAGCATGTTTCTCGAGAATCCCTTTGACTTCTGGCACCGAATAGATGCGCACATGGGTTGGGTCGTCATAAAAATTTAAGGTGCGCTTCATGCTGGGCAAACGTGTGCTTCTTTCGGCAGGATATTCTATATAAATGTATCCGCCCACTTTAAGCTTTTTTAGAAGTCCTTCAATCACCTTATCCCCATTATGCAAATGCTCAATAATATGGCTCATGATAATGACATCGAAGTATTGGTCTGGAATGCTGCTAAAATCTAAGGCGGTGAGGTCCATTTCATAAAAGCCACTCATGGCCTTAAAATCTGCCTCATCATTTTCATAATTCTTAGAAATGTCTATCCCATGGTACTCGCACTGCGGATAGATAGATTTGGTTTTGGTGGCACTGTGGCTGCCAGCACCTACATCTAACAAACTAAATTTTTGCGATTTAAACTCATTGGGTAAAAACCTAAACTTATGTGGAGTAATCAATGCCATGCTACGAAGGTAAACTTTGTAAGCACTTTTTAAAATCCCTTATTCTATTTCGTTTACTGGCTTGGGGTCTAACTTTTCGGGTAAGTTGGTTTGATCCAAAAGCAAGGTATCGTTTACAATTTGCTTTGCCAAGGGGCTCGACATTATTTTATCTTTTGGTAAGTCTATGTAATACACCTTTCCTGGTGCTACATTTAAGGTAGGTTTGCGCAGCCACGGGTTAAGCAACTTCAACATTTTGTAATTGATATAATTGCTTTTGCTCCACATGGCAAGGTTGTTAATGCTCAAATCTACTTTTACTTTTACGGTGGCTATTGGGGTGTATTTATCTTGTTCTAATAAGTAAAAACCATATTTATCGGGCTTCTCGCAAATTTCTTTGATGGCCATAATTCTAAATAGGTAGCGTGCGGTTTCGGTGTTTAGGTATAAGTCGTAATAGCTACCCATCCCTTGATTTTGTAATTGTCTTTTTACCCCTTCTATGCCCATATTGTAGCTGGCAGCTACCAAGCTCCAATCGCCTAATTGATTGTAGGCATCTTTAAAATAAAGGCAAGCTGCTTTGGTAGCTTTTTCGATGTGGTAGCGCTCATCAATTTCTTCGTTTACCTCTAAGCCATAGCGTTTGCCTGTTTTGTCTAAAAACTGCCAAAAACCAGCTGCATTGGCTGGACTCACCACATGTTGTAATCCGCTTTCTGCTAAGGCAACATATTTAAAGTCGTCTGGAATTTGATGTGCTTTTAGGATGGGTTCTATCAAAGGAAAATACCTATTGGCTCTTTTTAATAATAGTAAAGTTTGTGATTGCCAATAAACATTGGTTAAAATTTCTCGATCGTATCTTTCTAGAACATCGTAATCGTTAAGTGGAACTTTTTGCCCAGCAAAACTTAAACTTTTGGGCATGCTTAAGGCAAATATTTTATAATGCTCTTTAAAAGCCTCGTTAGATTGTCTTTGGGCAGTATCACCGCTGCTCATCAAAATGCTAGCAGCCAGGGCTAAGATAGAAACCCCAAGAAAGTAAATGGCTATATTTTTCTTCATTTGATTAGGCTAGACTTATATGTGAAGCCGACTGCAAATGTAAGATATCCTCTACATAATCTCTATGATTACAAAGGCGCGGCACTTTATGCTGTCCGCCTAATTTACCGCGTGATTTTAGCCACTGATGAAAGGTTCCTTTTTTTAGAACTTTAATATGCGGCGCTAACATGGCCATGTCTTTATAGCGTTTGGCTTCGTAATCTGAGTTGCATTTTTTTAAGGTTTGATCCAATACTTCGATAAAGTGTTGCAAGTTGGTAGGTTCTTTTTCAAACTCAATCAACCATTCGTGTCCGCCCTTGGCATTTTCTGTAAAATAGATAGGGGCGGCGGTGTAGTCGCTAATTAGAGCATGGGTTTGCAGGCAGGCTTCTTTGATGGCCATGTCTGCATTTTCTATCATCAACTCTTCACCAAAGGCATTGATAAAATGTTTTGTTCTACCTGTAATTTTAAACCTAAAAGGATATTTAGAAGTAAACCTAATGGTATCTCCAATGATGTAACGCCAAAGCCCCGAGTTGGTACTAATGACCAAGGCATAGTTTTCATGCAGGTTTATCTCTGATAGGCTTAAAGTTTTTGGATGGTCTTTTCCATATTCACTCAATGGCATAAACTCATAATATATGCCATAGTCTAGCATCAGTAGCAATTCATCAGAATGCATTTGATCTTGAAAGCCAAGAAAGCCTTCGCTGGCATTATACGTTTCTAAGTAATTAATCTTGCTACCCTTAATAAGTTGCTTAAAACGCTCGCGGTAGGGGGTAAAGCTAACACCTCCGTGAATGTATAACTCTAAGTTTGGCCAAATCTCCATCAGGTCTTTTTTGCCACTCAATTCAAAGAGTCTTTCTATGAGCACAATCGTCCAAGTGGGTACACCAGAAATGTTGCTTACATTTTCCTGAATAGTGGCCTGGGCCATGCGTTCTATTTTTTCGTCCCAGTTATCCATGATGGCAATACTTAGCTCTGGGGTTCTAAGATATTGAACCCAAAAGGGCAGGTTTTGCATCATTACGGCACTCACATCGCCATAAAAACTGTCGTTATAATTCTGGTTTACCTGATGGCTGCCACCCATAACCAAACCTTTACCGCTAAAGATATCTGTTTCGGGGTGTTGCAACATGTAGGTAAGCATTACATCTTTTCCTCCCTGAAAGTGACATTCCTCTAGGCTTTCGTAGGTAACAGGTATAAACTTACTTTTGGCGCTGGTTGTACCCGACGATTTGGCAAACCAATTTACTTCGCTAGGCCATAAAATGTTTTGTTCGCCACGCATCATACGTTCGATATAGGGCTTAAATTCGTCGTAATTGGTAACAGGTACGCGTTGTTTAAATGTATCTGTATCGTAGATGCTTTTAAAATCATATTGCCTGCCAAACTCAGTAATTTGAGCCGTTCGCACGAGCTTTAAAAATTGTTCTTGCTGAACCTCCAGCGGATGGTTCAGCATTTGCTCAATTGCAGGGATTCTGCGTTTGAGATACCAGCTCATAAGTGAATTTACAATGGGCATTACCCCGCCAATATCTAAAAAAATCCTTAATTATACAACTGCATTCTTGCATTCATAAAATCTCGGATCAACCCGAAAGCCTCTGAATATTTACTTAGGGTGATGGCTTTGTGGGTATCTCCAATGTCGTGGTATTGGTGGTATTCGCCTCTTAAATAAAAGAATAAGGCAGGCACATCTTTCTCCGAAAAATGATAATGATCGCTGTTCATGGCTTTGCCTCTTGCTGCAATCTCGGGTAAATAATTTCCCTTTGAGTTACAAGTTTGAAGCAAAAAAAATAACTCTGGATAAACGGTTCCGTTTACCGCAGTAAGGCCCTTGTCGCCAGTTGCCATTAAATCTAGGTTTACTACTAAGCTAATTTTTTTAAGCGGGATTAATGGGTTTTCTGTAAAAAACAAAGAGCCTATAAGTCCAGCTTCCTCGGCTGCAAAGGCAATAAATACCACCGACATATCTGGTGGATTTTCTTTGTAATGTTTGGCTAAATCCAGCATCATGGCAATACCGCTGGCGTTATCGTTTGCACCTGGGAATATGGCATCTTTTCCCATCATGCCCAAGTGGTCGTAATGAGCGGATACCACCATAAAGGAATCGGGTTGAACCTTGCCTTTAATATACCCTAATACATTTTGAGTGCCATGAATCGATCGGATACCATCTACTTGTAAAGTTATTTTTAGAATGAACCTGTTTAAATAACCTTTTTTGACATATAAAATGGGATATGTCTCAAAGCCCATTGAAACGCCCCATACTAGATTTTCTTGATTATCAAAAATAAGGCCTTTGGCATTTACCTCATTTTTAAGGATGGCATCTGCGCGTTCTTGTTGTACAAATTTTTTTCCCTTTAGATTATCTACAATAAGAAAGTAACTTTTTAGGTTTTTCTTAAACCATTTTTTGTACTCATTGGGATTGTCTACCATGGCAGAATCTAGACGAATCACCTTAAATGAACCAGATACGCTTGGGCATCCTGGCTGAATGATGAAGTGTTCTCCTGGAATTAAATCTATCCCATCTGCATTAAATCTAACCCTATCTGGATAGCGAACTACAGGGAAGCCAAAAAACTGAAAATATTTTTCTCCGAGAGGCGCGAGTTTCAGTTGGGTAAATTCTTCTTTGATAAAGTTAGCTGCTTTTTTATCGCCATCGTTTACATAGCCTCTGCCGGCAAAATCTTCACTGCAAAGTTTTTCAATGACTTTTTTGGCGTAGGTAGGGTCTTGAGCCTTCAGGGTGTTAAAGGCTAATAGATAAACAAGCAGCCAAAATACTCTTGTCTTCATAAGCTATAAATTGTTATTTAAAGGGCCTTTACAGTAAAAGTATAGCTTTCCATGATAAGGTTAGCTAATAGCTTTTTACAGGCGGTCTCCACCATCGAATGGGCTTCAGCTTCAGTATTGGCTTCTAATTCCATACTAATGTGCTTGCCAATGCGCACATCATGGATGTTTGGTAATCCTACGTTAGGCATAGAATTACTAACGGCTTTCCCTTGTGGATCTAAAAGGGCAGCATGTGGCATCACATCAATTTCAGCTTTAAATTTCATAATTTTAGGAGTTTCAAATGTACAAGAAGCGACAAAAGTACATAAAGCAGGATGCTTAGTCCAAGTCCAAAATAGTTAAAAATTACTAAGAGCAGCAAAGCGCCCAATAAAAACAAGTATCTCAGGCGATTAGCGGCAAAGGAGAAATTTTTAAATTTCAAGGCAAAGAGCGGAAGCTCAGCTACCAAAAGATAGGCGCTTATAAATGGAAAGAGCAATAAAAAGTAACTTGATTCATACACAGCGGAAGCAAAGGCCGGTCCGCTTTCTAATACAAACGGAATGGAGCAAATAAACAAGGCATTTGCTGGTGTAGGCACCCCTATAAACGAATCGGATTGGCGGGTATCTATGTTAAATTTGGCCAAGCGAATGGCAGAGAAAACCGGAATTATAAACGGTACATAAGATAATAATATGATAAGGGGCACATACTGCGGAAAGCCATTTCCAAAAAGCAGATATTCTTGGCTGATGCCATAAAATATCATGCCTGGAGCCACCCCAAAACTCACCACATCTGCTAAAGAATCAAGCTGCTTTCCAATTTCGGAATGCGCATGGAGTAGGCGAGCAATAAATCCATCAAAAAAATCTAAAATGGCAGCAAAGGCAATATACCATGCCGCCTGTTTTAAATCTCCCTCAACACTGCTGATAATAGATAGACAGCCAAAGAATAGGTTAAAAGAGGTAAGTGCGTTAGGAATGTGTTTTTTCACTGAAGTGGTTTTGGCGCAAAATACAAAAAAATGGGTAGTATGTTTGGGTTGTGCATGAAGATATATCACGCAAATGCATAATCTCCTTTTTCCGCTAATTTTTTGCAGTCTGCCGCGGATAGCAAGGTTTTTTGCAATTAAGCCTTATTTTTGACTTTAACTCTAACTAGATTTGGGTCAAACCATGAAAAAATTATTGTTGATATGCCAGTTGTTTTTTGCGGTATTTACCTCATGTAAAGCCCAGCAAGAATCTGTAGACCTTAAAACAGGGAGTGGTCAGCTACTTAGAAAATTTCAGTATCACCAAAAGAGCAATATCGATGTAACCAATGGTAAGATGAATGTTGCCTTGGTGTCGAGTAATGGTTATGTTTTCGAGATCAATGGCATTCCAGTGAAAAGCATCGTTTGTGGTAAAACATTACCGAGTAATCAATACACCGTGGTGCTAATAGATAATAGGCTAGATAAAACTTATGTATTGAACCAACGCAGTAAACCCAACCTTAAAATTAAATGTTTGCCTAATGGCGGCTATGAGTTTGTTTTTACTGGCGATATATTTTACAACAAAGAAAAACTAAAAGTATTTGCCCGTTTAAAGGGCACTGTCAATCATTCTAGAAACTTGAAAACCAATTAAGATAATGAAGCATATTTTCTCCATTTTTTTAGCCACTATTTTTAGCTTAAGTCTATTTGCACAAAACACCATAGACCCATCCACTGCTAAAGACAATAGTGATTTAACGCGCATCTTGGAGCACAACGCTCAGGTTCGTAAAGCAGCAGCCATAGAAAAGGCAAAGACTGTTAATTATCCGCAAAGGATGGTTTCTGCTACCGGACAAATAAAAGAGTTGGTGGGTGTAAGCAGTACAGGGATGCCCATCTATTTAGAAACCACCAATAATTTAGATGCTGCTAGAACCATTGGCACTAGCAAAGTTTGGCCTGGAGGTACTGCTGGCTTAACCTTAAGCGGTCAAGGCATGACAAACCGTTTAGGTGTTTGGGATGGTGGCGCAGTGCGCACCTCTCATCAAGAGTTTCAATCGAGGGCAGTGCAAGTAGATGGCAGCTCTTCCTTAAGCGACCATGCTACCCATGTGGCAGGAACGATGGCTGCTGGTGGCGTGGTAGCCAATGCAAAAGGCATGGCCTTTCAAGCACCCATTAGATGTTACGACTGGAACAATGATGATGCTGAAATGTCGTCTGCTGCGAATGCAGG
>CAYUDC010000125.1:0-7594 GCA_964443415.1 uncultured Chitinophaga sp. | reverse complement strand
AGCAGCTTCGATTGAATCTTGAATTCTTTTTTCTTCAGCTTTCTTTTTTTCTTCAGCAGAAGGACCGCAAGCTACGATAGCTAACATAGCTGTAGCGGCAACGATTGATAATACTTTTTTCATTTTACTTGGTTTTTTTTGAATACGGTGCAAAAGTATGGGCTACTTTTTTAATTTCCAAACAAATAGCTTATTTTTTTCTAAAATAAATGGTAATGGGCACTCCTTTGAAATCCCAGGACTCGCGCATCCTGTTTTCTACATACCTTTTATAGCTATCATTCACATATTGTGGAAGATTGCAGAACAAGGCAAACTTTGGATTTCTGCCTGGCAATTGGGTACCATATTTTATTTTTACGAATTTACCTTTTACACTTGGAGGTGGATAAGCTGCAATGATTTCTTGAAGAAAGTCGTTGAGTTGGCTGGTACTGATCCTTCTGCTGCGATTCTCAAAAACTTCCATCGCTACTTCTACTGCTCTATGGATTCTTTGCTTTTCGAGGGCAGAGGTAAATACAATAGGAATATCATCAAATGGCTGAAGCTTTTGTTTGATTTCATTTTCAAAATCCCTCGCTGTATTGGTGGTTTTGTTTGGAATTAAATCCCATTTGTTTACCAAAAGCACCAAACCTTTTCCGTTCTTTACTGCCAATCCCACTAGGTTTAGGTCTTGAGAATCTAAACCCAACGTAGCATCTATCACTAAAATGGCCACATCACAGTTTTCTAAAGCACGCAAGGAGCGCATTACCGAATAAAACTCGATGTCTTCATTTACTTTGGTTTTTTTTCTTATTCCAGCTGTATCTACCAATAAAAACTCATTGCCATAATATTTATAATGAGAGTGTATGGTGTCTCTGGTGGTGCCCGCGATATCTGTTACAATGTTTCTATCTTCTCCTAACAAGGCATTTACCAAAGAAGATTTTCCAACATTTGGTCTACCTACCACGGCTATTTTAGGTAATTCATCCGCAGGGTTTGCTTCCTCTGGCTCATCGTTTGGCAACAGCTTTATAATTTCATCTAACAACTCCCCAGTGCCACTTCCGCTCGACGACGAAATACAATATAAATTTTCGAGGCCTAATTTATAAAATTCATAGGCATCGTGTTGTTTATCAAAGGTATCAACTTTATTGGCCACCAATAATACAGGCTTTTTGGTTCTCCTGATAAGATTGGCAAATGCCATGTCTAAGTCGGTAACTCCCACTTGCACATCTACCATAAATAATAAAACATCTGCCTCTTCGATGGCAATTTTTACCTGATCGGCAATGGCTCTTTCAAAAATATCTGCACTGTTGTGCACATAACCACCTGTATCAATAATGGTAAATTCTCTGTCTAACCACTCGGCTTTGCCATAATGCCTGTCACGGGTTACCCCACTAAAATCGTCCACAATGGCCTTAAACTCCCCCAAAAGACGATTAAACAAGGTGGATTTTCCAACATTTGGTCTCCCAACAATAGCTACTATATTTCCCATAACAAAATTAAAACAAGGTGCAAAGGTAAGGGTTTCTTCCTTTCCTCAGGATAATAACGATATTTGCAGCCCATATTTAAGTTATGAGTTCATTTAACACCATCGAAGAAGCCATAGAGGACATTAAAAACGGAAAAATGATCATTGTTGTAGATGATGAAGACCGTGAAAATGAGGGCGACTTTTTAACCGCAGCTAGAAATGTTACCCCAGAAATCATCAATTTTATGGCAAGAGAGGGGCGTGGCCTCATCTGTGCCCCCCTTATCGAGAGCAGGTGTTTAGAATTGGGTCTAGATTTAATGGTAAACGATAATACCACCCTACACGAAACCCCATTTACGGTTTCTGTAGATTTATTGGGCAAAGGTTGCACTACTGGTATTTCTGCTCAAGACCGCGCCAAAACGGTTCAAGCACTCATCGACCCAAACAGCAAACCCGAAGATTTTGGTAAGCCTGGACATATTTTTCCGCTTAAAGCACGTCCAGAAGGTGTATTAAGAAGGGCTGGTCATACAGAAGCCGCCATCGACTTTGCGCGCTTGGCAGGATTTGAACCCGCAGGATGCATCGTAGAAATATTAAATGAAGATGGTACTATGGCACGTGTGCCCGACCTCATCAAGTTGGCTCAAAAGTTTGACATGAAACTGGTAACCATTAAAGATTTAATTGCCTACCGCCTCGAAAAAGAATCTTTGATTAAAAGATTGATTTCTGTGAACATGCCCACCAGTTATGGAGATTTTATCTTAACGGCATACAAACAACTTGATAACCAACAAGAGCATTTGGTGTTGCAAAAAGGCACTTGGGAGCCCGATGAACCAATTTTGGTAAGAGTGCACAGTTCTTGTATTACCGGCGATATATTTCACTCGATGCGTTGCGATTGCGGCGACCAACTTCATAAAGCCATGGAGATGATAGAAAAGGAAGGTAAAGGCATGGTATTGTATATCAATCAAGAAGGCCGTGGTATTGGTTTATTTAATAAGTTAAAGGCTTATAAACTACAAGAACAAGGCTTAGACACCGTTGAAGCTAACTTACAACTTGGGTTTAAAATGGATGAAAGAGATTATGGGGTAGGGGCTCAAATATTAAGAGACATGGGCGTTACCAAAATGCGATTAATGACTAACAATCCAACCAAGCGCGCAGGTTTAATAGGGTATGGTTTAGAGATTGTAGAAAACGTAAACCTAGCGGTAAAACCAAATCCACACAATAAAAAATACCTCGATACCAAACGAGATAAAATGGGCCACGAACTAAAATCAGATGCTTGATTCTTATAAAAAGTATTTAGACTTAGCCAAGAAGAATAAAGAGGCTAACAAAAAGTTTTTGGAGCAGCTCAAAAAAAAGCGAAAGTCGGGCCTCGATCAGCTCATGCATCAACTGCATGAAGCGGCATTTGAAGAAATAGATTGTTTGCAATGCGCCAATTGTTGCAAAACCACAGGGCCTTTGTTGTTAAGCAAAGACATTGATAGACTGGCTGCAGCCTTAAAAATGCGTCCTGCCTTGTTTGCAGAAACGTACCTTAAAAGAGACGAGGATGGCGACGATGTGTTCCAATCAATGCCTTGTCCTTTTTTGGGTTCAGACCATTATTGTAGCGTGTATGAGGCAAGGCCCAATGCCTGCAGAGAGTATCCGCATACGCAGCAGCGCGACCAACTACAAAAGTTAAAGATTACGTATCAAAATTCTTTGATATGCCCAGCAGTTGCTAAAATGATAGCGCAGCTTAAGGAATTTGCATAAACTTATGCGTTTGCAGGCTTATTCCCCACTGAGGATGTAGCTTTACATACTCAATCATCAATGGTAACATTTTTTCGCTTTGATCCCACTCGGGTTGCAGATAAAGCTTGCAATGGCTTGGCACCAGGGCAGCATGTTTTTCTGCCCATTCAAAATCAGATTTATTAAATACTACTACTTTTAATTCGTTAGCCACCGCTAGCACAGAAGCTAATGGAACTTTAAACTTTTTTGGCGAAACCGTAATCCAATCCCATTGGCCACTTAACTCGCTAGAGCCAGAAGTTTCTATATGGGTTTTAATACCCTTTGTTTGGAGTGTTTCTGTTAACTTGTCTAATTGATGAAGCAGGGGTTCGCCACCTGTAATAACAGCAATGGGGGCTTTGGTTGCTGCCACCCAATTACCCATGTCTTCTACAGAAACCAAAGGATGTTTTTGGGCATCCCAACTTTCTTTTACATCACACCAAACACAACCCACATCACAGCCCCCCAAGCGCAAAAAATAAGCGGCTTTGCCCGTATGAGCCCCTTCACCTTGTAAGGTGTAAAAATGTTCCATTAATGGTAGAAGCTCACTCATTTTTGATGTATTACTTTTAAATAATGTATCATTTGCATACCAAGGTTCATGAGGTCTTTTTCTTCGCCTGTATCTATTAGAAAATCGTGGTAGGGTAAAGCGCCTTCCATATTGGCACCCATGCTAAACTTACTTTTGCTTAGGGCCGCTACCGACTGTAGAGCCAGTTCTTTTTCAAAAAACAAACTAAGCAATAAGTCGAACTCGGTATGGATAAACCCATGAATTTTTTGTTTATCAGGTAAGTTAAAAGTGCTTAAACTCGCTCTCCAGAAGTATTGAGAGTATATGGTAGGATGATATTGAGGTGGAAGCTCTTTTACATCTACAAATCCTAGGGTAAATACTTTTTTGCCTTGTTGTCTTAGATAGTCTGCAAACTTACTAACAGCCTCTTCTTCTATGGCTTTGCCAGCTTTATACACGATGCCAATTTCTTTCATAGCATCAAAGCTGGGCATAGGGTTAGAGGAGCGTGTTTTTTTTACCGACATACCCTTTAACATCCTATTGCCTACCCATTCTTTTATATTTTTTATCCAACCCATCTTATTGTCTCTCTAATTGATTCATAAACTGCTCTAGCTGTTTAACGATGCGAACATTGTCAAACGTTTCCAATGCAAATTTACGGGCTTCTGCCCCTATTTTGTTTGCATCATTTAGGTGTTGGGTATAAAAAATAATGGCATCTTTAAATTCTTGGGGGGAATTTGCCAGCACAAAGTGTTTATTGGCAATGGCTTCTATCCCTTCCATTCCCTTGCTAGTACTAATGATACATTTACCCAAGGCCATGCCTTCCATTACTTTTACGCGCATGCCGCTTCCACTTAAAAGTGGAATTACCAGCAACCCATTTTCTTGCATATAGGCATCTGCATTTTCTACCTCACCCACTACTTTTACCCCAGGGATATTTAATTGCTTAAATCGCTCGGGCATATTTCTGCCGGCAATTTCAAAGCATAGGTTTGGGTTTTCGGTTTGAACCAAAGGCCACACTTGCTCTATAAAATAGGAGATAGCCGCCTGATTAGGCATCCAATCCATGCTTCCTAAATGAAATACCTTTGCTTGATGTTGGACAGGCAAAGTGCTTTGTTGTCTTGGATAGAAACCAACAGGATAATAAAGGCTGGGTGGATGAACGCCTAGTTCATGGTAACGATTTGCATCAGATTGGGTAATGGCTAATATTCCATCAAAGGTGGCACTAAAAGATAGTTCTTCTTTTTTTAGTCGATTTGCTTGCCATCTAACATAGGCTGCTTTAATGGGGTTTTTTTCTATCTTGGCTTGTTCTTCCCATATACTAAATTCGATGTTATGGCTTCTGAGTAAACATGGAGCCTTTGTATGTTGCTTTACAAAAGGCAGGTATGCCGCAGTTTGCAAACTTTCAAACAGCACCATCTCGGGTTTCTCGGCTTGGATCAAACCGAAAAGTAATGACTCAAATTCTTTCGTATAAAACCTGCTAAGGATATATGATTTATTTTGAAAAAGATTTTTAAAAGCTCCCCAAATGGTAATGTGGTTGTTTATTTCTAATAAGTGAAAGCTTGCCAAATCTTTAACCTCTTGAGGGATGTCGGCAAATTGAATGCGATGTTTGCTCGTGTTTAAAACCGCACAAGTTACTTGGTGTCCGTTGTCTTTTAAACCTTTAAGGTGGGCATAAAATGCCAAAGCGCCGCCGTCTTTGAGTGGCCAAGGAAACCGAGGAAAAATCTGCAAGATTCTCATGGCTGCGTATTCTTTGATGGCTTAATTTTTTTCAGCAAGTTTTCTAGAATATAGCCTAAATCAAAATTAAATAGCTTAGAGTCGTTTGAGGCTTTCCAAGTAATAAAAAAGCCTATAGGCACAAATACCGCAATGCCCAGCCACATGCCTTGGAGGGGAGTCCAAGCCAGCGTTTTGGCAGCTTTTTCGCCCGATAAGGATACAATATGGTAGCATACATAAAATAATACAGAAACAACGATAGGCAAACCAAAGCCGCCTTTTCTAATGATGGAACCCAAAGGCGCGCCAATAAAAAACATGACTAGGCAGGCAACAGACAAGATAAACTTACGATGCCATTCTATTTTGTGTCTTACTTGCAGTCGGTAAAGGTCTTTGTACTCGTTGATGCTATATTCGATGATGTTTTTTACGCTACGCGTAGAGTTAATGGCGTTGCTGTATAAAGACTGAGTGTTAATGCCAGGAAAATGACTGGTAATATCAGGTTCTTTGGTGGTAACAATAATTTTTTTATCAGTTGAAATTCTCAAAGAACTATCTGCTTGGGCACGCGAAAAGTAGTAGTAAGGTTGTACAAAGCCACTAAGTTCTTTATGTTTAAGTTTTCTTACTTCTGCCAAAGAGTCGCTAGCAGATTGAAGTTCTAATACATTGAGCATTTCCCAATGTTGTTTAAAAATGTTTTCGTCTGTTCTGCTAAATTTAAAACTATTAAGATCGAAAGCTACTCTTTCTTCATTAAAAGTGGTAGTGGTATGTGGTTGACTATAGTAATAGCCTTTCACTTTTTCTAGTTCTTCGTATCGGCCACCTTGGTAGAGATTTAAAAAAAGGTATCGTCCATCTTCACTCATAGTCATGGTACCTCTTTTTGCAAAAATTATCACGGGGTGAAGTTGGCTTTGCCTTTGGTCGTAAATGATAATTTCTCGTAATTCTTGGGTGGTTCTGTCTTTTTTGCCAACCCTAATGGTAATGCCAGGAATATCTTGGCTAAAGACTCCTTCTTTGATTGCCAAGGAAGGTTTTTGTTGCCTAACATCGTATAACAAGGAGCCACGCTTAAGATTGGCTTGAGGGATGAGCACATTGGAAACAAAAAAACCAAAGATGGCTATCACCACCATAATCGCAATCATGGGTCTGAACATTTTCCAAATAGAGATACCCGATGCTTTAGCAGCTACTAGCTCATAGCTTTCACCCAATGCGCCAAATGTCATGATGGAAGCGAGCAAGATAGAAAGAGGTAGTGCTTGTGGAATTAAACTTGCCGAGAAGTAAAATAGTAATTCGGCAATTACCAGCCAATCTAAGCCTTTTCCGATGAGTTCATCTACATAAAGCCATACAATTTGCATGAGCAATATGAGCATAACGATGACAAAGGTTGGGAAAAATGCTCTTAGAAAACTATTTACAATGAGCTGATAAAATTTCTTCACTAGATTTCTTTTAGGATGCGAGTGCAAAAATACTCAATTAAAATGCCAAAATATAGGCATTCATTAAGATTAGCCTCCTAATAGCGTTCTAAGCTCATGCACCTGATTCTCCCAAAGAAGAATGGTGTTTTTTTCATCTATAGGTTCAACAAAATCTGTTACCACTAGGGCAACATCGTCGGTGAGCTCGTCTTGTATAATTTCAAACTCAAAATATTCTTCTGCAGGTGAATCTTTCCACCTGAAACGAATGCCCTTATTTGGGTGTTTTTTCAGAAGTTCGGCAATATTCTCATCTCCATCCCATTTAAACTTGTAGAAGTTATTGTAAATGTCAACGTCATTGCAAAACCATTGAGAAAGCCCAGATGGAGAGCTGATGTAGTTGAAAAGCATAGCAGGGGATGCTTTGATTTCAAACTCCATTCTAATCTTCTTCTTCGAACTTTTAACCATTGCTTAGTCTTTAGGTTTAGAGCAAATATATATTTTTAGGTGAGACTGCAAAGTTTTTTTGGTTCAAAC
>CAYUDC010000124.1:0-7650 GCA_964443415.1 uncultured Chitinophaga sp. | reverse complement strand
GCTGGACTATTTATTGAGCCACCCGAAACGCCCTATGCGCCGGCAGCTTGGGTTGACCCGAGTTTGTTTTACGAAGTAAAAAAAACGGTACCCATTCCAGAATTTCCCTCTCAGGGAATGTTAACTTTTCCTAATGTTCAACAGAAAGTTCCCTTGGTAATTATCATTGGAGGCTCTGGCCCCACAGATATGGATTTACGTATTGGTCCTAATCGAATTTATAAAGACATTGCCTGGGGCTTGGCTACCCAAGAAATTGCAGTGTACAGATACGATAAAAGAACAGTTGCCTTTGCCAATAAAATGGGTGAGGAGGATAAAGTTACCGCCAGGCAAGAATACCTCGACGATTTAAAAGCCATTGTGGCCAAATTAGCTAAACACGAATTAATAGATAGCAATCGCATATTTTTATTAGGCCATAGTCAAGGTGCTTATTTAATACCTTGGTTTGTATCGGAGATCAAAGAAGTAAAAGGGGTAATTATAGCCGCTGGAAATTACAGGCCTTTGGCAGAGATGATGGAGTTTCAGTTGTTGCATTTACAAAAACATGCTAAAACTGCAGAAGAGAAAAAACAGATTCAAGCCATTTTAAACAGATTGCCTTATGCACAAACGAAGTTAACAGCCCAATCGCCCTCAGATTCGCTGCCATTAGGCATGTCGGCCAATTATCTCATTCATCTCAACCAGCATGCCCCAGTGCATCATTTAAAAGATTTAGCTAAATATCCTGTTTTGGTTTTGCAAGGAGCAAGAGACTATCAAGTGCCTGCGCAGGAGTTTGAAGAATGGAAAAAAGCTTTAACACAACACCCAGATGCCACCTTTGAGTTATACCATCAGCTCAACCATATTTTTATGGCAGGCGAGGGCGTTTCATTGCCCGCAGAATACGAAGAGGCAGGAAATGTCTCTAAAATGTTTATCTTGGATATAGCCAAATGGGTTAAACGACACTAACCAAATCGTGCAAGTAATGAACTTCTATTTCGCCTAAAATGTCTATAATTTCTTGCATAGACTCTGCCATCACCAATTTGGTTCTAAAGGGTTTAAAGTTATCTAATCCTTTAAAATAGGGCGCATAATGTCTTCTCATTTCAAACAAGCCAGGTCTTTCGCCTTTCCATTCTACACTTTTTTGGAGGTGGGTTTTGCAAACGTCTATCCGTTGTAAAATAGAGGGGGCGTCTAATATATTTCCAGTTTCCATGAAATATTTAATTTCATTAAAAATCCATGGATATCCAATGGCGGCTCGGCCAATCATTATGCCATCTACGCCGTATCTATTCTTGTACTCTAGCGCTTTTTGTGGGCTATCAATATCGCCATTGCCAAAAATGGGAATGGTGATACGTGGGTTTTCTTTAATTTTTCCGATGAGGGTCCAATCTGCCTCGCCTTTATATAATTGAGCGCGGGTTCTACCATGAATAGAAAGCGCCTGGATGCCTACATCTTGCAGGCGTTCTGCAACTTCTTCTACATTTTTTGAGTTTTCGTCCCAACCTAGGCGTGTTTTTACAGTAACAGGCAATTTGGTGCTTTTTACCACAGCCTCGGTAACTTTTACCATTTTTGGTAAATCTTTTAAAATGGCGGCACCAGCCCCTTTGCAGACTACTTTTTTTACTGGGCAGCCAAAGTTAATGTCTACCAAATCGGGGTTCACAGCATCTACAATTTGGGTGGCCATGGCCATGGCTTCTTCGTCGCCACCAAAAATCTGAATGCCTATAGGGCGCTCATAATCAAATATGTCTAACTTTTGCCTACTTTTAATAGCGTCTCGGATCAACCCTTCCGAACTAATAAATTCGGTGTACATGAGGTCGGCCCCATTGGCTTTGCACACTGCCCTAAAAGGTGGGTCGCTCACATCTTCCATGGGTGCAAGTAGGAGAGGGAAATTTCCGAGGTTTATGTTGCCAATTTTTGCCAATGCGCTAGTATTAATATATTGCAACAAATATAAAACAAATGTTCGAGGAGGAAGCACCACAATTTTCGTCACTGAAACGATTTTTTACCATCATAGGTAAACTGCTAATTTTAGGGGGAATGGCACTGGTTTTTGGTGCAATAGGTACCATGTTGTCTTATTTAATTTGCCTGTATGGCTTTGGAGTAGACATTAGTGCGGTGAATGTGGCGGCATTGCGCCCCGAGCAGGTGAGGGAATTAAATGCCATGAAATTGTTTCAGGTGCTGGCAGGCAGTCTAGGAATGTTTTTGGTACCTGCTTTGGTGTTTGTAAAAAGTTTAGGCTTAGAGTTTAAGTATTTTGTTCCACTTAAAACCAAGGTGTATTGGCCTTTTTGGATTTTAGGGATTGCCCTACTTTTTGTAAGTAATCCAATTACTGCTTGGCTATACCAGTTGAACCAGTATTTAAGTTTTCCGGCGGCCTATGCCGATTTTGAAGCTAGTATAAAGGCCATGGAAGCCAATGCGGCAAGCATTACCAAAACCTTCATTGCTGCAAATGATATAAGCACCTTGCTGCTGAACATTTTTGTAATTGCATTGATGCCTGCTATTTGCGAAGAGGTATTTTTTAGAGGGGTATTACAACAGTATTTAGGAATGGCAACTGGCAATAGGCATGTGGCAATTTTTCTTGCCGCCATTTTGTTTTCTGGTTTCCATGGACAGTTTTATGGATTTTTGCCAAGGGTGATGTTAGGGGCTTTATTAGGCTATATTTATAATTATACCGCTAACTTAAAAGTGCCCATTTTGTTACATTTTATCAATAATGCTTTGGCTGTAACCTTGGTTTATATCTATAAAGACAAACCTGCTATTGCTTGGATGGATGAAAATTACCAATATGAATGGTATATGATTTTACTTAGCGCTGTACTTACCTTTGCCATCCTTAAAAGCTTTAAACCACTGATGCTGTATTTTCTAAGAAATAGAGTGGCTAAAAATCTATAATTATAAACAAGGATATGAATAATTTTTGGCAACGCACACTCACAGGGTCTCTATTTGTTTTGACCATTGTATTTTGCACCATCCTTAGCGAATGGAGTTTATTTGCACTGTTATTTGTAGTAAACTTTCTTTGTTTGCTAGAATTTTATGAGCTGGTGCTGCCAGATAAAAATCCTATTGAAAAATATTTAGGAATTGTGGCGGGCAGCATCATTAATTTGATGTTTGTTTGGATTATCAGAGGAGATCAAACTACTGGTTGGTATTATCATTTAATCCCCATCTTTTTATTGCTTTTTATTATCAAACTTTTCGAACGTACAGGCAGAGAATTCGATACACTTGGGTATCAAATTTTGGGTATCATTTACATTTGTTTGCCCTTATGCATGCTGGCAGACTTTGGATATTTTAACTCCTTAAACTACAGCTACGAGCTGCCAATGGGCTTTTTTATCTTACAATGGAGCAGTGATACATTTGCCTATTTAGTGGGCAGAAAATTTGGAAAAACCAAGCTATTCGAACGCATTAGCCCAAAGAAGACTTGGGAAGGAAGTATTGGAGCAACCATTCTTACCATGGGTGTAGCATTTTTGCTTAGCAGATTTTGGGAAGATGTGAATGCCACCGATTGGATGATTATTGGGGCCCTAATAGTAATTTTTGGAACCTTTGGAGACTTGGTTGAATCGTTATTAAAACGTAACCTTCAAATTAAAGACAGCGGCAGCCTTTTGCCAGGTCATGGCGGGTTTTTGGATAGGTTTGACGGAATATTTTTGTCTGTTCCGGCAGTTTATTTTTATTTATTGTTGAGCAATTAGTCTTTAAATACCTGATAGTAATAATATAATAAGCATTAAGCCATAGTAACCACCAACGATTCCACCAGCTAAGCTTAATGCAGATTTAGTATTTTCTTTGGCATAAATATCCATTCTTTTAACTGCGGTCAATGGGATTTGAATTTGATTGAAGCTGTCAATGGTGTATTCAGAAATATAAATGTTTACATCTCTGCTTGGGTCGCCCATATTTTTTTTATATCTATTAGAAACCCTGCCTTTTACCAGTTTGTAGAATTGATGGTTGTAAGCAACAGGCGCCATTTTACCAATGAGAGTTGTTTTATCATTCGAAATACTAGGGTAAACCATTTGAAATGACTCCGCCCCAGTATGCACGATAAGGGTTTTACCTCTAATTAAGGCACCTTCTACTTCGTATCCTCCAGGAACAGATTCTGCTACTTTAAAGTAATAACAAGAAGTAAGGTTAAGAAATAATAGAATACCCGCCAAATAGGTACTAAAACTTCCCAATTTCATGGGCCTAGTTAAACTTATATCCAACAGTTAAACCATACCTAGCAGCAAATTCGCTACGCTTGGTAGAGAGTGTTTCAAAGCCATTGGCATCTTGGTGTCTAAACCTCGATTGGCAGTAGCCAAGACCAATACTGATGTTAAAGTTGATTTCTGGGGTGGGTTGAAACAAAATGCCGTTATGCACTAAAACCGATTGAAATGAGCCATTTTGGTTTTTATCTGTAATAGTGTAGGGGAAAGTATTACTTCTCATTTCGTCTGTATATTCAAACCAACCCATTTCTATGGCTGGGCCAAAGTAGTATCTCACTTTACCTTGTCCGTATGGATAATAATAACATTCGAAACCTGTGCTAAATTTTTTATTCTCTCTGTAATAGGCTTGCCTTCCTTCGTATTCTGTTTCTCTAATACCATAGCCGCTTATGCCAAGTGTTTTAAAACCTATCGAAACAGGAACTCTTAAACTATAATCCCCAGTTTTGGTAAAATACTCGTAGCCAACAGTTAGAGCGCCAGCAAAATAATCGGTGACACTTAAGTTTACATACCTGCGTTTGAAATTGGTTCTTAATGGATCTGGTTTTGGTACGTCTCCCCAAACATTACCATACATATTGGTTTGAACCATTGGGGCTGCACTCTCTGAGTTAAAGCGCTCCATACGCCCGTCAGAATAAACCACCTTAACCACCTCTGATTTGTTGAGCACAAATAAAGGTCCGCCTTGTCCTTCGGGGTTTCTAAATTTAACTTGGTTTGAATTAATCTCTATAATTCGAACATTGCTAACCCTTCCGTCCACACGATACAGGGTATCTTGGGCAAAAATTCGGGTTGAACCAAAGGCTAATAAAACTAGGAGTATGTGTAAGGCTTTCATATGTTGTTGATTGAAATTATGTCAAATATATACTTTCGTAATTATTTTTTGAACCTTTTATTACGCTGATTTTTTTTACTTACTTAAATCAAGTGGTCAGATTGTAAAATTTATTGTATGTTCGCCGAACCTAACACTAAAAGAAACACCTATGTCAGGCAAAGAAAATGTGATTAAACACAGCTCGGAAAATCCATTCGAGTCTATGATGTCGAGATTCGACGAAGCAGCACGTATCATCGGTTTAGATGAAAGTGACTACAATGTATTAAAGGCACCACAAAAAGCCGTAATTGTAAACATTCCAGTTACCATGGATAACGGAAAAGTACGCGTTTTCGAAGGATTTCGCGTAGTACATAATGCCAATCTTGGTCCATCCAAAGGAGGTATCCGTTACAGTATGGATGTACATTTAGATGAAGTAAAAGCACTCGCCGCTTGGATGACTTGGAAGTGCGCCGTAGTAGGCATTCCTTATGGCGGTGGTAAAGGTGGTATCAAATGCGATCCGCGTAGCATGAGCAAAGGAGAATTAGAAAGATTAACCCGTGCTTATACCGATTTAATGGTAGATGTATTTGGTCCAGATAAAGACATTCCTGCCCCAGACATGGGAACAGGCCAACAAGAAATGGCTTGGATCATGGATGAGTATTCTAAATTAAAAGGATATAGCACGCCAGCAGTAGTTACAGGTAAGCCACTTGTTTTAGGTGGTTCACTAGGTAGGGTAGAGGCCACTGGCCGTGGGGTAATGGTGAGCACACGCTCGGCTTTGTCTAAATTAAAAATAAACATTGTGGGTGCAACTACCGCAGTGCAAGGTTTTGGTAATGTGGGTTCTATTTCAGCTAAATTACTTGCCTCACAAGGTATGAAAGTAGTGGCCATCTCTGATGTGAGTGGTGCCTACTATAACCCAGAAGGTATTGACGTAGAAGCTGCCATTGCTTATCGTGATGGAAATAAAGGTACACTAGAAGGATTTACCGCTGGTAAGAAAATTTCTAATGCCGAGTTATTAGAATTAGATGTAGACGTTTTGGTGCCTGCCGCTATGGAAGACCAAATCACTGCCGAGAATGCAGACAGAATAAAAGCCAAGTTAATTGTAGAAGGTGCCAATGGCCCAACTTCTGCCAGTGCAGATGCCATCCTTAACAAAAAAGGAATCATGGTAGTGCCAGACATCTTGGCCAATGCAGGTGGTGTAACCGTGAGTTATTTCGAATGGGTTCAAAACCGTTTAGGATACTTCTGGACAGAAGAGCGTGTGTACAGAAGGGCAGACCGTGTAATGAAAACTGCATTTGAAAATGTTTACAGCGCTTCAATGGAACACAATTGCAGCATGCGTATTGCAGCTTATGTAGTAGCCATTAAGAAGGTAGCTGATGTAGAAACCCTCCGCGGTAAGTTTGGTTTATAATACATAAGAATGATTCACAAAGAAGGTAAAGCCACTATATTCATTTCACTCATTGTACTCTTTGCTTTAAACGCTTCGGTACGTTGGTTGGCGCCAGACCTTGGCTGGTTGCAAAATGTTGTCTTAGGAATTTCGGTGATCTTATTGGTCATCGTACTTCAATTTTTTCGTAATCCCCTCATTACTGTTACCACAGGCGATAACCTAGTGATTTCGCCAGCGGATGGCAAAGTGGTGGTAATAGAAGAGGTAGAAGAGCCTGAGTATTTCCATGGCAAGCGTTTGCAGGTATCTGTTTTCATGAACCCTTTTAATGTGCATGTAAACCGCAACCCGGTGGCAGGTATTGTAAAGTACTTTAAATACCATCCTGGTTTGTATTTGGTAGCATGGCATCCTAAGAGCTCTACCGAAAACGAAAGAACCACTACCGTGATTCAAAAGAGCAATGGAACCGAAATTCTTTTCCGTCAGATTGCTGGTGCCTTGGCCAAACGCATTGTTTGGTACGTAAAAGAGGGGCAATCTGTTAAACAAAGTGAGGAAATGGGCTTTATTAAGTTTGGTTCAAGGGTAGATATTTACCTGCCTTTAGACGCTAAAGTAAAGGTAGCGTTGAACCAAAAAGTGAAAGGCGGAAGGAGCATTTTGGCAGAAGTAAATTAAGTTTTAATTAATATAAATTTTAGTACCTTCGAATATCAAATTTTAAGAACATGAAGAAATTATTAGTATTAGCTGCTTTTGCGGCATTTAGCTTCTCAAATATTTCGGCTCAAACCATTTCTGCTGCACCTGTTTCAGAAGAAGTAAGTGTAATGAGTGTAACTGCAGAAAATCCTAAGGCCGATAAAGACAAAGGTAAAGAGAAGAAAAGGTCTAAGAAAAAAGCAAAAGAGTGCAGCGATTCAAAAGAGAAAAGCTGTGGTGCTGGCGAAAAGAAAAAAGGTGGCTGCTGCAGTCACGAAGCCGCTCCTAAAAAAGAAGGAAATCAATAAGCTATTAGATAGCAACAAAAAAGCCCCGAATTTCGGGGCTTTTTTGTTGTATAG
>CAYUDC010000123.1:2172-7736 GCA_964443415.1 uncultured Chitinophaga sp. | reverse complement strand
TATTGCTAGCTATTCATCACAGAGCCGCCATTTATATCGATGGTTTGGCCAGTAATGGATTGTTGTTGCAAAAGGTAAATAAATAAGGCTGCAATTTCCTCTGGGTTGCTCATTCTTCGCAAGGGAACAGACTGCATGGCGATGGAATAAAATTCTTCTTTACTTATGCCAAGTCCATTGGCTATGCCTTGTAAACCCTCTAGTGCCATATCTGTATTTACCCAACCTGGACAAATGGCATTCACCAAAATGTTTTCTGGAGCATATTGAATGGCCCAACTGCGCATTAATCCTAAAAGGCCAGCTTTTGAAGCGCAGTAGGCAGAATAATTTGCTACCCCTAATCTTGCCAAAACAGAGGAAGTAATTAATATGTGTTTAACCGATGCCGTGCTTTTTTGTAAGGCGGGCAAAAAGGTATTCACCGTATAATAGGTGCCACTTAAATTGGTAGAAACAATGGCTTCCCATCTATCGTCTTTTCCAAAATTGTTTTCTCCGCCTAACCCTGCATTGGCAATTATGCCATCCAGAACAAGCGCTGGGTGTTGGGCGGCACAGCTTTGCAAATCATGTAGCTTGCAAATATCTGCCGTCAAGATTTTGTGATGGCCTGGCTTTAGAAGTGAAAGCGTTTCGGTTAACTTTTTTTCATTTCTTCCTAGCAGGTAGCAGGTGTGGTTTTGCTCTGCAAGGGCTATGGCGGTGGCTCGTCCAATACCACTTCCGGCTCCGGTAATTAGGTAATTCATAGATTTAATATAAAAATAAGCCCATTGTTTAGGGCATGTTTGGTGATTGAATAAGAACTTTATTGAATAAGAGGCAGGAGAGGAAAAATGTTTTTTGATGAAGTGAAATTTTATTGGGTAACAAAAACAGCATTGTTAGAAAATTTTGGTTCAAACCGAATATTGATTAATTTTGGGAATACTATGAAACAACTGCTTAGCGCCCTTATACTCTTAGTTATCATTAGTTCTTGCAAAGAGGATTGCGAAAATCCAATTAAAATTACACAAGATTACAAGCGATACCAAAGTTGGTATCCATACAAAGAAAATGACACTTTAAACTTTTTAAGACTCCCAGAAAATGACACCTTAATATTTTATGGAAGCATTTACAGTTTTCCAACTTATGAAAGGTCTGCTGGATGTGATTGTTGCCCTATACAACATGACGAATTTTTACAACAAACCTTTTACAGTGAGGACAAAAAAAACAATATAAGGGTTGAAATGGATGGCAGTAACATCAAATTTAGGGTAAATGGGAGGTGGGATTATGGATATGATATTGGAGGGCACCCGATGCTTCGTAGCCAGGTTACAACGCCCGATTCTGTTTATGAATGGGCTTACAAACTCAATGATGCTGGCCATTCTTGTTATTATGCTAGGAAAGTGGGTATGGTAAAATATTCTTATGATAACAATGGTACTTGGTTGTTTTTGCGTAGGAAGTAGCATTAGGTGCATGTAGTGGGACGTGGGTAGCGAATTATAAAAAAATCCCTTTATTTGCATGGCTCTCGCCTTAATTTTATTGTATGATGATAAAAAGATTTCAACTGCTATTTGGTGTTTTATTGGCTGCCTTTGCACTCGCTGCACAGCAAAATATCCCCATCATTCCTAAGCCAGTATCCCTCATTGAAGGGGGCGTTAAAAATGTGTTTCAGATAAACGCCAACACCCAAATCGTAGACAGAAATCACAATGATACCCTTAAACGTGCTTTGCAGGTTTTTGCCCAATCCTTGCAACACCTCAGTGGCCATGCCCATAAGTTTGGCAAGGCAAAGTCTAATTATATCAAAGTGGTTATAAGTCCAATAAAAGACCAAAACCACCCAGAAGCCTACCAATTGCAAATAGACCAGGCTGGCGTGCTCATTCAGGCCAATACCGCCCGCGGTGCTTTTTATGGTTTGCAATCGCTCTTGCAACTTCTGCCGGCCACCCCAACCAACCAAGCCTTAAGCTTGCCTAAAATCAGCATCCTCGATTATCCTAGGTTTCAATGGCGCGGCATGCACCTAGACGTGGTAAGGCATTTCTTTACAGTAGAGCAAGTAAAGCAATACATCGACCTGATGGCCATGTATAAAATGAATACCTTCCATTGGCATTTAACAGACGACCAAGGCTGGCGTATCGAAATAAAAAAATACCCTCTGCTCACCCAAACGGGCGCTTGGCGCGTTGATAGACGCCTTTGGCATTTTAATGATAGACCCACCGCCAAGGCAGAAGAAACACCCAACTACGGTGGTTTCTATACCCAAGAGCAAGTAAAAGACATTGTGGCGTATGCCGCTGCCCGCATGATTCAAGTTGTGCCAGAAATAGAGCTACCTGGCCACAGTGCGGCCGCCATTGCTGCTTATCCCAACCTTTGCTGCACAGGGCAAAAACAATTGCCGCTCACTGGAGGCGATTACCTTGGCAAAGCCTCTAACTATTGCGCTGGCAAAGAAGAAGTATTTACCTTTTTAACCGATGTGATTGCCGAAGTAATGCCTTTGTTTCCATCACCCTACTTTCATATTGGTGGCGACGAGGTAGAAAAAGAGCCTTGGAAAGCTTGCAGTGCCTGCCAAAAAAGAATGAAGGATGAGCAGCTTAAAGACGAATATGAGCTACAAAGTTATTTTGTAAAACGCATCGGAAAATACATCAAAGCCAATGGCAAGAAGATGATTGGCTGGGACGAAATCCTTGAAGGTGGCCTTGCTAGCGATGCCGTGGTGATGAGCTGGCGCGGAGAAACAGGTGGCATTGCCGCCGCTAAGATGGCGCATGAAGTGGTAATGACCCCTGGTGTGCCTTGTTATTTTGATCATTATCAGGCCGACCCAGAATCTGAGCCCAAAGCCATTGGTGGCTTTAATACACTTAAACGGGTGTATGATTATGAGCCAGTGCCAGCAGAGTTGGGAGATTCTCTCAGTCATTTTGTATTAGGTGCCCAAGCCAATGTGTGGACAGAATACATGCCTAGCTTTAACCATGTGGTGTATATGATCTTGCCACGCATGCCTGCCATGGCCGAGGTATTATGGTCGCCCAAAGCCAAGCGCAGCTGGCAAGAGTTTTATCCTAGGATAGAGGCGCACCAAATGCGCTTTGCAGAAATGGGCCTAAATTATTGTAAGGGAAACTTTAAAGTTGATGTTAAAACCTTTACTCAAAACAAGCAGTTAAAGGCCGTGTTAAGCTCAGAAATTCCAAATGCCACCATCCTATATAGCTACAGCAACCGCGCTAACATGTTAGCCTATACAGACACCATCACCATCGATACCAGTGGTTCTATCAAGGCTTGGTTGTATCGCAACAAGCATCAATTAAGCATTTTACCTGCCGAGCAAAAATACCAATTGCATAAAGGCATTGGATCAAAAATAACCTACGATAAGCCCGTGAGCAAAAGCTACCCAGCAGAAGGAGAAAGCACTTTGGTAAATGGCATCTTTGGGCCCATGGCCACGCGCAGCAGCTGGCATGCCATCAATAAGTCGGATCTTTCGCTTACTATGGAACTGCCAGAGGCTACAGAAATCACCCGCATTCAGATGAACTTCCTGCATTTTTATAAAGCATGGGTGTTTGCTCCTACGCAAGTAGAGTTTTCTTATTCGCTAGATGGTATTAAATGGTCTGACCCTACCACCACACAAAACCATACGCCTATGGTAGAAGCAAACCCCATCACCCAACAATTTGGTGTAAGCTTAAAGCCAGTTAAGGTAAAGTATATCAAGATTAAAGCAAAGAACTTGGGTGTTTGTCCGGCTGGCCACCCCGGCGAAGGACAAGGCGCTTGGTTGTTTGCAGATGAGATTGTAGTTGAATAAAAATTAAAAAAAATCTTGCAACAAAAGTTAATGTGCTTATATTCGCATCCCCGTTGCCCAGATGGCGGAATTGGTAGACGCGCTGGTCTCAAACACCAGTGAGCTCACCCTCGTGCCGGTTCGACCCCGGCTCTGGGTACACACAAAAGGCCTGAGTAACCAAAGTTACTTGGGCCTTTGATTTTTATGCAGATATTGCAGCACTTTATCATTTGCCATGACGCCATTTCAAAAAGAATATAAAGGGGTTTTATTGTCGCTTATTATTGGCTTGTTAGCCTATTTTCTGGCTTTTTTTACGCCCTCATTTCTAAACAGTATTTTATTGGCCCTCCTCCTAGGTATGTTGGTGGGCAATGCTTGGGAAGTACCCACAGACTTTCAATCGGGCATTGGCTTTACCAGCGGGAAGATGTTGGAGCTGTCTATTTTGTTTTTAGCGTTTAGCATCAATTATTCCCATATTGCCCAATTAGGAGTTGGCAGTTTTTCTATCATTGGGGTGGTGGTATTGCTGGTGTTGTTGCTTACGTATTTTTTAGCCATTCAGTTTAAATGCCCTGGTAGTTCTGGCTGGCTCATTGGTTTTGGAACAGCCATTTGTGGTTCTTCGGCCATTGCAGCCTTAGCACCCAACACCACTAGCAATAAAGATGATGTGGCCATTTCTATGGCTGTAGTAAATCTATTGGGTAGCCTTGGCATGATTGTGCTTCCTTTGGTTTTGGTAGGTTTCGGGTTGACCCAAACACAGATAGGAATCATCATCGGCGGCTCTTTACATTCTGTGGGCAATGTGGCAGGTGCAGGATACTCTTTGGGAAGCGAAGTAGGTTTATCGGCCATCACCATTAAGTTAGCGAGGGTGGCTTTGTTATCGCCAGCCTTAATATTCTTTAGTTACCTTGTAAACAAAGGCAGCGGCAAGGCCAATCAATTTAATTTGCCTTGGTATTTATGGAGTTTTATAGGCATTACCATTTTTACTTCCTTGGTTAAATTGCCCAAAGAAGTGCTAGACCTGTTTGAAACGGGAGGCAAAATTATCCTTAGCATTGCCATGGCGGCTATAGGTTTAAAGGTGAGTTTTAAAAAGTTATTGCAATCGGGCAAGAAGGGCATTTTGTTTGGGGTGTTCATCTTTATGGTGCAGTTGGTTTTACTCTTTTTGCTATCCTTTTTGTTGTAAGGTTTGAACCTAGATTTTTTTTAGGGCCTTTGCTTGCCTAACTTTACAGGCTAAAATCCTTGGATAGATGACACCGCAACACGAATTATATTTAAAGAACTTTAACATTGTTTCGCTCAATGAGATGCAAGAAGCCATGCTTCAAGCCTTTGAGGCCGATGCAGATGTGATATTGATTTCTCCTACTGGCTCAGGAAAAACATTGGCCTTTTTGTTGCCTTTGGCAGGCCATTTAGATAAGTCTGTTAAAGAACAAATTCAGGCCATCGTGGTAGTTCCTACCCGCGAGTTGGCTTTGCAGATAGAAGGTGTTTTTAAGCAAATGTCTACAGGCTTTAAAGTTACCTGTGTGTATGGCGGGCATCAAACCCGTGTAGAAGAAAGCAGCTTAAGTGTGGCACCCTCGGTGTTAATTGGCACACCCGGAAGAATCTCTTACCATATCAGAAATGAGAATGTAGACTTAACCCAAACCAAATATTTGGTATTGGATGAGTTTGATAAGTCATTGGA
>CAYUDC010000123.1:0-2072 GCA_964443415.1 uncultured Chitinophaga sp. | reverse complement strand
GATAAAACGGTGATTGTGTTTTGTAATCACCGCGAGGCTGTCAATAGAATTTCGATGCAGCTAAAGAAGATGAAGTTTTTGCATGGCTTTTACCATGGCGGCTTAGAGCAGGTAGATAGAGAGAAAACCTTGATTTTATTTAAAAACGGCAGTGTGCGGGTGTTGGTGTCTACCGATTTAGGGTCGAGAGGCCTAGATATACCCGCTGTAGATGCCATTATCCACTACCAATTGCCCTTAAAGGAAGATGCCATGATTCACCGTAATGGCCGCACCGCTAGGATGAACGCCAAAGGTGATGCCTATTTTTTGTTGGATCAAGAAGACAAGATACCCCATTTTGTAAAAGAAAAGCCAGAAGAAATAGACTTACCTAAGAAGCAAGAAAACCTTAGCATGCCAGCCTTTAGAACCTTATTTATCAATGTAGGTAAGAAAGATAAAATCAGTAAGATTGATATTGTGGGATGGCTGCATCAAAAGGGTGGCTTAGAGAAAGAGCAATTGGGTAAGGTAGATATCTTAGACCGTTTTGCTTATGCGGCCATTGCCTCGCCAGTGTTTAAACAAACTCTCCAAAAAGTAAAGGAAGAAAAGCTCAAGGGCAAAAAGGTAAAAGTAGAAGAGGCCAATCCAGTAAACCCGATTTAAGTTCGCTGTAGACTTGCATTTTGGTTCAAACCGAAACTATTTGCAGTATGAAAATACGCAAAGGTTTAGCAGGTTATATGGTTTGTATTCTAAGTTTATTAACGCCATTAAGTGGCTATTCTTGGGGATTTTTTGCGCATAAACAAATCAATCGCTTGGCGGTATTTTGTTTGCCCAACGAGATGTTTGGCTTTTATAAACGCAACATAGAGTATATCACAGAACATGCGGTAGACCCCGATAAAAGAAGGTATTTGGTGCCTGGGGAAGATGTAAAACATTATATAGACATCGACCATTACGAGCAGGTATTGCCATTTGATACGGTGCCAGCCAAGTACCAAGAGGCCATCCAAAAGTTTAGCAAAGATACTTTACATGCCTATGGCATTGTACCTTGGAACATTCAATGGATGCTCAGAAAACTCAGTGAGGCATTTGAGCGGCATGAGGTAGACAAGGTATTAAAGTTATCTGCCGAGCTTGGGCATTATGTGGGCGATGCGCATGTGCCGTTGCATAGCACAGAAAATTACAATGGGCAGCTCACAGGGCAGCATGGCATACATGGTTTTTTTGAATCGCGTTTGCCAGAGTTGTTTTTTGAAACCTATGATTTTTTTGTGGGGAAAGCCATTTATTTAACCAATCCTTTAAATGCAGCCTGGGAGGCGGTGGCAGGAAGTTATTTTTATGTTCCCTTGGTGTTTGCAGCAGAAAAGTGGGTTCAAACCAACACCCCCGAGGACCAAAAATATGCCTATGAGCAAAGAGGAAGCAGCACCGTTAAAGTGTATTCAAGGAAAATGTCTACAGACTATCACCAGCAATTGGGAGGCGTGGTAGAGGCAAGGATGAAAGCTTCTGTGCTTTCGGTGGCCAGTTTTTGGTACACCGCATGGGTAGATGCGGGCCAGCCAGATATATCGGAATGGGAGGTAGGAGAAACCAAAATGTTTATGACAGACTCATTGCCGGCAGTACCCGAAATTCCTGTGAAAGGAAGAGAAGAATGAACACTCGGCAAAAGGTGTGCATAACTTGTTTTGTGGCCTTGTAGATGCAAATCTATTTTTGTTTGGTAGAATCGTAGTAGAATTCAAATCACATTAATGATATAAAAGAAATATGTCGATGAAATTTATCGTAAATAGCAGCGTATTGTTGCGTCAGCTGAGTTATATTGATGGGGTTGTGGTAGCCAAACCCATTATTCCAATTTTAAACAATTTTCTATTTACCATTAATGATGGCGTTCTTTCTATCTTCTCTACAGATTTAGAAACTACCATGAGCACCAGCATTAAGGTAGATGCCAAAGAAAATGTATCCATTGCCATTCCATCCAAAACAACGATGGAATTGCTTAAGACTTTGGCCGATCAGCCATTGGCATTTTCTATCAACGAAGAAAAAGGTAC
>CAYUDC010000122.1:6445-7774 GCA_964443415.1 uncultured Chitinophaga sp. | reverse complement strand
AAAAAAAAACCTGCCAATCACTTGACAGGTTTTTGCTAACCGCTAATAGCCAACTGCTAAAAGCTTCCGTAGAGGCGAGTGGAATCGAACCACCATTCTTAAGTCTTCAACAGCTTTCTGATTTTCTATTTCCGTGAAATCCATACGCTTTATCTTTTTGGTTCAAACCGAAACAAAAAAAGCAGCCATGTCTGACTGCTTTTTATACGGATCTAAGATGACCTTAGAATGATTAATCTCTTCTTCCCATATATATCTGTAAGTAATACAATAAGGTAGCGATGGATGCAATTGCAGCTACTATATAGGTGCTGGCTGCCCATTTTAAGGCATCCTTGGTCATTGGGTACTCATCTTTTCTTACAATCCCCTTTGTATCTAACCAGGCTAAAGCCCTATTACTGGCATCAAATTCTACTGGTAAGGTAATCACAGAAAATACCGTAGTTAAAGCAAATAAAACAATGCCTAATAATAACAAGGCAGGAAATGTATTAACAGTAAATACCCCAATCAATAATATCCATTGTACATACTTAGAGGCGATGCTCACCACAGGTACCACAGATGATCTAAACCTTAACCAAGCATACCCCTTGGCATGCTGCACCGCATGGCCTACCTCGTGCGCCGCAACCGCCGCTGCAATCACACTCCTGCCATAATACACATCATGACTTAAATTTACCGTTTTTTTATCAGGATGGTAGTGGTCTGTTAATTCTCCTTCTGTGCTCAAAATTTGAACATCGTAAATGCCATTGTCAGTTAACATCATCTTTGCAATCTCTGCTCCGGTTAAATGATTGGCCAATCCAATTTGTGAGTACTCTTTTACCTTCGACTTAAATCTCCAACTCACATAAAAACTTAATGCTAGCGGAATGATAATATATAAAATCATATAGTTGAAATTTAAATACTAATTTACAAACTGCGTACCAAGCGAACAATAATGACAATTAATGCCAAGAGAAACATCAATATGCTTATTCTGTTAATTCCATGCATGATTTTTAAGTTAAATGATGACGGACTGTCAGGATTTGGCTTCTTCCAGAAGGTAATGTAGGATATGAATTTTTGGAGCATGCTTCAATTTTAATTAATAAACACCGCTAATTAAAATTAGATTTTAAGAATAGTAAAAAAATAAATTTAGACTAATCTAAAAATTTGTATTTTTGCCCGCATGTACTCCTTTACAGAAGAAAACTACATCAAGGCTATCTACAAGTTACAAGAAAAATCTGCTATGGCCATTAGCACCAATGCCATTGCAGAGGTAATGCAAACCAAAGCGGCTTCTGTAACCGATATGATTAAAAA
>CAYUDC010000122.1:4118-6345 GCA_964443415.1 uncultured Chitinophaga sp. | reverse complement strand
CCTATTCCTAGCAAAAACGGGCTGATTCATAAATTGGAACTATTTAAAATCAGTGAAATGGGCATTGGAGAAAAGGGAATTATAAGCGGGGTAGTAAGCCATACCAGTTTGTTTTTGCAACACCTCGAAAAAAATGGCCTGGTATTGGGCACTAAAATAGAGCTATTGGCAAAGAGCGATTTTGATCATTCAATGAAAATTAGAATTGAAAACGCCAACCCAATCATGATTAGCAATGAAGTAGCTAGAAATATTTTACTTAATAAATTGATAGATTAATTTATGGAAGAGAAATCGTTAAGTGAAGTACATGAAAGCGTAGATACCACAAAAGGGGTAGGCAGATGGCGAAAGCTATTAGCATTTATTGGCCCAGCTTATTTGGTGAGTGTGGGTTATATGGATCCCGGAAATTGGGCCACAGACATTGCCGGTGGAAGCCAATTTGGCTATAGTTTGATTTGGGTTTTGCTGTTAAGCAATTGGATTGCCTTATTGCTTCAAAGTCTATCCTCTAAACTTGGCATTGTAAAAGGTTGGGATTTGGCTCAAGCCAGCAGGCAACATTATCCATCTTGGATTAATTATTCTTTATATGGCTTAGCAGAAATTGCCATTGCCGCCACCGATTTAGCCGAAATAATTGGTATGGCCATTGGTTTAAATCTCTTATTTGATTTACCGCTCCTATATGGCGTGATCATCTCTGTTTTAGATACCTTTTTATTATTACTCTTGTTGAACCGAGGCATCAGAAAAATAGAATTATTTATTGTAAGCTTAGTATCTATCATCGCCCTTTCATTTTTTGCCGAACTACTGATTGTAAAACCCGATTTAACACAAGTGGCTTCTGGCTTTATTCCAAGCGCCTTAGAAGGTGATGCCTTATACATTGCCATAGGTATCATAGGTGCTACAGTTATGCCGCATAATTTATACTTACATTCGAGTTTGGTTCAAACCAGACGCATCAAAAAGAATAAAGAAGGCATAAAAGGAGCCCTTAAATACAATTTTATAGACTCTGCCATAGCTTTAAATGCAGCTTTCTTTGTGAATGCGGGTATATTAATTTTGGCTGCCACCGCCTTTTACAACAGAGGTTTATACGAGGTGGCAGACATTGGTGATGCCCATGAATTGTTGCAGGGCATTTTTGGTAATTTAGCACCTACCTTATTTGCCATTGCTTTAATTGCAGCCGGACAAAGTTCTACCATTACCGGCACCTTGGCTGGGCAAATTGTTATGGAGGGATATTTAAACCTTAGAATCAGCCCATGGATTAGAAGAATGCTCACCCGCCTGATTGCAGTATTGCCTGCAGTAATCACTTTATGGTATTTTGGAGATGATAAATTGGGCGATTTGTTGATTTTTAGTCAGGTTGTCTTAAGCCTACAACTAGGCTTTGCCATTATTCCATTGATACATTTTACCAATAGCCCTGAGTTAATGGGTGAGTTTAAAAATAAAGCATGGGTAAAGGTTTTGGCTTGGGCTTCTGCCTTTGTAATCATTGGCTTAAACATTAAATTGGTCATAGAAGAACTGCATCGTTTTCATGCCTCCAGGTTCGGTTCGAACCAACTCCTTAATATACTCATTGTGTTGGTATTGATTTATGTAGCGATGCTCTTGCTGTATATCTTGTTTCATCCATGGTTTAAAAAGGTAAGAAGCAGAAATATCATTCCGCATTTGCCTACCGAAGTGCTCGATTTAAGGCCTGCCAAGAAATTTAGAAAAATAGCCATTGCCGTAGATTTTAGCGACTTAGATAAATTAAGCATCCAACAGGCCATTGGCATGGGGGATACCGATTGTGAGTTTTTGCTCATTCATATCATCGAATCGGCCACTGCGGTAAAATATGGCGATGAGGTAATGGATGAAGAAACACAATTTGACCAAGCAGTGATTGGGAATTATGCCGAACAAATGAAACAAGCAGGTTTTCCGGCTCAATATGTTTTGGGATATGGTTCGAGGGCCGAAAGTATTAGTAAAATTGTGGTAGAAAACGGAGCCGAACTATTGGTGATGGGTGCACATGGACATAAAGTGTTAAAAGATGTTTTATTAGGCAGCACCATAGATGCGGTGAGACATAAGTTAAACATTCCAATTTTGGTGGTAAAATGAAAGACATTTTTAAAATAGGGGATCGAAAAGAATGGCAGAAGGTGGTAGAAAATGAAGATACTGCCACGTTTGATGCAGG
>CAYUDC010000122.1:0-4018 GCA_964443415.1 uncultured Chitinophaga sp. | reverse complement strand
GAAAGATTGATAGCACATGGCGAACAAGGACAGAAGATTTTAAAGAAAAATAAGTTAGAACGCATTTTTTCTGAACTTGGATAAAATAATAAAGCTAAATTTGCCTAACAATGGCAGGGGTTAAGGAAGTTAATATTATCAATAAAAGGGCTGGGTTTGAGTTTAATCTTATTCAAAAGTTTACGGCGGGCATGCAGCTTTTTGGCACTGAGGTAAAGAGTATCAGGCTTGGGAATTGTAGTATTAGCGAGTCGTATTGCTTTTTTAAAGACGAAGAACTTTACATTAAAGGCATGAATATTGGCACCTTAAAACATGCCAGTTACAATAACCACGAACCCTTTAGACTGAGGAAATTGCTTTTAAAGAAGCGCGAATTGCACAAATTAAAAGTAAAAGGTTCTGAAAAAGGTTATGCCATTGTGCCTATTAGGGTATATGAATCTGAAAGAGGATTTTTGAAAATAGAGATTGCCATTGGACAAGGCAAAAAAGCTTTTGACAAGCGAGAGACTATCAAAGAAAGAGATGTGAAAAGGGCTATGCAAAGAGCCGAGTAAATTACCAAGCCTGGTTACCAATTAAGGGCACAAATCTAAATTCGTCTAAGGCAATATCTTCTAGGCTTCCATCTGCTTTTTTAATGATGATGTGCATAATTTGAGAGTTGTTATCGCCCACTGGAATAATCATCATGCCACCAATTTTTAATTGATTGATGAGGGCATCTGGCACTCTAGGCGCGCCAGCCGTCACAATAATTCTATCGTAAGGAGCTAATTGGGGATAACCAATAGAACCATCGCCAAGCACTAAATGGGCTTGGTAGTTTAAAAGAGAAAACAGCTTTTTGGTTTGAAGGTGAAGCTTTTCTTGCCTTTCGATACTCACCAACTGGGCACCCATTTCTATGAGTATGGCGGCTTGGTAGCCAGAGCCTGTTCCTATTTCTAAGACTTTATTGTTTGGTTCAACCTGTAATAATTGGGTTTGATAGGCAACAGTGTATGGTTGCGAAATGGTTTGACCCACGCCAATAGGAAAGGCTTTGTCTAGATAGGCATGGTGTCTAAAGTCTTTATGGATAAACTGATGTCTGGGAACTTTGAGGATAGCCTCTAGTACTTTTTTATCTGAAATTCCTTTTTCATTTAATTCTTGAACCAACAGTCTTCTAGCGCCTTTGTCTTTATATGTATCGGGTTGAAGCATGTTTGCAAATTTGATGGCCAAATTTAAATTACCCAATACTCTCAAATTATTTTACCAACATGTTTGCAGATTGAGTAGGATAATATACAGTTTGGATTAAAACGAAACCATGTGTATATTTTTAGCGATAAGATTGGTATCTGTTGTTTAAATCTATCTTTTGAATGTCGCACTATTGATAGTTTCTAAAAATACATTTGTGCAACAATTGAATAACAAATGATTAAAATTGGCATAGCTGGAGCCAACGATTACAGCAAGCGGCATATAGAGAAGCTCATTGAATTGAAGGAATTCAATTTAGTAGGCTTCTATGATCACGATTGTGCCAGCGCTGCCGTTATTCAAGAAAAGTACAACCTGCAAAGGTTTGATACCTACGAAGAATTGGTTAAAAAGGTAGAGGCCGTAAATATATTAACTCCCGCTGGTTCTCATTATCAGTTTGCCAGTCATGCCATTAGAAAGTGCAAGCATGTATTTGTACATCAGGTATTAAGTGAAAATTTGGAAGAGGCCAAGGAGTTAAACAACTTGGCAGATGAGGCCAATATAAGGCTTCATGTGTCGCACCACGAGAAATTTCATCCCAATTACCAAACCCTAAAGCGCTTGTTAGACAATCCGTTTTATATAGAATGCGCTAGGTTTGATGATAGCGTAATAAATTACAGTGCAGAAAATTTGGTGTTCGACATGTTGCTCAATGAGCTAGAGTTGATCTTAAGTTTGGTTAGAGCCAATGTAAAACGCGTGAGAGCTTCTGGGGCGTCTTTACACCAAAGCCATATAGATTTTATCAATGCCCGCATAGAATTTGATAATGGCTGCATCCTCAACATGGTTTGTGGAAGCTTTAAATCGGAGCAAAAAAACAGCATCAAATTTTTTCAAAAGAACAGAACCTACAGCTTAAACCTCGATAATTTTAAGGTGAGCATGTTAAACTCATCTATTCCAGACCAGTTGGAGCAAGAATTAAACATTGCCAAATCTAAAAACGTGTCTGATATGATTAAGAGAGAGTTGTCGTTTTTTGCGCATTCTATTTCTAATCATTCGTTGAACCTAAGAACCCATTTTAATAATTTCCAGGCATTGGAATTAGCCCATGAAATTATTGATAAGTTAAATATCAATAAAAGATAATACTTTTGCGCGATAAGCGTTTTTGCAAATCATGCGTGCAATTAATATTTGGGTAATCATAGTCATATTGGTTTTAAATTCTTGTAAAGCAGACAGAGAAGTGGTGTTGCCTTCTTATGTTTATGTGGCAAAACCCACTTTTACCACACCCACCGATAGGTCTAAAGGGTTTGCCTCTGCAGCCATTAATGATCTTTGGGTTTTTGATAACGAAATAGTACGTGGACTGCATGCCATTGGCAGCAAGGTTCCCATTCAAAATACAGGCAGACGCAATATTAGGTTTACTGCCGCCATTAAATCGGATGGCAATTCGGAGCAAAGGGTTATCTATCCTATGTACACTTCGTTTACGGCGCCTTATGATTTAAAGGCATTGGAAACAGATACCATTAACGCCACTTTTACTTATTTAGATAATACGGTTTTTCCGTTTATAGAAGATTTTGATGGCAATGGAAGTAGGTTTGAGTATAACCCCACTTTAAAGCAAGTGGGCGATACCATCATCAGAGACAAGGGAGCAGGAGCGCTGGTGCCAGGTAATTTTGCTGGAAGAGTAGAATTAAAGAGCACTGACGAAAAGGGCGTTTTAGAGGTTTATTCTCAGGTATATACCAATTGGCCTAGGTTTACGCCATTTTATTTAGAAATGGATTACAAAGGAAACATTCCGGTGGTGGTAGGTTTATATGCTACCAATGCTGCTGGAGAAACCAAGCAATTTCCGATGTTTATTACTAACCCTATAGAAAATTGGAACAAGTTGTATTTAAACCTAGAGCCAGAAATTAATGATAGGGGAGCCGGCATTCAGTATAGGATATTCTTGCGATTTTCTAAAGGAAATGTATCTAACCCAGAGGCCTGGATAGATAATTTAAAGGTTGTTTATCTTGATTAACAAACGGAAAATACATACAGGCATTTTTATTTTTTTCGACGCTTTCTCTGCGAGTGTGGCCTGGGCCATTTTCTTTGCTTATAGAAAGTACTTTATTGAGTCGGATAAATTTGGGTACCAAATTCCGGTTGAATTAGACAGTAATTTTTATAAAGCCTTGGTATTTATTCCCATCTACTGGGTAACATTATATTTTTTGGCAGGCCATTATAAAGATGTATGGCGCAAGTCTCGTATCAATGAGATATCCAAGACCTTTGGCATCAATGTAATTGGGGTAGTATTGTTATTTTTCCTTTTGTTGTTAGATGATGAGGTAAGTTCTTATCAATCTTATTACAAGAGCATTCTCATGCTGTTTGTATTAATTTTCGGTTTGACCCTATTTTTCCGTTTGCTAGAGGCCACGATTATCAAGCATTTTATCAAGGCAAGAAAGCTTGGATTTAAAACCATCATTGTAGGGAATAACCAAAAAAGCTTGGCGGTGGTGCATGAGTTAAATAACCCATTGACCACCCAAGGCAATTTGTTTGTTGGTTTTGTAAAAGAAAAGGAAGAAGGCGATACCCATGTATTAGATGGGATGATGCCTCACTTAGGTTGTTATACAGATTTACCAGCCTTGATAGAAGAGCATCAGGTAGAAGAGGTGATTTTAGGCATAGAAAGTTCTAAGCACAATGAGATTAATGAAGTAAGCACCATCTTAGAAGACCAAAGAGTGGTGATTAAGATCATTCCAGATTTGTA
>CAYUDC010000121.1:0-8059 GCA_964443415.1 uncultured Chitinophaga sp. | reverse complement strand
CTTTCGCTCTTGCTCAAGACTCACACTCCAAACTGTTTTCGTGGAGCTGCAGGGAGTCGAACCCTGGTCCGGAGGTGCAATGGTCACGCTTTCTTCACGTTTAGCACAACATTGTTTTCAGCCTAGGCAGGTTGTTATGCTTACCAACCTAAACTATATTTACTAAATACTCTTTACAGCCAGTAACCACACCGCAAAAAGACCCTGTCTGATGACGGTTCTATTGGCAATACGACAAGACAAGTATCACCGAACCGAAGGCATCGCGTAATCGTCCTGATTAGGCAGCCATTGCGAATGAAGTTTCGCCAACTATGGTTTTGGAAATTGAGATTATAGTGCCAACTGTCCAAAGCACTACGTGCTTACATGCCAATCAATCACCCCGTCAATACCGGTCAGCCCCAGAAATAAAGAACTAGCCTACAAAGATACATGCTCTACTCGCATATCCACAAACATTTTTCTTTCTTAGCATACAATTCACACCAATTGATTAATGTTATACTATCCCTGGCATTTACATTTACTACCCTGTACCCGCCCACCACATCCAATCGCCATGCCCACTCACTATTGGTTTGCGTTTGCCCATTATCATACCACCACGCCGTATACTGCCGCTGACCCTCTTTCTCTAAACATCCCATCATCACTGGCAAGGTTCCAATGGTAGTAGTTCTAAACTCCTTTAAATTATACCCCGAGGCTCGCCAACATATCTGCGGCGGATGCCCTCCTTCAAAGGGCCTCATCCTTGGCTTAATATAAATCAACACACTATCATTGCTCAATTGCACCACCCCTTCTGCTTCCATTTTTTTCTCATATCCCTTCCACTCCATTTGTGCTAAATCTTTGTCTTCTCTAAATATCGCAATGGCCTGCCAACCTGCAAAAATCAATGCTCCTAACATCATCGCTAGCCATAGAGCATAGCTTATCTTTCTTTCACCCACTTCCTTTTGCTGCATCAAGGCCTTTGGTTCAAACCGTAAACTGATAAAGTGCCAGGGCAAAAAAGTATATACCACTAAACTGGCTACCCCAATTACCTCGTGACTGATAGTGTGGGGTGCCGATTGAAACATTACCAAGGCCATCATGCGCAATAGGTTGGTGAGGAGCAATAAAAACAATAACAACAGCACCATAGGTACTAACTGCCATAGACTATAAAATGCTCCTTTTAATCGTTCTCTATGTGCCAATATCAGCACCGCTCCTAAACATCCCGTTCCCATCATTTTTAAACCTACACAAGCCTCGTCTACATAAAAAGAAAAGCCATTGGCCAAGGTAAAATAACTTCCTTTGTTTTGAACCGATATGCCTGCCATGCTCAGTAAAGTGGCAGTGCACTCGCTAAACCACAAACGAATGGGAAACGAAAAAATATTGACTACATAATACAAAGCTGGCGACATGGCTATTAACAAAGCCAAGGGCAAATACCCCATAAAGCCAAAGCTCAAAGACAGCACCCACAACAACAAACATCCTGCTGCCAAATAAACAAATACTTGCAATTTAAATAGGGCTAACAAGCCAGTAAATAGCAAGGTAAGCCAAAGGTAATGTTTGCTTTTTGAAGTGTTTGGTTCGAACCGAAAAACAAAGGGCACCAAGAGGCAGGCTGCTACTATCTGAAAGCTTAATAAAAGATAGTTAGCATTGATGAGTATGGCAAATGCCAATGCCAACGCGGGTGGCAGCCACTTATCCCAACTGAGTCTTTTTTGCACTTTGCTGTTTTCTCCAATACACCAAACATACTACCATCAATACGCCAAACAATGCCCACTCTTGTGGCTCGGGCACTGCGCCGCCTTCTAAGAACTCGGCATTGCCCAAAGTGTTCTCATTCTTTTTAATGCCAAATCGCTCATAATCGGCTTGCGATTCTAGCACAATTAAACTGCTCACTGGACTTAAAATATACGCTTCCTCTGCCCTATCTAGTAAAGCTGTTTCATACTTTTGTTTTTCGAAATAATCACTACCCAAAGTGCGCATCAGCTGCGAGTACCCATACAAACGCATGAGGTGATCGGGCGCATCCGAAACATTAGAGCTAAGCATTAATTTGTTGATTGGCTGGTGCATACTTGTAATATACAAACCACTTTCTTTGATATAAATCAAAGAGTCGTTTTCGAGCATGGTAGGCCATTGACCTTGCAGAAAATTTGTTTTCACCTGGCCTATGTCCAATGCCTGATATTGTATGCAGCGCAGCTCATTGAGGGTTTTATAGAAGGGCGAAAAAGACTCGCTTATATTCACCACCCTTAACTCGCCATGGTGTTGCTGTAGCCATGCTTGCAATTGTTGTGCATAAGCAAATCCTTTGAGGTCGTCTAATACCGGACTTCTATGCGAGGTTTTGGTGAGCAAAATGCTTTGTTGTGGATGTTGAATTTGATACAAGCAAGGCAATCCAAATTGGTACTTTTGGTACTTTTTATATATACTTTCTACTTGCTCGGGTGTAATCAATTCTTTTTGATTGGTTAAGGCATACACCTGCTTCCCTTTAAGCATATCTAAGATGGCTTTAAACTCGTCGAAGGTCCATTGCGCATTGATATCAAGGTATATTTCTTTGGCATCAAAAACAGCGCGTTGGGGCGCTGCCGCTTGCATTTGATAACTGCGGTCTTTAAACCAAAATTTTTGTGTGCTTAGAGGCTCTTCATTTAGCTGCAAGCTCCAATGTGGCATATACTCTCCAGTATAGTGAATGGTTTGACCCGACTCTTGCTGCCACTCATCGGGCATGTTCGAAACAATGGCGGGCATCATCAGTTGGATGCTTAAGGCCTCGCGGGCATGGTTAGCCAATGGACCTTCGAACCAAACATTTTCTAAGGATAAGTTTCCGGGTTGATATTTTAAGGGAGAGGTAAAGCCAATTTTAAACACACGGTCTTCCTTTGTGGTGCACGGAAAAACAGATACCGTCACTCGGTTGCCTTCGCGCCAATGGGCTATGGCAGGGTCTCTGCGTTCAACGCCTACAATGGTTTTAAAGGCGGAGTCGGCACGCTGCCTGGTGGTAAGTCTAGATTTCTCTTCTTTGCCATTTACCCATAAAGACAAGGAGCTAACGATAGAGCCTTCGGGCAGGTGAAAGGTATAATAGGCTTGTTGGGTTTCGGTTACAAAAAGCACATCTGGCGAGGTGTTTCCTTGGTTATGAATGGTAATAATTTTCTCTTGGTAGGCTAATCTATATTGGGGGTAAAGCTTTATTTGAGTGCTTACACTTTTGGTAACAAGGCTGTTGCCGCTCCACAGGCGCTCATCGGTAAGGTGTCGCTGGTCGCGGCGAATGTTAATCAAAGCCAAGGCCGTTTGCTGATCGAGGTTGGGGCTGCCAAAAAACAAATGGCCCATAATGGCTAAGGGATTATGGTATTTGCGCTCTCCATTGGCATTGATGCCAAAGCCATCTTCAAAAAATCGTTGAGAGATATGATCAGACAAGGCAATCTCGTCGGCAATGGGATGTGAGGTTAATTGCTGAGCCAAGGCAATGTGTAAAGGCAATTGGGCTTGGCTGCTTAGGTTATTTTTAGCCCCTATGTCTTTTATTTCGGTTTGAACCGAATGCCATTGATACAGCCAAAAGCTGAGGATTAAAAGTGGCGTAGCTAAGCCTATGAGGTAGGGTTTCCAAAGAAACTGTTGGTCGTTTTTTACAGCGGCTATTAAAAGCAAACCCCAAAACAGGGGCACAAACGTATGGGTAGACATCAAGAATAAGAAGCTGCCAATGATAGAGATGGGCCAAAGTGGAAGGAGGTATAGGTTAAGGTAAATGATCAGCACCGTAGCACTTCCTGCGATGGCGTAGAATACGGCGCGCGTACGCGCGCCGAACCACTGCAAATAAGGAAAGCTCAATAAAAACGCTGCACTGGCAAATACATACAAGCTCAACCACCACGGAAACTTAGCAAAAACAGGAATCATGGTGTTTAACGAAAAGGCACTGATGGTAAATAGCAGTACAAAGTTTACCCAACAGGCATACGGAATAGCCATACGTTTACCAGTTTCGGGGTCTCGGCGCACAGCATAGCCAAACCAAAGATGCAGCAAATAGCCTAAACTGATGAGGCCATTGAGCACAAAACAAATAAATACCGCATCATTAGACTTAGGAAGAAATTGCTGAAGCAAGAAAGTCATTAAAGAAAAACCAATGAGCAATAATCCAGAGAGATAAGATTGTTTGTAAGGGGTTTGTAGGGGAGATGGCATTGTTTAATTTTTCTTTTTACAACGAAACTAGTAACACTAAGGTATGAATCTTATAAGATTTTCGTTGAATTGTTTTTCTTTGCCGCATTGAAAACAAAAGTTGTCATTATCATTCTGTTTTTTTTAGGAGTTGGATCAACCCAAACCCTTGCGCAACAAGCACCCACAGGCTTTTTGCTAAAGGGCTATATCTTAGGTGCTGATACCAACAACACCATTGCATTGGCCAATATTCTTAAAAAACCTACGGGAGAGCGGTATATCAGCAACCGTTTTGGCGCTTTTGGGATTAGGGTAAAGGAAGATGATACATTGGTATTTTCTGTCATTGGCTACCAAAACTATATCTTACCTGTAAAGAAATATGTGGTAAATAACCTTACCGACCCCATCAGGGTGCGCATGAAGCCAACGGTATATCTTTTAAAAGAAGCCGAAATAAATTACAATCAAAAGAAGAAAGACAGCGTAGCAAGGGCCGCCGCCAAGATTTTAAAGACCAGTCCGATACTTAATGATTACAATCATCAGCGCTCGTGGATACTAGGTTCAACCGGAGCGCCATTGAGCGATATCCTTTCTCAAGGGAGTGCAAGGCTAGAGCAATATCAAAAGATTGAACGGCTAAGAGCCTTGTATTATGAGCAAGAATTGGTAGACCATAAATATACCGATGCGTTAATTATAAGGGCCACGGGCATGTCTGCTAAAAAGGTGTCGGATTTTAAAAAGTTTTGCAACCTCCCCCATTATTTTATCCTTAATTCTAATGAGTACGACTTGGTGCTGGCCATTAAAAATTGTTACCAAGACTACCGAAAAACCTCGGGAAACTAAAGATTTAAACATTTGTTAACCAAATAGTTCTTGCTTTTTTGCTGAGAGTTTGTAGCTTTATAAAAACAATTAAAGCTATGGACTGGAGACGACTCAACGGAGAAAAAATCAAACAGGAAATAGACCTGGAGGTTGAACAAATTATCCTAAAAGAAAAAGAATCGGGACACAAGTTAAAAGTATGCATTGGCACCGATTCTCAAGTAACGGGAGACATTACCGAATTTGCTACCGTGATTGTATTTGTAAGACCCAAGCATGGTGGCTTTATGCTCATATCGAGCGAAAAGTCTAAACAAAAATTCACCCTAAAAGAAAGGATGATTGAAGAGGTAAGTCGCTCCATCCAAATTGCCTACCGCATTTGCCCTTTGTTAGACAAACATGAGGTGGATTTAGAAGTGCATGCCGATATCAATACCAATCCACAGTTTAAATCTAACTCGGCCTTAAGCGATGCCATGGGTTATATCTTAGGAATGGGCTTTGTGTTTAAGGCCAAGCCAGATGCCTTTGCCAGCAGTTATTGTGCGAACAAAATTGTGCATTAAGGTCTTTGACCCTACCTTTGCGGGTGCATGTTAAAAGATATTAAAGAAGAAAGCTACGAAGGTGTAGCGGTTGCCATAGTGCACGAGCTAAATGATGAGATGGAAATGGTTTGGAATGTGTATGCCATTAACTATACACAAGAGCTCATGTATGGGGTATTGGTGAGTAGCAAAGGTTATGGCACCATTGATGGCGAAGAGAAAAAAACCAGCGCCTTAAGGCATTTTTTAGATGAGATTCCTGCCTTAAGTTATGTGAAGATTGAGCCTATACAGCCAGCGTTATTTGTGATCCACAATGAGTATTGGATGAGCTATTATATTGGGAACAAGATTTACGAACGCAAGTATATTTTTGAGGCCAACAGCATTCACGAAGAACAACTAGAGCCAGTGAGTTTACTTAACAAGCCAGGCATTTTGCTGTTGTAGGCTTTTGGTAGAAATTAGGTTTGAACCCAACTTTGCCCGACTCTAATTTTTTAAGTTCATGATAAAGTATATCCCTTACAGGTAAAGTAACGCCGTTGGGAAATTTCATCAGGTAAGGCTCTCCGCTGACACTGCTTTTAGAGGCAAGATAATCGATAAATTCTTTGGCAGTTTTTACTTTATTGCCCGCCTTTTCGCGTTTCATTTTAAGGTGCTTGGCAGCATCTACCGCTTTATATTCAGAGCCATTTCTAATAAAGATGGCATTTGATTTTTCGATGTATTGAATGAGGCTGTTGATCTTTTGTTCTTCGGTAAGTTTAGCGGTTTGTAAAGGACCGCCAATGGCAAAAGCTTTGATTGCTGCAAGAAAGAATAAGGTAATTAATCCAAACAGAGAAAGGGTTTTAAGCATGGTAGGTTTCATCATGATACAGGACTAACTAATTAAAGTGGCAAGTTATTACATAGGGTTTTGAAAACAAGAGATTAAATCAAAATATAGTCTTAAAAATATATGCTCGAAAATCTCAATTCCCCAATTTACCCTACTTTTTGGGGAATTAATTCCCCAAAAAGGAATATTTTTGACCAATACAAGCAAACACATTGAATTCTACCGACTATTTTAACAGCTTGGTTCAAGACTTAAAAAAAGTTTACGACGAAGACGAATCGAGGGCCATTGCTTATTGGCTGTATGAAGATGTATTGCTCATCAAACGGGCCCATATTAAGCTCATAGAAAAAGAACTGAGTTTTGGGGAGGAGTTAAAGTTGAACCAAATAAAAGAACGCTTGCTAAAAGGTGAGCCCTTACAATACATTTTTGGCTATGCTTGGTTTAAGGAGCTGGTGTTTAAAGTAAGTCCAGATGTGCTGATACCAAGGCCCGAAACAGAAGAATTGGTTGATTGGTTGCTGCAAGAACAGCCCAATGCTAGCGCTATATTGGATATTGGAACGGGCAGTGGCTGCATTGCCATTACTTTAAAAGTGGCACTCCCCCATTGCCAAGTAACGGCCATGGACATTTCTGAAAAGGCATTAGAAATGGCAATGATAAATGCTAAACAACTTCAGGCAAGCATTAAGCTGCTCCATGCTTCGGCCTTAAACCTAGAGGGGCAAAAAGAAATGCAGGCACAATCGGCCGAAGTGTGGGTGAGCAATCCACCGTATATTTTAGATAGTGAAAAACAGCAAATGCATGCCAATGTATTGGCTTTCGAGCCACATTTGGCATTATTTGTTCAAGACTCAGACCCATTACAATTCTATAAAGCCATTACAGACGCCTTTATCGGGTCGACCCAAACCCATAGCCTATATTTTGAAACCAGCGAGTTTTATGAGGAAAACCTATTGGAATGGCTACCGACAACTGGGTTAAAATACCACTTACGTAAAGACATGCAAGGGAAATTGAGAATGCTTAAGTTGATGAAATAATTTTATTATTTTGGCAGCTTAAATATTTCAATTTTAATGAAGAGACTTTTACTGTTAGCATTGGTTTGCATTCAGTTTCAAACCAAGGCCCAAAACAAACAATTTGTAAGCGAAACCAAGCAATCTCCTGATGGCAAATACACTTACACTGTTGTTACAAACGATCCTTTAAAGGCACGCACCTATGTGCTAAAAAATGGCTTAACGGTAATTTTAGCCGAGAATCACAAAGAGCCACGCATTCAAACTTATATTGCTACCAAGGCAGGCAGCAAAAACGACCCTGCTGATAATACCGGTTTGGCGCATTACCTAGAACACATGTTGTTTAAAGGTACAGATAAGTATGGCACCAAAGACTGGGAAAAAGAAAAGGTTCAGTTAGAAAAAATTGATGCCTTGTATGAGCAATACAACAAAACCACCGACGAAGCGAAGCGCAAGCAAATTTATAGGGCCATCGACTCTGTGAGTGGTGTGGCCAGCAAGTATGCCATTGCCAACGAATACGACAAACT
>CAYUDC010000120.1:0-8114 GCA_964443415.1 uncultured Chitinophaga sp. | reverse complement strand
CAATTTACCCCCTCTCAAAACATTCCTTTGTACATAAAACCCTATGGGGTATGTAGAATATGTTCTACAATTAGAGAGGCATCTAAGGCTTAAAATGCGATAGCTATTTTTTATATGCCGACTTTTTATTACCACGCTGTTTTTTTCATGAAGTTTTGTATCATGCAATATGAATGCAATCACAAATCATACCTGGCGTTTCTCTACCATTGGTGGCGTTAAGCGCGTAAACCTTGATACCGGCGCCGATTTACTTGCCTTAGCTAGCCTCGACCAAAAACTTTGGACTGCCCTAAGCTGCCCTACCGAAGGCCTTGTGTTCGACCCTCAAACCCTTGCCCTAATGGATGGCGATAAAGATGGAAAGATTCGCGCCCCAGAAATTATCGCTAGCGTGCAATGGATTTTATCGCTGCTTAAAAATCCTGACGAGCTGCTCAAGCAATCCGATATCCTTTCTTTAGATGCGCTCAATGATAGCGAGGAGGCGCAATATCTATTGGCTTGTGCTAAACTCATTCTTAAAAACATTGGTAGGCCAGATGCCCAAAGTATCTCTACCTCCGATACCCAAGACCCTGCTTCCATCTTTGCCCATACCGCCTTTAATGGAGATGGTATCATCACCGTTACTTCTGCGCCTACTCAGGGTCTCAAAGACTTGGTTCAAACCGTCATAAACCTATTGGGTGGCCAAGTAGATAGAAATGGCGAAGCTGGAATTTCACAGGTAGAAATAGACACGTTTTATGCTGCCTTACATGGCTACCAACAATGGCAGCAAACAGCCAAAGACCAAGCGGCTGCCATCTTGCCTTTTGGAGATGAAACGCCTGCTGCTTATGCAGCCTTTAAAGCCATCGAAGCCAAAATAGACGATTATTTCTTGCGTTGCAAATTGGCCAACTATCACCAAGAAAGTAGCCCTCTGCTAAACTTAATTGACGAACGTGTTGCTGCTATTACCGCGCAAAATTTATCCTTGCAACTAGAGGCCATTGCTACTTTTCCGCTGAGTAAAGTTGCAAATCAAGCATCGCTTAATTTGCTCGAACACCTTAACCCTGCTTGGGAAGCTGCTATGGCGGCGTTTAAGGAACTTGTGTTGCAAAAAATGTTTACTAACCTCGATGCCCTTACCCTAAGCCAATGGGAGCAGGTAAAGCAACTTTTAATGCCTTACCAAAACTGGCTGGCTGCCAAAGAAGGCACCTTGGTAGAAGGCTTGCCGCAAGACCTTATTGGTTTTGCTTTGTTACCCAATACCAAAGCACAGTTAGAAGACCTAATTGCCAAAGACCTTGCATTGGCCAATGAAGCAGCTGGAATGTTGCAAGTAGATAAGTTATTGCGCTACCATCAACACCTCTATCAACTGCTTAAAAACTTCGTTACCTTCTTTGATTTTTACTCGCCCGAACACCAATCTATTTTTCAGGTGGGCACCTTGTATATAGACCAACGCAGCCTCGATTTATGCATGTATGTAAACGATATGGAGCGCCATAATGCCATGGCAGCTGCCAGTGGCATGTTCTTGTTGTATTGCGATTGTGTAGCCAAAACTGGTGATAAAACCCTCTCGATAGTAGCCGCACTTACCAATGGCGATATAGACAATATCATGGAAGGCCGTAAAGCCTTGTTTTACGACCGCGAGGGAAAAGACTATGATGCCACCGTGGTAAAAATCATCGAAAATCCTATTAGCATCCGACAAGCCTTTTGGACACCCTATCGCCGGGTGGGGAAGTTTATAGAAACGCAGGTGAATAAATTTGCAGAAGATCAAGATGGTAAAATAGAGCAGGCCTCTACCGCCAAGGTAAGCGAAGTGGCTGCCCAAGCAGAGGCGCACAGCGAAACTGCCCTTACCGAGGCCAAACCCGCTGCCGAGAAAACGCCAAGTGCCTTTGATATAGGCAAATTCGTAGGAATCTTTGCTGCCATAGGCCTAGCCATTGGTGCCATTGGTGGCGTTTTGGCCAGCTTGTTTAGTGGCTTTATGGCCTTGCCTTATTGGAAAATGCCTTTGGCTTTTGCCGGGTTGATCCTACTCATTAGCGGGCCATCGATGCTCATTGCTTGGCTCAAACTAAGAAAGCGCAACTTGGCACCTATCTTAGATGCCAACGGTTGGGCTATCAATGCCCGCGCTACCGTTAATATCTCGTTTGGCAATACCCTTACCCATTTGGCAGAGTTGCCTCCAAATGCTTCTGTAAACTACAACGATCCTTTTAAGAAAAAGGGCAGTCCGTTTTGGGTACGCTTTTTAATAGGCATGGCCATAGGTGTGTTGATTTATTTTGTGCTCAAACACTACGGTATTTTCTTTTAATGACCATTGTCATAGTTTCTTAACAGATATGCCCTCATCTTTACCCTATATTTGATGGGTATGGATGAGCAATTAAAAAAGTTACTGTTTATGGGTTTAGGCCTGGCCTCTACTTCTAGGCGTGCCAAGTTTTTGCTAGATAAAATAGAAATAGAAGGCAAGCTTAGCGAAGAAGAGGGTAGAAGGATTACCGACGAAATGCTGGCAGCCTTTAAAAACGAAGGAAACAGCTTGGGCAGTGATATTAAAAATTACCTCAACGATACCCTGAGCGAGTTTGAGACGCCCTCGCGCAAGGAGTTTGTGGCCTTGCAAGAACGGGTTGCTAAGTTAGAAGCCATTTTAAAGAGTTTAGGGCATGACATTTAAACACCTCACACGCTACAAGCAAGTGCTGCAGGTGCTTGTAAAGTATGGCTTTTACGATGTAGTGTCGCACAGCAGCCTCAGAAAGATTTTGCCAAAGGTGATTTTTCACAATAAGCTAAATGGTAAAATCAACTCATTTAACTACTCGCGCTACCAACGCATTCGAATGGTGTTAGAAGAGTTAGGTCCAACTTACATAAAGTTTGGCCAAATACTTGCTAACAGGCCAGACATCTTGCCAGCCGAGCTCATAGACGAATTAAAGAAGTTACAAGATGCGGTGCCTGGCTTTGCTTTTGAAGAAGTGCGTGCCATCATAGAAGCCGATTTAAATGGGCGCATCGAAGACTTGTTTCAAAGCTTTGACATTAACCCCATTGCCAGTGCCAGCATTGCGCAGGTGCATAAGGCCATTTTGCCTACTGGCGAAGTAGTGGTGGTAAAGGTGCAACGCCCCGATATAGAAAGCATCATCGGAGAAGATTTAAAGATATTAGAGGAGTTAGCAGAAATTAGTGAGCATCACTCGGAGCAGTTGGCTCGGTTTGAACCGATAGAGTTGGTGAAAGCCCTACAGAAATCGATGAACAGAGAGCTAAACTTCTTGTTGGAAGCTTATAGCATCAACCGTTTTCAGAACCTGTTTAGAGAAAATGATTGGATTAACATTCCGCATGTCTACAGTAAGTTTAGTAGCCGCAGGGTAATTACCATGGAGTATATGAGCGGCATAAGGGTAGACAAAATAGACCAACTAAAAGCACAGGGAACCGATTTAAGTTTGTTGGCAGAAAAAGGGCTATACCTATACTTTCAGCAAATTTTTAGGTACGGCTTTTTTCATGCCGACCCGCATCCTGGCAATGTGTTGGTGAACAAAGATGGCGTTATTTGTTTGATAGACTTTGGCATTGTAGGCTCTATGAACCGCAAAGACAAAGAAGCCTTTAGGGAATTTATCATTGCCATTGCCAAAGGAGATTTAAGCAGCCTTACTGAGTCTATTATTGCTCTTACCAAAGGAAGAAGAATCTCTACCCGCGAAGAGTTAGAATATGATATCTCTATTTTGATAGAAGAGTTTCCTCCAGAAACCATCAACGAAAGAGACATTGGCGACATCGTGGATAGGCTTCAAAAAATTATCTATAAACATAAACTTAGTTTTTCTAACGACTTCTTTTTATTGCTGAGAACCCTTGTGATATTAGATGGCATCAGTCGGCAGCTTGACCCAAACTTTAATACTTTAGAACGTATTAGAAAGCACTCGATGCGGTTGTTTGAAGAAGGGTTGCAGCCTAAGAACTTAGTAAAATCTGCGCTCAGAGATATTAGCGATGCTTGGGACTACCTTCGGGTGATACCATCAGACATTAAGGGCATCATGAGTCGTTTGAAGGAAGGGAAAATTAAGATGGATTTTTTGGGTTTGAACCAATTGATACATACCCTAGAAGTGGCCAGCAATCGCTTGTCGGCAGCCATCATCTTAGCAGCCATGATATTGGGCTCTTCGTTGGTAGTGCTTAGTGGCATTCCGCCCAAGTACAATGGCATTCCTGTCATTGGACTCATTGGCATCATAATATCAGGTATCTTTGGTATACTCTTATTGCTCTCTATTTTTAAAAAAGGAAAATATTAAATCCCATACACAATGAACACGCAACACATGAAAGACCAAATGAAAGAATTTGTAAGCAGCTGGCAACAAAGATTAGAAGAGATGCAAGTGCAATATTCTTTAGGTAAGATGGATGCTTCTGAAACTTTCGAAAAGCAAAAAGACCAATTAAGAGGCATGTTGGTTTCGATGAAAGAAAACATCGACAAGGCTACCGACTTGGCAGAAGACAAAGCAGCCGAAATGCGCAACAAGTTAGAAGAACTTCGTTTACAATTGGCATTAGGCAAAGCAGATGGCATGGATGCATTTGAATTGCAACGCAAGAAAATAGAATTGGCCATGCACGATTTTTATCAAACAGGTAAACAACATTTTTCTAGTAACTACGAAAAAGGATTAGAGCTTTTTGACCGTCAATCTGAAGCCTTTAAAACAGGATTAGATATCGTAAAAATCCAATATAATTTGGCAAAAATGGATGCCAAAGAAGAGGTAGAAGAAAAGAAGAAAGAGCTGAATGATAAGATAGTAGAGCTCAACAATCAGTTTAAAACCATGCAAGCATCTGCCATGGAAAACATGGAAGACATGAACAGACAATTGCGCGAGAATTTCGAGAAAATGAAAGTTTTTGCCGAAGGTTGGTTCAAGAAGTAAGCTTTGCCTTTTTTGAAAACAATTTCAATTGACTTAATATCGGGCCTATGGCCCTAGAAAACGAAAACCGCTATTTTAACCTTGCAGCCGAAGTGGTAAATTTTACTTCCTGCAATTTATTTCTTACCGGGAAAGCAGGTACTGGTAAAACTACTTTTTTAAAGTTCATCAAAGAACAAACCCCTAAGAACACGGTGGTGGTTGCGCCTACGGGTGTAGCTGCCATCAATGCGGGTGGTGTAACCATGCATTCTTTTTTTCAATTGCCTTTTGTGCCTTTCTCGCCCGTAGACAATCCTTTATTTAATCATACCAATAGTGTAGATAAACACGAATTGCTCAAAAACCTTCGCCTTAGTAAGCCCAAACTTGAGCTCATAAGAAGTTTAGAGTTATTGGTGATAGACGAGGTAAGCATGCTGCGTGCCGATATGTTAGATGCCATGGATGTGATTTTACGGCACACGCGCAATAAATCGCAAAAGCCTTTTGGCGGGGTGCAAGTGCTGTTTATTGGCGATTTATTTCAGTTGCCACCGGTGGTAAGTGATACCGAATGGCAATTGCTTAAACAAGTGTATGACAGTCCGTTTTTCTTTAGCGCCAAAGTGCTACAGCAACACCCGCCGTTGTTTATAGAACTTAAAAAGATATACAGACAAAGCGAATTAGACTTTATTAAGCTACTCAACAACATTAGGCATAATCAGCTAGACCATGCCGATTTGCAGCTGCTGAAGCGTTTGCATCAACCTGTTACTTTTAGTTTATCCGAGAAAATAATTACACTCACCACGCATAACCATCAGGCAGATAAGATAAACAAACAAGCCTTGGATAGCTTGCCCGGAAAGGCCTATACCTATGAAGGCCATATTGATGGTGATTTTTCGGAGAAAGCCTTGCCAACCGAAATGGTGTTATCGCTTAAAGTGGGTGCGCAGGTGATGTTTGTTAAAAACGATATACATCCAGATAAACGTTATTACAATGGAAAGCTCGCCAATGTAAAGTCGCTCAGCAAAGATAACATCACCTTAAGCCTGGCAGATAGCTTAGAAGAGATTGAATTGAGCAAAGAAAAATGGAGCAATGTGCGTTATGTGCTCAACCGAGAAAGCAGCAAGATAGAGGAGGAAGAGCTGGGAAGTTTTAATCAGTATCCCATCCGATTGGCGTGGGCTATTACCATACATAAAAGCCAGGGACTCACCTTTGATAAAGCCATCATTGATGCAGGTTCATCTTTTGCGGCTGGGCAGGTTTATGTGGCACTTAGTCGCTGTAGAACCCTCGAAGGCTTAGTGTTAAGTTCACCTATCACCGAACAAAGTATCATCAGTGATCAACGTATCATTGAGTTTAGTGCAAAAGAAAATTCTGAAGATGAATTAGAAGCCTTGTTGGCCATAGAAAAGCCAAAGTTTGCCGCGCAAGTATTGGTTAATATGTTTGATTGGTTGAATGTACTGCTTGAGGTGGAAGCATTTCATGCACTTACCTTAGAGAAAGACCTGCCCCAAAAAGCAGATATACGAATAATCGTTACCAAAGCATTAAACCAAGTTAAACAACAGCAAGAGATAGCAGATAAATTTATGGTGCAACTCAACCAGATTTTGAGTGGGGTGCCAATTGACACAGATTTGTTAAACACACGTGTTAAAAAGGCAAAGCAATTCTTTGCTACTGCCATTCACAACGATTTATTATCGCCACTCGAAAACATAAAAGTAATACTCAAAGGAAAGTCGAAAGTAAAGCAATACCTCGTGGCATTAAAGAACCTCGAAGGAGCTTTATGGAAGAAATTAGAGTTGGTTCAACGGGCTTCTTATGGCGAGTTTACTTTTGACATACCCGAGATGAAGCGCAAAGAAGCGACTAAAACTTTGTCTAAACCCGGCAAGGTAAAAGGGAGCACACTATTAGAAACATTGGGCTTGTATCATCAAGGTTTAAATGCCGAGGCCATTGCCCAAGAGCGGGGTTTGGCACTTACCACCATTTTAGGTCATTTAGCAGAGGGTGTATTGAGTGGCGAGGTAAATGCACTAGATTTTATTCACGAAAATTTATTGGTTCAAACCGAAAAATTAATAGCAGCATTGGGCAGTGATAAGTTGGGCGATTTAAAACCCCATGTGGCAGAGGAGGTATCTTTTACCGATTTAAGATTTGCAGTAAACCATATCAAAGCCCGTCAGCAAAAGGCCTCAAAAGGGTGATTTGCCGCGCATGGCCATATACCAGCTTAAGAATGCTACCAGGCCGTAAATAGCGGCTATGCCTATAGTTGCTTTGGTGTTTTTGAGCACATAATAAGCAAGAATTGGAATAACTTGTAAAGCATGCATGCCAATAAAATGCGCGATGCGTAAATCACCGGCTGTAATGCTCCAATTAAAAAACGGAATGCCTTTGGTGCCATCGGCAGCGCCAATGGTATGGGTGAGCCTAGAGCCCATGGCAAAGCCCTGGAAGGAGAAAATCACAAATAAGAGGATGCCTAATCGGATACCCCAAACATAGTAATCGGGTAGGGTAGGCAAGGATTCTTTAAAAAACAAGATGCCGATGTAGGCGGTATAAATGGTTACTAGGCTAGCAGCCAGTGCCATTAAGCTATACATGGTGGCAAAAAATGGCGTGCTTAGGTTAAAATGAGAGGCTTTTCCTTGGGCGGCTTGAACCAAGATGTAGATGATTTCGAAGCCAAGTAAAACAATAGTAGACCAAGCAAAAAACTTGGTATTAAATTGCGGTAGGTAGAAGCAAAACCAGGCCATGGTCCATGCATAAAAAGTGGTAGATAGGCTAAACTTAATGGGTTTGATATACGCAGATATGCCAAGAAATTGCACATGATGAAACCGAGATATGGCAAACAAGGCTGTGGCCAGTAAGAAGCAGAGGAGCCCAAACCAGAATAACTCAGGGCTTCTTAATTTAAGTTCATTTAAAAATTCCATGTTTTAAAAAGTATGGTTCAAAGAAAATGTTTCGGGTTGAACCGAGCAGCGTAATATTGGATGGAGTGGCGAAAAATAGCGATGGGGTGTTATCCCTCGTACAACTCGATAGGCAAATCATCTGGGTCTGCAAAAAAGGTAAAAC
>CAYUDC010000119.1:8131-8210 GCA_964443415.1 uncultured Chitinophaga sp. | reverse complement strand
CTCGAACCAGGGACCCCATGATTAACAGTCATGTGCTCTAACCAGCTGAGCTAAGAAGGAATATCTTTTGTTTCTTACC
>CAYUDC010000119.1:0-8031 GCA_964443415.1 uncultured Chitinophaga sp. | reverse complement strand
CCATGATTAATCCCGTTCGTACGGGACTCTAACCAGCTGAGCTAAGAAGGAATATCTTTTGTTTCTTACCCCATGATTAATCCCGTTCGTACGGGACTCTAACCAGCTGAGCTAAGAAGGAATATTCTATCGTTTGATTAAGTTTGATGATTAATCTCTCTCAATCGGGATGCAATGATAGGAATTGATTTTAAAAAACGCAATATTTGCACAAGAAATTTTTAAAAAAATATTTGCATGAGTTTATTAGTCGTTGGTAGTGTGGCTTTTGACGCCATAGAAACCCCCTTCGGAAAAACCGACAAAATAGTTGGTGGCGCCGCTTCTTACATTTCTTTAGCTGCTTCTTACTTCACCAGAAGTACCAATTTAGTAGCTGTTGTAGGTGATGATTTCCCTAACAACTTTATTCAACACCTCAATAAACATGGTGTAAATACCGAAGGATTACAAATTAAAGAGGGCGAAAAGTCATTCTTTTGGAGTGGTAAATACCATACCGACATGAACTCTCGCGACACCCTTGTTACCGAATTAAATGTATTAGGAAACTTCGACCCTATCGTGCCAGATGCTTATCAAGATTGCGAATATCTTATGCTTGGAAACCTAACCCCTAAGGTACAACAAACAGTAATAGAGCGTTTAACCAAAAGACCAAAGCTGATTGTAATGGATACCATGAACTTCTGGATGGAAGTAGCCATGGACGACTTACGTCAAACGCTTACTATGGTAGATGTTTTAACTATCAACGATGAAGAAGCACGTCAACTTTCTGGAGAATACTCTTTGGTGAAAGCGGCAGCAAAAATTCAAGAAATGGGACCAAAATACCTTATCATTAAAAAAGGTGAAAACGGTGCTTTATTGTTTCATGGCAAGCAAGTATTTTTTGCTCCGGCCCTTCCTTTAGAAGAAGTGTTTGACCCAACTGGCGCTGGAGATACTTTTGCTGGCGGCTTTATTGGATACCTTGCTAAAACGGGTGATATCAGCTTCGAGAACATGAAGAATGCCATTATCTATGGTTCGGCTATGGCCTCTTTCTGCGTAGAACGTTTTGGTACAGAGAGAATCATCGATTTAAGTCAGCGTGAACTCGACGACCGCATTACCGCCTTTAAAAACTTGGTAAGGTTTAACATTGGTGCAAACCTTAGCAACGGCAATTAATCACAACAGGGCGAAAGCCCCAATATTTATACCATGCAAATTAGCGCACAAAAAGTAGTGTCCATCCACTACACTTTAACAGACAATGATGGAAACGTTTTGGACTCCTCTAGCAATGGCGAGCCCTTAAATTATATTCAAGGTATCGGCGCATTGATACCTGGAATGGAAGAAGGCCTTGAAGGAAAAATCAAAGGTGATAAAGTTCAATTAAAAGTAGCTCCTGAGAAGGGCTATGGCATTCACCAACCAGAGATGGTTCAACAAGTGCCAATGAGTGCTTTTGGTGGCCAAATGGTAAGCCCTGGCATGCAGTTCGAAGCTGGCAGCGAAGAGCAAAGATTTATCGTTACTGTTACAGAAGTAGGTGATGAATTTGCTACCATCGATGGCAATCATCCTTTGGCTGGCGTTGAACTTAACTTTGATGTAGAAGTACTAGAAGTGAGAGAAGCTACAGCAGATGAGTTGGCTCATGGCCATGTGCACGGACCAGGTGGTCATCACCACTAAGCCTTGTATAACAAAGAAAGCGTATCATTTAGCGGGTTGACCCAATAAATGATACGCTTTTTTTATGCTTACATTTTCGCTATCCCAATGATTTTATCTCACTCACCAATTCGTTGAGTGCCTTTTTAGCATCACCAAATAGCATGCTGGTTTTGGGTTTAAAGAAGAGTTCGTTTTCTATACCAGCATAACCGGCTTTCATACTTCTCTTATTCACAATTACATGGGCAGCAGCTTCCACATCTAGAATAGGCATACCATAAATCGGCGAACTAGGGTCGGTTTTAGCGGCTGGGTTCACCACGTCGTTTGCCCCTACTACTAGCACCACATCGGTGGTAGCAAACTCTGGGTTGATTTCTTCCATTTCCACCAATTTATCATAGCTCACATTACTTTCTGCGAGCAGCACGTTCATGTGACCGGGCATACGACCGGCTACAGGGTGAATGGCATACTTTACTTCAACGCCTTCTGCTTCTAATAAGGTTTCGAGTTCGTGCACTACATGTTGAGCTTGGGCCACTGCCAATCCGTAGCCAGGCACGATAATTACCTTTTTAGCGTATTTCATAAGGATGGCGGTATCAGAGGCATTTACTTCTTTGATAGAGCCTTGGAAGCCTGCGGAAGTAGATGCGGCGGCTGCGCCGCCGCCACCACCAAAATTCCCAATCAATACATTTAACAAAGAACGATTCATCGCCTTACACATCACTATCGTTAATAGCGTTCCGGCAGAACCTACCAGTATCCCTCCTACCAACATCACTTTGTTGTCGTATAAAAATCCGCCAAAAGCTGCTGCCACTCCCGTAAAAGAGTTCAGCAAAGAAATTACCACTGGCATGTCTGCACCACCAATAGGCATCACAAACAAAATACCATACATCAGCGATAATCCCAAGACCATATAAAACCACATGGCTTGGTTTTCATTGCCCATGATGGCCAAATAAGCAAAGCCTAATATCACCAATAATAAACCAATATTGATAAACTGCTGCATGCCAAACGACTTATCCTTTACCTTGCCGCTCAACTTGCCATAGGCCACCATACTGCCCGAAAACGAAATCGAGCCAATGATCATTCCCAAAATAATAATCAACAATTTTCCTTTAAGTGCTGTGGCTGCACCTGGCACCAACAATAAGGCTACTGCCATTGGATCGGCAAAACTCTCTTGAAGGTGCTGAAATTCTATCATAGAAATTAACATGGCGCAAGCACCACCCATGCCATTAAATAAACTCACCATCTCGGGCATAGCCGTCATCTGTACTTTCTTAGCCGCTAACCAACCAACGATGGTTCCCACTGCCAAACCACCAAAAATAAAGGGTAAGTTTTTAAGGTGATGTCCATTGGCATCGGTATATAAAAAGATGGTACCAAAAATGGCAATGCCCATCCCGAAAGCTGCAATTAAATTGCCCTTTCTAGCAGTAGCTGGATTGCCTAAAAATTTTAAGCCAAGGATAAAGGTAACCGAGGCTACTAAATATATTAATTGTAATACTGTATTTGTGATCATAACCTTATTTCTTCTTTTTAAACATCTCTAACATACGGTCTGTTACCACAAAACCACCCACTACATTTAAGGTACCCAGCACTACGGCCAAAAATCCTAGGATCAGAGATAAGGTATGCGTGGCTTCTCCCATCACAATGATGGAACCAATAATAACTACCCCATGAATGGCATTGGCACCACTCATTAAAGGGGTGTGCAAAACAGAAGGAACATGTCCGATTAATTCAATTCCCACAAATACCATCAATACAATGAGGTAAACTAACTGCAGGTTGTCGTTTATAAATGCTAACATATAAGTAAATATTATTTTTTAAGAATGGCGCCTTGATGGGTAATTAAAGTTCCTTTGGTGATCTCTTCTTCTACCTCCCACTTAAAGCCATCTTTGGTAGCCAAGTGGTTTAATAGATTCTGAATGTTTTTTGCATACAGCTCGCTGGCATTGGTGGCCAAGGTAGAAGGCAAGTTACTTTTGCCTATAATGGTTACGCCATATTTGGTAACGGTTTGATCCAACTCACTTAAAGCACAGTTGCCTCCTTGTTCTACGGCCATGTCTACGATGACACTGCCTAGTTTCATTTGCTTTACTTGCTCTTCGGTGATTAAGACAGGTGCCTTTTTACCCATCACCAAAGCGGTAGTAATGACCAAATCGGCCTGAAACAAACTCTTGTTTACCGCTTCCTTTTGTTTATTTAGATATTCGGCAGAAACTTCTTTGGCATAGCCACCTTCTACTTTGGCTGCTTCTTCAGATTTTACTTCAATGTACTTACCACCCAAACTCTCTACTTGCTCTTTGGTTTCGGGGCGCACATCGGTTACTTCTACAATGGCACCTAAACGTTTGGCAGTGGCAATGGCTTGCAAACCAGCCACCCCAGCACCATATATCAATACACGCGATGGGGTAATGGTACCGGCTGCTGTCATCAATAAAGGGAAGATTTTACCCAAAGCCTCTGCTCCCAAAACAACCGCTTTATAACCCGCTAAGTTGGCTTGCGAGCTTAAGGCATCCATGTTTTGAGCACGCGAAATTCTTGGGATGGCATCCATGCTAAAAGCACTGATTTTTCTGGCACTTAAAGCCTGAACCAAACTTTCATTGAAGGCAGCATATAAATAAGAAATCAATACCATGCCCTCGCGCATCGCCTGAATTTCTGATTCATCAGGCGCATTTACCTTGGCCAAAATATCGGCCTGTGACAATACATCTGCTTTGCTTTTAATGAGGCATCCTGCTTTCTCATAAGCGGCATCATCAAAGTTAGAATTGTATCCAGCATTGGGTTCAACCCAAACCTCGTAACCAGATTTAATAAGTTGTTGAGCCACTGTTGGCGTAAGGGCCACACGCCTTTCTGATGGGCGTGTTTCTTTTACTACTGCAATCTTCATGTGATAGTTTAAAACATTATTTTTGGCCGGATGTTACCAAACCAATTGTATTTCAATTATACAACTTTCTTAACACTAAGAAACTAATTTATATCATGCTCAAAATTGCTTATGCACCTATCTACCAACATCCATTGCCCGAAGGGCATCGCTTTCCGATGTTAAAGTATGAGCTTATCCCTAAGCAATTAATCTATGAGGGCATCATCGAGCCACATCAAATTTTTGAGCCTCAAATGGCTTCGGATCAAACCGTATTATTCACACACCACCCAGAGTATGTGGCCAACCTAAAAGCATTAAACCTTACGCCAGCGCACATCCGGCGCATTGGCTTTCCATTGTCGGAGCAACTAATTCGTAGAGAATGGACTTTGGTTCAAGGCACCATAGATGCCGCTTTGTTTGCCTTAGAATTTGGTGTTTCTTTAAATGTAGCAGGAGGCACACACCATGCATTTGCCGATAAAGGCGAAGGCTTTTGCATCTTAAATGATTTGGCTGTAGCCGCCAATTACCTTTTATTTCAGGGCCTTGCCAAGAAAATTGTGATTGTGGATTTAGATGTACATCAAGGCAATGGCACCGCGGCAATCTTTAAAGATAACCCGCAGGTGTTTACTTTTAGCATGCACGGAGGCAATAATTATCCTTTTCATAAAGAGCAATCAGATGTAGATGTGCCCTTGGCAGATTATACAGAAGATGAAACATATTTAAATTTATTGCAAACACATTTACATGACATCATCGCATCCCAAAAACCGGATTTTATTTTTTATCAGTCGGGGGTAGATATCTTGGCAAGCGACAAAATAGGGAAATTAAGCATCAGTAAAGCGGCTTGCATGCAAAGAGATGTGCTCGTTTTTGAAATATGTAAAAATAAAAAAATACCCATTGCGGTGGCCATGGGCGGAGGCTATTCTCCTCATATTAAAGACATCGTAGACGCGCACTGCCAAACATTTAAATCGGCAGCAGACATTTTTTTTAGTTAAATAAAAGTTTCTATTGATTTTTTAATGCTTGTGAATTTATTTCACGACCTCAATCAGCAAAAAAAGCTGTTGACATTTTCGATTTTTAAACACATAAATTTGTAAGAAACAATTACTACTAACATGACCAGGCCTAAAAAGTCAACCGAGAAAAGTGCAGCTCCCAAAAAAACTGCTTCAAAGGGCAAAAAGCCTACTACTCAAAAGAAGAGTTACATGGTGGATGATGAAGAAGAAGAGGACGATGAGGACATCAAAAAATCTCGCCTTGCAGATGATGATGATGACGATGATGATTTAGACACCGACCTGGATGATTCTAAAATCGTAATTAAGAATTTTGATCCATTTGATGATGATGACGACGACGATGATTTTTAATCATCGCTCGTCTTAACATTTACCTATTCCAAATAATAGGTGTAGACTCAGCCACATTGCTTTTGTTAAGTGCCCTATCGTAGATGTAGAATTTATACATCACGGTATCAGAAGGGTTAGGAAAAGGCGATGGGCTGATTTTTATTTCTATATCTCCCCTAATGGCCTTGTGTCTGCCTTCGGGTGTAATATTTTCGAACCGATAAGAATACCTTAAGGTATCTGTAGAAAATGGTAAAGTAACATGCTGAAACTTGCCATTGATTTGCTCTAAATAATCGATGTATAAGTTATAATAGTAAGGATTAATATTCTTTCCATTGGCATCTAACACCGCATTATAAGGCGCTAAGGTATCTGTACCGTTTAAGCCCAAATCTCCATCTCCATCTTTAAAGGTAAATACCAATACCATCATGGTATCTATGCCTTCGCTGTTCTGAAAAAAGTAAGCTGTTTTATATTCTATGGATGGTGTGGGAGGATAAACTTCCTTTTTTTTGCAAGTGAAACCACCCAGCAGTAGGGCAACGAAAAGGATAAATGTATATTTGCGTCCTTGGAGCATTTGTTAAAGCATATCTTTGAAACGAAAGTAGAGAATTTTGAGGAATTTTCTTTACAAGTATTTCGTTGGCAATACCAGCATAATGCCGTTTATCAAAGCTATTGCCAGCATATTGGTTGTGTTGACCCAAATAGCGTGACACAACTTTTACAGATACCTTTTCTTCCCATCTCTTTCTTTAAAACGCATGATGTGCGCAGTTTTACACAAGAACCTGTGTTGCGCTTTTTAAGCTCGGCCACCGGAAACATGGGCCGCAGCACACATGCCTTGCTTACGCCAAGCATTTACCAAGAGAGCTTTACACGCATGTTTCATCAGTATTTTGGGTCGATCCAAAACACTTGCATCCTAGGCTTACTGCCCTCCTATTTAGAAAGAGAAGGCTCTTCTTTAATTTACATGGTGCAGCATTTAATGAAATTATCTGGGCACCCACTCAATGGTTTTTTTCTGTTTGAACACGAGACCTTGTTAGAGCGTATCCTATTTTTAGAAAGCAAACAAGCACCTTATTATATCTTTGGTGTAAGCTTTGCCTTGTTAGATTTTGCTGCCAAACACCAACTTAACTTGCAATATGGCATCCTCATAGAAACAGGCGGCATGAAAGGGCGCAAGAAAGAAATTACGCGAGACGAACTTATGCTTGCACTCGAAAAGGGGTTTGGGTCGAACCGAATTTTTAGCGAATATGGCATGACCGAACTCTTGAGCCAAGCCTATGCCCACAACGATGGACTATATACGCCCGCGCCATGGATGAAGGTGCTTATTTCTGACCTTAACGACCCATTCTGCTTTTTGCCCCAAGGGAAATCGGGTTTGGTAAACATCATAGATTTGGCCAACCTAGAAAGCTGCTGTTTTATTCAGAGCTCAGACCTAGGAAAAACACAGCCCGATGGCCGCTTTGAAATCTTGGGCCGTGCCGACCACTCGGATACCCGCGGTTGCTCGCTGATGGTGGTTTAGTAAGGTGATTATGAAACCTTAAGACGTGTTGGCTATACAAACGTTTGCTTTCTAGAAAAAAATAATCCTAATATTGAGTTTAAATTTTAAAAGCATGCCTACCAGAAGAGAACACGACTTTTTAGGAGAACTTGATATTCCCAACGACTTATACTACGGCATTCAAACGTATAGAGCCAAAGAGAACTTTAACATCACTGGCATTCCTATCTCTAAAGAACTTAGGTTTATTAAGGCTTTAGGCTATGTTAAAAAAGCGGCGGCCTTGGCCAACAGAGATTGTGGTGTATTAGATGATAAAGTAACCGAAGCCATTTGCTATGGTTGCGACCAACTGATAGCAGGCAAATACCAAGACCAATTTGTAAGTGATTTAATTCAGGGTGGCGCAGGCACCTCTTGCAACATGAACTTCTTGTCTTGATGCTGGTTTTGCCATTATTTTTATACTTTTTAATTATTTAGAT
>CAYUDC010000118.1:0-8268 GCA_964443415.1 uncultured Chitinophaga sp. | reverse complement strand
GAAATTTTATACGAGTATCAAGCAGACACCCTTTTAGGACTGCTTTCTTCTTACGAAAAGTTAAACAGTCAAGAGATCATTGTAACCCTGGCAGGCATCTATGCCGAGCAAGAGAATATCAATTATAACTCCTTCTTTGCAGCCAATTTAGGAAGGTTTACTTATGGCAAACGGTCGATCATGAATGCCTATCTTAAATATTTGTCGCAACAAGGTGAGGTAATTTGCAAAGAGGCCCTTGAGGTATTAGAGGTATACTTTAACCAAAGCAGCGATGCCGATAAGGCCAATACTATTTTAAACTTCTTAAATCAATGGAAGCGTAAATCTAAGCTCGAAGGTTTTTTTGAAGGAGAAGGGTTTAAGGCATTTTATGCTAAGATGGAAGCGGCAACTAAGATTTAAGTTAAACATAAAAGCGATAATTAATCAGTACATTCGTTAGGCATTCGCACATCAAAAGATACTGGGTTGGATGTATCTTGTTTAATGTATACCTAACAAATGAAAAAAGTAATCATAGGTCTTAACATGCTGTTTATAGCTATGGTTGTAAAGGCACAAACCTTTCATCCATTGCTTGCTGCTATGCTACAAGATACTTTGGATGCCTATGTATCTCAAATTCCAAGTATCAAAGGAATGTCTGCGAGTGTTTTTATTCCTGGGCAAGGCATATGGACAGGTGTCAAAGGAAATTCCTTTACAGGGCAGCCCATCACCAAAGACATGAAGTTTGGTATTGCCAGTAATTCTAAACTATTTACTTCTGTAATGATATTGAAGTTGGCAGAACGAAACCTACTGAGTTTGGATGATTCTCTAAAAAAATGGATTTCGATCTCCAATCAAAATATCAGCTCTAATATAACCATCAGGCAATTGTTAAATCATTCAAGTGGAATATCTGATCCCTTTTTTGCTGCCCCTTGGTTTGATACCATTAATTTAAATCCAAAGAGAGTTTTCACTCCGCAGGAGGTATTAAATTGGGTAGGCACTCCCTTGTTTTCGCCCGGAACCAGCTATGGTTACTCCAATACAAATTATGTATTGGCAAGCCTTGTGGCAGAAAGTGCCAGTGGTCGCAGCTTATCAAATCTTATCAGAGATAGCATCTTAACACCTTTACATTTAGATAGTACTTTTATAGATGTGGAAGAATCAGCCAATGGATTAATCGCGCATCGATGGTGGAACAATATAGATTACCACGATACTTCGCGTGTGGGTTTAAACTCGGCAGTTGGTTATGCAGGTTCTATTTTTTCTACAGCCTCAGAAATGGTTCAATGGTATCAGGCTTTGTTTAGCGGACAAGTAATAAATGCCAATTCGATGCAAGCACTTACCACTTTTATTGCCACAGCAAATCCTAGTTACCAGTATGGACTTGGATTAAGCAGCGATATTACTCAGGGTTATAAGTATTGGGGGCACGGAGGAAGAACATGGGGTTATAAAAGCAAAATGATGTATGATTCGTGCTTAAAGGTATCTGTTGGTGGATTAACCAATTCAGACCCCTCTGGCGTAGACGCGGTAACTTTTTTATTGTATAGGGTGGTTAAAAACCATATTCCGGGTTGTTGTGGAGTTATAACGGGTCCGGTAAGCATTTGCGAAGAAAGTAACCAAGTTGTTTTTTCGATTCCACCTATTCCAAATGCCAGCAGTTACCAGTGGACACTTCCCTCTGGTGTTTTGGGTAGTAGTAACAGTAATTCAATTGTAGTAAATGTGCCAAAAGGAGCGAGTTCTGGCGAAGTAAAGGTAACTGGAGTGAATAGTTATGGAGTAGGAGGTTCTACCTCTATATGGTTAAATGTTCAACCCAAACCAGCCACGCCAACCATATCGAGAAATGGAGCCATGTTAATTTCTAATAGTGTCTTAGGCAACCAATGGCATCATTCATTTGGTGCCATTCCAGGGGCTAACAATCAAACGTATATACCCACCCAAGAAGATATGTATTATACCATTGTAACCCAAGCTGGCTGTAGTTCTGATACCTCTAATAGGTTTGAATTTAAGTTAACCAACTTACCTGAAATTTCTGAATCCATCGGCTTACAAGTAGTTCCAAATCCCTTTAGCGCTCATACAACCCTTTACTTTGATAGACATTTAAATAATGCCAATATTACTTTATGCAATGTTTTAGGGCAAGTGATGGTGCAACAAACCAATGTTTCTGGTAATACCCTTGTTTTAGCACGTAATGGATTGGCTTCAGGTTTGTATTTTATTCAAGTTTCAGATGAAAATTTACAAAGTCTTTCCACTAGGCTTGTGCTAGTAGAATAAAATTGGGATGTCAAATTTGTAAATAAAAGCCTACAAAATAAACCCCCAATTACTCCACCTTAAACGAAATCCTGTCTGTAGCAAATACCTGCCAAGTTCTTTGGTGTTGGATGTAAGCAATTAAGGCAAAATTCTCCATGTTAAACTCGGGGTTATATGGGATTTTAAAGGCTCCTTTATTTCCTTCCATTGGAATAGAATAAAAGCCACGTACGATATTATGATGGTGCAAAATCTGTCCAGCATTTTCGCCAGCTGTCACCATATTATTGATACGCTTTTGAACAAAAGCAACCCTTAAATCGCAAGAATCTACATTGCCCCATGAGGTAAAAACAAAATTCAAACTATCCTCCCCTTCAATGGGGGCGGCACCCGTGCGCAAAAAGTGCTCAGAGGGTTGGTTAATGAGTGTATGTATGCGTCTGCCAATGCTTGGCTTGTCGTTGCCAGCAAAGTCTTTATCCCCTCCATTTACAAAAGCCATAGGCGTGTAGGTTGATGTTAAGCCCTTTTTTTGCAAATAGGTTTGCTGGCGTTTGGTATAGTTAGAATCAGAGAATGGGTCAACCCAACCCGAGCGGTTCCAAATGTCTACATGAAAATCTACCACATAAACAGGCATATTGGCGCTATCACTCAAATGAATGAGCTCGCCCATAAATTCATCTGCAAATGGGCAACTGCTGCATCCTTCAGACGAAAATAACTCAATTAAAATACTGGGCTGATAAAGTGTTGGCGCTGGCTTTTGAGTAGGCTGTTGTGCCCAAGCGTTTAAGCCAAACCACATGAAACAAGTGCTTATAAAAACTATCTTTTTTATCTGAACCATAATTTTTGTGTGTCTATTTTTTCTCCTTCTACATACAAACTGCAATGATAAAGCCCCTTGGCAGAAAAGCCATGCTCAAATACCACTTCGTTAATGGCTTGATTTAATGGTATCTGTAGCTCTTTTACAATACGTCCTTGCAAATCGGTAATCACTATTTCTCCTTTTAACTGCGGGTTAGGGGTATTCACCCAAACGCTTAAACTTAGCGTTTCGTCTATAGGATTAGGACTTACAGGTAAAAGTTGCATGGGCCTTTCAAATCGTGCTTGTTCGCCAAAGCCAGTAGGAGGTACTCCCAATACTTTTACATATTTTTCTAAAGCAAACAAACTCTCTGTTCCTTCTGCATCCATGGCAGCCACGCTCACAAAATAAAAACTGTCTTTCTTTACATGATATGTTTTTAAATCGTTGATGCCGTCGATGGTAAACATGGTATCAAACGTGTGGTTTCTGCTTCTAAATCCAATTTTATAGGTGTACTGTGAAATGGGACTTATAATTTTAACAGATAGGCCATTGCCATCATTTATCAGCTCAAAATTTGGAGAGGCTTGTGGGCCAATAGCCAACATGGCTGCGGTGATGCCATTAATGAGCACATTTCTGCGGAGGTAACTAGTACTCACAAAAAATGAGTCGAGTTGCCCGTCGTTGTTAAAGTCTTTTCCCAATACATCACGGGTACTATGTTGCCTGTCTTGGTAATCTGGCGCGGCTGCATTGGCGTCTCCATGTTCGTTGGCGCTGGTAAGTCTAATGGCCGTAAAGCCTTGTTGTCTAAACGGGATATGGTCGCCGCCCCGCCCAATGCGGTCTTCGGCATTCATGATTTGAATATTGGTTTTAACGGGAATGAAAGGCCAAAGTTCTTCTTCAAAAGACAATTTAATGTATCTGGCTAGGCCTTTGTGTGGCGAGTAATTGGCACCTGCAGAGAAGATTCTTACCTGGGTGCTATCTATTTCGTTTTCGCCAGGGCATCCAGGTGGGGAGGCCGTTTTGCCGCAGATAATGCCGCCTATCACGTCGTTGTTTAGCACAGCCCGAATGGGCAATGCATTTGTTTTGGCAAACACCGCAAAGGCATTGGCACCATCTAGGCCTTGCTCTTCTGCGGTGGTGAGCATAAATACTAAGGTTCTTGGGAAACGTTGTTTGCTAAACACCCTGGCCATTTCTAGCACCAATGCTACGCCACTGCCATTGTCTTCCATGCCTCTGGCTTCGCAAGCAGTGTCGCACACATTTTCGCAGCGACTGTCGTAGTGGGCTTCAATCAAGATAAATCCCTTTTGAGCAGTATCTGTACCGGGCAAAATGCCCAGAACATTTTTGTGTGTACCTATGTTGCAAATTTGCTGGTCGAAGCTAAAAAAGCCACTCACAAAAGCAGGATTGGCTTGGCCAAAACGCTCAAACTGTTGGAGTATCCAATTCCTAGCCGCGCCTATGCCGTTGGTGGTAGAGAGGGTGTCGGAGCCTGTGTTGCGATTGCGGAATTGGTTCAAACCGAATAAAAAATGCAGCAATGAGTCGGATGACGTTTGGGTAAGCAAGTTTTGCTTAATGTTATTTTTGGTAGTGTTGGGTTGACCCGAATGATATTGCGAAGGGTTGTAGGTCCCTTTAAGGATTGGCAATATTTGTGGGTTGCTAAACCTAAAGTTGGTTTGTGCCAACACGGGATTGATACATAAGGTTAAGCAAACAAAGCAACAAAAAAGGTATACATTTCTCATCAGCATGTGGTTTAGAACGAATCAAATATAATCAATCCCCAGCAACCCCACTATCCCAAAATCTCGTCTATAGCGTCTTGGGCGTGCAGGAAGCGAAAGCCAAAGCCAGCCTCTTGAATCTTTTCGCTCGAGATGTTTTGGTCGGATAAAAGCATGCCTCCCATCTCACCCATCATGAGTTTAAGGGCAAAGCCAGGCACTGGTGGTAAAATCATCGGACGGTGTAAAGCTTTGGCAATGTATTTTGTTAAGGCTTTGTTGCTTTCTGGATGAGGCGCCACACCATTGTAAATCCCTTGATGCTCGGGGTGTTTGGCCAAAAACAGAAACATGCGACATAAGTCTTCTACATGTATCCACGGAACCATCATCTTTCCATTTCCTAAGGGTGCGGCCAAGCCAAACTTTGCCAAATGGCCTATTTCTTTGATAAACCCGCCTTCTTTGTTAAGTACTATGCCTATTCTAATAATGCTAAGCGGAATGCCTAAGGCCGATATTTTTTGTGCTTCTTTTTCCCACTGCACGCAAACCTCTGCCAAAAAATTATCTGCGGCTGGGTAATCTTCTTTTATAAATCCAATGGGGTGTGTGCCATAAATGCCCACTGCAGAAGCAGATACCACAGATTTTACCTCGTGGTTTTGCGATTCGAGGGCACTTGCAATCAGTCTTGTGCCGTTTACTCGACTTTCTAAAATTTCGGCTTTGTAGGAACTTGTCCACTTTTTATCCGCCACTCCAGCTCCTGCCAAATGAAAAATATGGGTAGTATCTTTGAGAAAATTAGGGTCGATTTCCATTTTGGAAGGATCCCAATAATACTCATTATCTGTGCCTTTACGAGGCTTGCGGGTTAAAATACCCACTTTCATCCCGTTTTTTTGCAAAAGATTGCTGAGGTGCTTACCCACATTGCCGTTTCCACCTGTGATAATGACTTTTGTCATAATATAGTTTTAGTTTAAAACATTTTATTTACGCCAATGTTTAATGAAAGTATCAAGTATATCGAAAATAAATTGGGAACCTTCTCTATCAAAGACATAGAAGCACTTACTGGTGTTAAATGCCATACTCTTCGGATATGGGAGCAACGCTATGGAATAGTTGTACCCAAGCGCAGTGATACAAACATTAGGTATTACGACGATCACGATTTAAAAACGCTTCTAAACATCAGTGTACTCAACGACAATGGGTACAAAATTTCGGAAATTGCCAAGCTAACTTCTGATGAAATTGCCGAGAAAGTGTTAGAAATTAGTCAAGTAGGCAACGAATTTAAAATTCATATCCGGTCTTTTATCTCGGCCATGCTAAGTTTTGATGAAACTGGTTTTCATAAACTAATGAACACCTACATTCTTCAGTTTGGCATTGAGGACACTTTTCTGAAAATAGTTTTTCCTTTTTTGCAAGAAGTGGGGTTGCTATGGCAGGTTGGTACTATACAGCCATCGCATGAACATTTTGTGTCTAACATTATCAAGCAAAAGTTATATGTAGCCATCGACGGTCAGGTTGGAAAATACAACAGCAATAGAAAGCGCTTTTTGTTGTTTTTACCTGAGTCTGAAAAGCATAGCCTAGGTTTGTTATTTGCCAATTACCTTATCAGATCTAGGGGGCACGAGGTGCTATATTTAGGACAGGAAGTTCCTCTGGTAGATTTAAGAGATGCTTTTGAAAAGGATAACCCAGATTTTATTCTTACCATGATGACCATCCCTCAACCAGACATGGACAAGCAGCAGTTTGTAGATTTTCTATCAGAGAACTGGCCTCAGAGTGAGATTTTGTTAACAGGCCCTCAATTTGTCCAAGCCGATTTAAGTAACAGGGCGAATGTTCACAAAGTAAATAGGTTCAGCGAACTAATTGCTTTTGTGGATAGCATGGATTTAGGCAAATTAAAAAATTTATCATTTTCCTGAGGGGGCCTGATGCTGTTGGCTTTGAAGCAAAGGCAATAAGCGTTTAAACTCCGCATCACTTACTACCTGATAGGTAGCCGGAATTTCGAACATCTTATCTTCAATGGGTACAGGCGAAACCATCTTTACAGTAAGTTGCATCACCACACCATTATTGTCTGAACTATATTGCATTAAGAATCCTGGAATTTCTTTTAGTCCTTGTTCGTTTTGGGTATTATAGGGTAATATATCACGGGTAAACCAGCAATAGTTAATGCTGGTATCATAAATGGTTTGCCTTATCACTTGTGCCTTTTGGCAGTTGTATCCAGCAATTTTTTTGTATTCGTTTAGGATGCTTACTTTAAAATTAAGTTTAAGCGAATCGGGCACCATTTCTTTTTTAAATGCTACCATTTCACTGTCACTTTTTTTAAGTGCTAGTTTTTTAGAAAATATATTGAGCAATACAATGGTTTCTCTGGTGTTTCCATTGTAAATGGTGGTGTTTTTGCCCATACCGGCCAATCCCATTTCCATGCGCGTACGTTGATCTTTAAAATAAAAGCTGGCTTCATGAGGCAACAGATGTTCGTTGCGTTTCATTTCTTGGGGCAAGTTTTGGTAGGTGATATCATAAAACAGCTTGCCTTCTTTGAGTAGGGTTTGACCCCAAAGAGGAGCGTAAAGAATACTTAATAAAAAGGCACAATACAATCGCATCACCAGCTAAGTTTTTCTTTGTTTAAAAATGCGCTAATCCCTTTTTTGCAGTCATCGCTCGCTCGCGTTTGCGCATTCATTTCGGCAGCGTATTGTATGGCTTGATCCAAACTTAGTTCAGGAACTTTTGCTAGCATGGTTTTAGTGGATGCAATAGATTGAGCAGAAGTTTGTTTACAAAGCTTTAAGGCAAAATCGTGCACTACCTCTTCTAACATGGGCGATTCTACTACGTAATTAATTAGCCCCATTTCTTTAGCATGTGAAGCATCTAGCACCTCTGCACTTAATAATATTTGTCGTGCTTTACGCTCACCCACTTGTCTTAATAAGAATACCATTACAATAGCTGGGATAAAGCCAATTTTTACTTCTGTATAGGCAAACTTAGCATGTGATTCTGCAAAGCAAAAATCGCAAATGGTTGCCAATCCGCAGCCGCCTGCAAAAGCTGCGCCGTGCACCATGCTGATGACAACTTTTGGGAAATGGTAAATTTGAAGAAATAGTTCGGCAAGGTGCTTGCTATCGGCAAGGTTTTCTTCAAAGGTATTGGTTTGTAGAGCTTGGAGTGAGGCAAGGTCTGCACCCGAGCAAAACGATTCTCCGGCACCCTTTATCACCACCACTTTACAGGTATCATCTTCTTGTGCTTTTGTAAGCATTTGCTTCAAAGCGGCTACAAATTCAAAGCTGAGGGCGTTTCTTTTTTCTGGTCTATTTAGGGTTAAATAGG
>CAYUDC010000117.1:0-8497 GCA_964443415.1 uncultured Chitinophaga sp. | reverse complement strand
TTTGGCTTTGAGGTACAGCAAATAGATGGCAACCGCGAGGCTGAGTTAATTTATAAAGGTGTTTCTTATTCCTTTAACCTACCACCATCTCCCATTTGGATCATGGACATTGGAGGCGGCAGTGTAGAATTTATCTTGGCACAGCAACAAGACATCATTTGGAAAAAAAGCTACGAAATTGGGGCAGCCCGACTCATTGATAAATTCCCACTTAGCAACCCAGCTAGCCCTAGCCAAATCTTAGAAATTGAAAATTACCTAGCCGAAATTTTAACAGAGGTTTGGGAACAACAAAAACTGCATCATGCTGTTTGGTTTGCCGGCTCTGCGGGCAGCTTCGACACCTTACGCGAGGTGCTTACGTTCGATTTGGGTCAAACCATACCCAACCTAAGCCAACACGCACACGAAGTTTCTTGGGAACAATTGCAATTGTATAAAACCTGCATTCTTACGAGCACCACAGAAAGCAGAAAATTATTAAAAGGTGTCCCCTCCTTTCGTTCAGATATGATTGTGGCAGCTAGCATCCTCATGTGTTTTGTGATAAATAGGCTTGGTTCAACCCGAATAATAGCAAGCCACTATGCACTAAAAGAGGGCTTGTTGGCCGAAATGCAATAAGGCTAAAAATCCAATACATTTGGTTTGAACCAAAAATTGCGGATTAATTGTTTACTATTTAGGCCCTTAATAAAAAAAGTTACGCTTATCTTCGCGCCCAATAAAACGCACTCCCACAATGTTAACAATTCGTTCCAAAGCTCTAGACACGGTACAAGCCAGAAAAACCGTGAATGTCACTCCCCCTTCCGAAAGAATTTCGGATTACTTTAACAGCAATGTTTTTAACGATGCTGCCATGCTTCAATTCTTAAGTAAAGAGGCTTACAAGGCGGTTTCTAATGCCATTAAAAATGGCGAGAAAATCGACAGAAATGTAGCCGACCAAGTTGCTAGTGGAATGAAAGCTTGGGCCATGTCTAAAGGTGTGAGTCATTATACTCACTGGTTTCAACCTTTAACAGGTGCTACTGCAGAAAAGCACGATTCGTTTTTTGAGCCAACAGAAGATGGTCGTTCGATGGAAAAATTTAGCGGCAGCGCTTTGGTTCAACAAGAACCAGATGCCTCGAGCTTCCCTAATGGAGGTATCCGCAATACCTTCGAAGCCCGCGGTTATACTGCTTGGGATCCATCTTCACCCGCCTTTATCATGGAAGGATCTAATGGAAAAACATTATGCATTCCTACCATCTTTGTTTCTTATACCGGCGAGGCATTAGACTACAAAGCACCTTTGTTAAAAGCACTACATGCAGTTGAGAAATCGGTGGTAAACGTAGTTTCTTCTTATTTTGATAAAAATGTAAAGAAAGCCTATGCTTCTTTGGGTATAGAGCAAGAATATTTCTTAGTAGACGAGGCCATGGTGATTGCCCGCCCCGACTTGATGCTTACAGGCCGCACCTTAATTGGACTTTCACCAGAAAAAGGTCAACAGTTAGAAGACCACTACTTTGGTTCTATTCCACCACGTGTGCACGACTTTATGGTGGATTTTGAAACCGAATGCTATAAATTGGGTATTCCTCTTAAAACCCGTCATAATGAGGTAGCTCCTTCTCAATTTGAGTGTGCTCCTAATTTTGAAGAGGTAAACCTTGCCATAGACCACAACCAATTGTTGATGGATGTGATGGAGAAAGTAGCCCAACGCCACCACTTTAAAGTATTGTTACACGAGAAACCTTTTGCAGGTGTTAATGGAAGTGGTAAACACAACAACTGGAGCTTAATTACAGACACTGGTGTAAACTTGTTAGCGCCAACCAAAGACCCAGCCAATAACCTACAGTTTTTAACCTTCTTTGTAAATGTGATTAAAGCAGTGCATGATCATGCCGATTTATTGCGTGCCTCAATTGCCTCTGCTGGCAACGACCATCGTTTAGGTGCCAACGAAGCACCACCAGCCATCATGAGTATCTTTATTGGCACTCAAATGACGGAAGTATTGGAAGCAATCTTTAACAATAAAGCAACCAGCAAAACAAATAAGGCAACTAGCATCAATGTAAATAAGATTCCAGACATCTTATTAGACAATACCGATAGAAACCGCACCTCGCCTTTTGCCTTTACTGGTAACAAGTTTGAGTTTAGAGCGGTAGGATCTAGTGCTAATAGCGCCAATGCCATGATTGTGTTAAACGCCATTATGGCTAACCAACTTAATAAGTTTAAAGCAGAGGTTGACGCTTATATTAAAAAGAACAGTGCGAAAAAAGAAGATGCCATTTTAGAAGTTTTAAAAGGCTATTATAAAAACAGCAAGAAAATCTTGTTTGAAGGCAACGGTTATGGCGAAGAATGGGTAAAAGAAGCTGCCAAACGTGGTTTAAGCAATATCAAAACCACCCCAGAAGCCTTAAATGCATACATTAGCAAGTCGTCTAAAGACCTTTTTGTAAGCAATGAGATTTTTAACGAAGTTGAATTAAATGCCCGTTACGAAATCATGCAAGAGTTATATGTGAAGAAATTGGATATTGAAGCTAAATTATTAGCGCAATTGGCCACTTCACATGTTATTCCAGCAGCCATTGCCTACCAAAGAAACTTGGCAGAAAGTGTGGATGCAATGAAAGCAGCCGGTTTAACTAAGGCAGATACCGAGGTGCAAATTAGCTTGATTAAGGAAATTAGTGGACATATAAAATCCATTTATAGTAATGCTCAAAAGCTTCATGTAGAGCTAGAAAAGGCGCACCATGCTAAGAGTTCGCATGAAAGCGCCTTGGCCATTTGCAAAAAGGTAAAACCTCTGTTTGACCCAATTCGTGAAGCCAGCGATTCACTTGAATACTTGGTAGATGACGAACTTTGGAAACTACCAAAATACAGAGAAATGCTCTTCATAAAATAATATAAAACGGCTTCGGCCGTTTTTTTTATGATTTTTTTGAGGGAAAATAGTCGATAGTGTGTAAAAATTTAATAAACTTGCATTAAATAGAAATCGAATTAATTCTGTCTTTACATGAATAAAAAACATTTACTCCTTATTAGTTTAAGCCTTTTGATGGTGAGCGTGCTAACTATTAGCAGCTGTAGTAAAGGGGGCTCTCTAGAGGTTGCTCGTGGCCACATGGCTAAGAAAGAATACAACTTTGCCAACGAAAATTACCGCAAGATTTATTCTAAAACCAGCAAAAAAGACGAACGCATTGAAGCAGCTAACATGGCTGCCTTCTGTTACTGGAAAATGAACGACATGAAAAATGCCGAAAACTGGTACAGAAAAGCCATTAAGGTTGATCCGAAAAACGAAGAAAACCAATACATGCTTGCCAAAACACTTAAAAATAATGGCAAATACGATGAGGCTATCATAGAGTTTAAGAACTACCTTAAAATGTCTAATGAAAAGGCTACCGAGGCACAACGCATGATTGAAGGTTGCCAAAATGCCTTAAAATGGAAAAATGAGAAAACCCGTTACATCGTAGAAAATGTAAAAGGACTTAATACCCGTTGGCAAGATTTTGCACCGCAATTCTTTAAGAAAGATCAACTGTACTTTACCTCAGACCGCGAAAAAGGTGTGAGTGGCTCTACTTATGGTTGGACGGGTAATAGCTATACCGATTTATACACCACCACCTTCAAAGTAGACAAAAAGAATCCTAACAACATTACTTATCAATTACCTGTATTGGTGGATAAAGACAAATTAAATGGAAGCTTAAATGATGGTGTAGTTTGCTTTGACAAACGTTTTGCAACCATCTTCATCACCAAATGTAATTACGACAATGGTAAAAAAGGAAATCACTGCCGCTTATATACCTCTCAACTATCAGGTTCTGAGTGGAGCGAGCCAGAACCATTGCCATTTAGTACCGACTCCTTTAACTGCGGTCAGCCAAGCTTAAGCGCAGATGGAAGCACCCTATACTTTAGCTCAGACATGCCTGGTTCTATTGGAGGTAAAGATATTTGGATGGTTACCAAAAGTGGCAGAGGAAAAACTTGGGGCGACCCAGTTAACCTAGGTCCAGTAGTAAATACCGAAGACGACGAAATGTATCCATTAATCACCGATGATGGCATGCTATATTTTGCTTCTAACGGACATGTTGGTTTAGGTGGTACTGATATCTTCTGGACCAAAGGAACTGGCACAGATTGGAGCGATCCTATCAATATGAAATCGCCTATAAACTCTCATGGCGACGACTTTGGCATCATCTTCGGAAAAGACAAAGAAAGTGGCTACCTAAGTAGTAACCGCGAAGGCACCAAAGGACAAGACGATATCTGGCGCTTTCACATGACTCCATTGGTATTTACTTTGAGTGGGGTGGTTAGAAATGCCATCACCAAAGAGATTATGCCAAATGCCGTAGTAACCATTACCTCTAGTAGCGATACTGGCAAGATTGTACTCAAAACAGATGGCGCGGGCTCTTATAAAATTGTGTTAAAATCTAAAACTGATTACGAACTATTTGCTTCTAGAGCCATGTTCTATGATAGTAAAATGGAAGAAAAAACTACCCGCGGCTTAGAAGTATCAACCGATTTGGTTCAAAACTTTGAATTGAACTCTTTAGGTTTAGAAACCTTTACCTTGCGTGGTATCTTGTACGACTTAGACAAAGCCAACATCAGACCAGATGCTGCTAAAGTCTTAGACTCTTTAATTACTGTATTGAACAAATATCCAAGTTTAAAAATTGAGTTAGGTTCGCATACCGACTGTCGTGCCGACTCTATTTACAATATTGGTTTATCTCAAAGACGTGCCGACTCTGCCGTAGCTTACCTTGTAAGAAATGGAATCGACACGCTTCGTTTGGTGTCGAGAGGATATGGCGAAAATCAAAAAGATTCTGCCGCTATGCATTGTAATTGCGAAGGCCCTAACGAAAGACAAGAAGGTTTAAGATGTACAGAAGCAGAACATCAGCTAAATCGTAGAACAACCGTTAAGGTGTTAGACATCTATTGGGAAAAACCTAGACCTGTTCAACAAACAGCACCTGCTAATCAAAGACCTCAAGGCAGACCTCAAGGTAGACCAGGCCCAGCAACGCCAACCCCGGGTGTGCGAACACAACCGAGGGGCTAAAAATACTGACTTAAAAAGGGGCGCTCCGGTGCCCCTTTTTTTTATGGTTGAATTGAAATCTATTAAGTATTAAAAACGTTTAACTTGTATGCGCATACTGCTTTTATCACTCGCCATTTTGTGCTTGATGCCCAGCAAAATGTTATTGGCTCAACAACAAAACGTACCCGCCTACCAGCTAGAGTTAGACAGGGCAGAAGCAGCTTATCGCTCCAAAAAATATAATACCGCAGCCCTCCTATTTCAGAAGGTGTACCCCAAGGTAAAACAAGAAGAAGAAAAGCAAAAGATACTCTTTAAAATTGCCGACAGCTATCGCAACAGCAACAACTTTAAACAAGCCCTTAAATGGTACGAAGATGTAGTTAACTCTAAATACCCCGATCCATTTATCCTATACAGCTACGGACAACTTCTTAAGAACTTTGAACGCTACGACGATGCCAACAGAGTTTTTTACGACTATACCTTTGAAGCTCCCGAAGACCCCAAAGGAAAATTAGCCATGCAAAGCTGTGCCATTTCTGCCGAATGGAAAGCCAATCCCCTCAAATTTAAAGTAGAGAATGTAACGGCGCTTAATTCAGACCAAAGCGATTACGCCCCATTTGTAAGCAGCAAAGGATTATACCTTACCAGCACCCGCAAAGAAGCCCAAGGAAGCGAAGTGTTTGAGTGGACCGGACAAAAATACTGTGATATCTTCTTAGCAAAATTTAGTGGAGATGGCTTTGCCAAACCCGAAGCCATTAAATCACTTAACACTAATTATAACGAAGGTGTAACCTGGCTAGATAGCAACGAAAGCATGGTGTTGTTTACCCAATGTAATGGCAAGGATGGTGCTGGATTATTCTGCAAAGTGCTCGTAAGTTATTTTCAAAACGGGGTTTGGGTCGACCCAAAGCCATTACCCATAAACTCAGACAGCTTTAGCATTGGCCACCCTGCCTTTTCTGTAGATGGCAAACGCTTGTATTTTAGCAGCGATATGCCCGGAGGCTTTGGTAATAAAGATATTTGGTATATAGATTACAATCCCGTAAAAGACACCTGGGGAAACCCTGTTAACCTTGGCCCAAATGTAAACTCCTCTGAAGACGAGCTTTTTCCGTATGTAGATGAAAATGGAGAGATCTACTTTTCATCCAAAGGATTTTTTGGCATGGGAGGATTAGACCTCTATAAAACTGCCGACAGCGCAGGCACCTTTAAAGTGGCGCAAAACTTGCAATCGCCCATTAACTCGGGAGCCGACGATTTTGGCATTAGCTTTATCAAAGCCTCTTTAAGACAAAAAGGAAAGCCATTTGCTTACTTTACCTCTAACAGAGAAGGTGGCATGGGCGACGATGATATATACAGCATCAGCGACAAACCAGTGATTGTTTTGGTAAAAGGAACCGTAATAGAAAGGGAGTCGGCCACACCACTAGCTGGCGCAAGTATCGAAACCATTTCACAAAATGGTCAATCCCTTTGGAAGATAAAAACCAACGAAAGAGGTGCCTTTAGCGCAGAGCTGCCACTAAATGATTTACCAAAAGTGAGTGCAAGCCTAGACAAATATTTGAGTAGCAACCCGCAATTATGCAATACCAACGGCATTGTAAATGACACCACCATCCTCTTGAACTTTGTGTTAGATTTAATTCCACCTACCGACGTAGAACTTACCATGCAAGGCATTTACTACGATTTAGACAAATGGAATATCCGTGAAGATGCAGCCAAGGTATTAGATTCTATGGCACAAATTTTAAAAGCCAACCCCAATTTGGTGGTAGAGTTGGCCTCGCACACCGATAGCAGGGCACCTGCCGAATATAACCTCGACCTATCTAACAAAAGGGCAAAATCGTGTGTAGAATATTTGATTAGCAAAGGCATTGCCAAAGACCGCCTAGTGCCTGTAGGCTTTGGAGAAACCAAGCTGGTAAATGATTGCAGCGATGAGGTGGATTGTAGCGAAGAAGAGCACCAACAAAACAGAAGAACTACGGTGCGGGTAATTAAAACCGATTATAAGCAAAGGCGGTAAAGCTGCTTTATTTTCTTAATTTTGCCCCAGATGAGTTCAGATAAATACATGAAAAGGGGCGTTTCTTCTCAGAAAGAAGATGTGCATGCCGCCATTAAAAACCTAGACAAAGGCTTGTTTCCAAAGGCATTTTGCAAGATTGTGCCCGATTATTTGGGAGGCGACCCAGCCTATTGCAATATCATGCATGCCGATGGCGCTGGCACCAAATCTTCTTTGGCCTATTTGTATTGGAAAGAAACCGGAGATTTAAGTGTATGGAAAGGCATTGCACAAGATGCCATTGTAATGAACTTAAACGACTTGCTTTGCGCAGGCGTGTACCAAAACATCACCCTTTCGTCTACCATTGGAAGAAACAAGAATTTAATTCCAGGTGAAGTTATCTCTGCCATCATAGAAGGCACCGAAGAGTTTATTGCCATGCTGCAAACACACGGCATTAACGTTCATTCTACAGGCGGAGAAACTGCCGATGTAGGCGATTTGGTAAGAACCATTATTGTTGACTCTACGGTTACCGCAAGGGCAAAGCAAGATAGTATCGTGAGCAATCATCGCATTAAAGCGGGTGATGTCATTGTAGGTTTTGCCTCATTTGGCCAAGCAAGCTACGAAAGCAGTTATAATGCAGGCATGGGCAGCAATGGCTTAACCATGGCAAGACATGATGTATTGGGCAAAAAATACCAAGAAATTGCAGAAAGCTACGACCCATTGGTACCCAAAGAATTGGTGTACACAGGAGGATTAAACTTACAAGACCATTTGCCAGAACATCCCTTAAATGTTGGCAAAATGATTCTATCTCCTACCCGCACCTTCTCGCCAGTTATTAAACCTATTTTAGACGAATACTTTGATAAGATACATGGCATGGTGCATTGCACGGGGGGTGGGCAAACTAAAATCCTTCATTTTATTGATAAATTTAAGATCGTAAAAGACAATCTGTTTGAATTACCACCTTTGTTTAAAATGATTCAAGCGCAAAGTGGCAGCAGTTGGGAAGAGATGTATAAAGTATTTAACATGGGTAACTTACTCGAGTTTTATACCGACGAGCAAACCGCCGAAGGCCTCATGAGCATCGCACAATCATTTGGTATCAAAGCTCAAATTATTGGTAGGGTTGAACCAAGTGAGAGGAAGGAGTTGCATATACGTGCTAATCAAACCACTTATGAATATAAATAGCAGAAAAGCTTTTCTATTTTTTTCTATTTTTTTCATTTTCTCAATTTCAATAAAAGCTCAAAATCAATTCTATAATAAGCTAGAATTAGGATATTTAAGGAATCAATTTACCATGGTTCAGT
>CAYUDC010000116.1:6641-8645 GCA_964443415.1 uncultured Chitinophaga sp. | reverse complement strand
ATGCCCGCCCCAATCTATCTGAGAGCCTTCTACCATTAGGAAGTAATTGCCATAATGTTGATGTAAATTTCTAGAGGCAAGTTTGGTGGCTTTTAATAGGAAGTCGCCACGGCCTTCTGTCATTTTGGGTAGCCCATCTTCTGCCATGGTATATATGAGTTTTTTGGCGTTTGGTTCAACCCAAGTGGTATCATGCAAGGTTAAATAACCAAACTCGCTCAGTTCGTTGTATAAGTTTCTTTGGTCTTTTCTTTTAATAAAAAATTGATTGCCACCTCCAATGGCAATATCACAGGTTTTGCGTACCAAAAACTCTGCTATTTCATCCTGCGATTTTCTACTTTTAACATGCGCGTAAAAGGCTGCAGGGGTAGCGTGTGTAATGCTACTAGTGGCCACTACCCCAGTACCCCAACCTTTTAACTTTAATTTCTCGTATAAGCCATCTGGCGTATTCTCAGCACTGTCTACGCCAATGGCGCCATTCTTTGCTTTTTTGCCAATAGAAAAAACGGTTGCACCGGCACCGCTATCGGTCACATAATTGTCTGCGGAGGAGGTTTTGCTAAGGCCAATCACCTCAAATCTTTCGAAGGCATTTCTGCCAGTATAAGTGCTCATGGCGCCAGAGATTTGGGTTAATCCCATGCCATCGCCAATTAAAAAAATCACGCGTTTGGGTTGCTTAAATTTTTTTGGCTTTTTAGGCCCGGCCCATGCCGAATAATGGAAGGCAACTGCGAACGCTAATAAGCAGAAGAACTTGATATCGAAATTTCTTTTCATAACCCTACAAAGATGCATCAAAATTTTGGAAAGAAGGGGGCTTAACTATTTCTTTAGAATGAGCTAAGCTTGTGGTTTTTTTTAGTACAATTTAAAATCTCCAAAACACTTCTGCACTTATCAAGTTGTTATTAAATTGGGTTAAGAGGTTTTTATCCCATTGGTAGGGGCAGTAATGATAATTAAATCCAAGCCCAAGGTAGCTTCTTTTAGATACAGGTGTCATGGCAGATAATCCTAAAGAAAGGTGGAGGGTTTCTATGTCAAGTTCTGTTCCTTCTTGTGAGTTAGTCACTGGTTCGGATAGCCCTGTATCCACCGATTCTAATCCAATACCTAATTTTGGTATCAATATTAATTTCTCACTTTCATACAACTTGTATCCAATAGAACCGCCAAAAAATACACTGAGGCTTGAGTTAACATCATTGGTGTCTCCTAAGGCATAGTAATTAAAGGAAGCGTCATTGATATTGATTCTAAATTTAATTCCGAGTTCAACCAGTAACTTATGTTTTAGAGGACTACCGAATGTTAATCCTATCATGGGTGAGTTAGAAAAAACAGTTTGATTACCCAAGGGTCTATACATTCCTGAATAAAGCGAATAAGCTATGAATTGATTGCTTCTTTCTCTGAGGTTTTTAAGCAACAATTTTTTGGTATAACTCTTATCGTATTCAGATTTTTTAATTTCTTTATCAAATGCTAAGATATCACCCGAAAACATCAAGCAAAACAATTTTTCATCTGGGTTAAGCGTGTTGGTTTTTAGGAGCATGCTTGATTCTTCTGCAATGATAGAATCTATTTGGTGCCGCAATGGCACAAAGTCGAAATAGGCTTTGCTATGAGCATAAATATATCCAAAGTTAATCCTTTTGGCATTTTCAATTCGGTATTTCAATTCTCGGTGAAAATTGTTTTCTAGATACAATTGAATGGCGGCTTCAATAGGTTGACGGTCTTTGATGCTTTTAAAAATAATTAGCCTTTGGGTACATTCTGTGATTCCGCATAGCCTTACCCACTCATTTACTATGAGGTCGAATGAATCGAGTTGATGCTGCTTTAAATCTTCAGAAAGTCTATCAATGGTTTGTAAAGTTACCATTTCACAATCTTTCACCTCGGTAGGTTGAGAGGCTTGTCCAAAGCCATGAATCCATGAAATCAATAATAAAGCAGGTAGTATAATACGCATAAAATGGCTTAAGG
>CAYUDC010000116.1:0-6541 GCA_964443415.1 uncultured Chitinophaga sp. | reverse complement strand
TTCCATTTTAAACATAGCTCATCGGGTGTTAATACCATGATTTCACTTGTTTTTCTTCATTTTATACTCTTATAATCACCATTCTTGTTAGCTCAACTCATACATTTTACCTGGTAAACTTCTTACATAACCAGCAAATTCTAATTCCAATAACTTAAGTGCCAATATCCCCGGATCGGTTTGCAATTCAAAGGCCATTTGGTCTATGCTTATCTTTACTTTCTCCCTTATAAAGTGCAACAATTCTTGCTCGTGGCTAGGTAAACTCTCAAATAACTGTAGCTGTTTTTTGGCATTGCCTTTCACTATTTTATCGTTCCAATTCATATAATCCAACAAATCTGCTGGCTCGCAAAGCATGTTGGCTTTGTTAGATTGAATCAAATAATTACAGCCTTTAGAATAGTAATCGGTGGTTCTGCCGGGCACACAAAACACGTTTTTATTATATGAATTGGCAATTTCGGCGGTAATTCTAGACCCTCCTTTAATAGCAGTTTCTACCAATACCAAAGCATCGCACATGCCTGCCACAATGCGGTTTCTCTTGGGGAAGTTTTCTTTATCCGGAATGGTTTCGCTTGGAAACTCCGTTAGCAAACCGCCCTGTTTAATCATTTTAGCCGCCAATAATTTGTGTTGCGCTGGATACATCCTATCAAAACCGTGGGCCAATACTCCTGTGGTTTCTAGTCCGGCTTCTAACGCATACTTATGCGCCATGCCATCAATGCCAGCTGCCAAGCCACTTACCACCAACACATTTTTGTCTTTTAATACGGCTATAAGTTTTTCTGTAAACTGCCTCCCATATTCACTGGCTTTGCGGGTGCCCACAATGGCTACCACCTTTCTATTATTTAATTCGTGCCCACCTAAAGAATACAATAAATTGGGGGCATCCATAAACTCCAATAAGCGCTTTGGGTACCCAGCCTCTAAATAAAACAAAGGCTTAATCTGGTGTTTTTCTATGAACTTTATTTCTTTCTCTGCCCGCTCAAAGTTCTTAAATCCCTTGATTTGTTTGGCAAGGTGTTGCCCAATCCCTGGGATTTTTTGTAGTTTGTTTTCGCTTTCCTTAAAAACAGCTTCTTCACTGCCACAGTAACTTATCAAGTTCTTGATAAGCACATCGCCAATGCCCGGAATTAAATTCAAGGCAATTCTATATCGCAGCAGTTCTTGACTCATTATCCAAACAGCGCGTCTAAAGTATAAACAATGGCCTTTTCTACGATAGTAGCTGGGTTGCTACTAAAGGTATGGTTGATGCGGTTGGCCAAAATGGCGTTTACGGCGGTGGCCTTAAACCCAAAAATATGGCTTAGTCCGAGTATGGCTGCTGTTTCCATTTCAAAGTTGGTTATTCGGTTTGATCCAATCCTGACGCTACTGAGTTTTTGAGGAAGGTTGGGTTCAACAATAGACTTTCTTAAACCACGGCCCTGCGGGCCGTAGAATCCTTGGCAGGTGGCTGTAATGCCTTTAAGTGAACCTTGTTCAAACTTCTTCATCAAATCTGGGTGCGCCTCAAACAAATAGGGTTTTACAAATGGTATCCCCAATTGCTTGGCTAGGTTTTCGAGTTCAAACATAGGCGTGTGCGGGTAATACCACAACAATCCATCTAAGCCCAAACCATGGGTAGAGACCAAAATACTGTCTACCGGAATGTCGGATTGCAGGGCCCCACTGGTGCCAACGCGAATTAAACTTAAATCGCGTTTATGGGATTTGAGTTCCCTAGTGGCCAAATCTATGTTCAATAATTGGTCGAGTTCGTTTAAAACAATGTCTATGTTGTCTGTCCCAATTCCGGTAGAGATAACACTCACTCGGTTCAACCCGATATACCCTGTGTGGGTAACAAATTCGCGCTTTTGTTTGCGGATTTCTATGCGGTCGAAATGTTTAGACACCTCTGGCACCCTGTCTTGGTCGCCCACCAAAATTACCGTATCTCCCAAATCCTCAGGCAGTAAGTGTAGGTGATACACCGAGCCGTCTTGGTTTAAAATGAGTTCGCTTGCTGCTATTTTCATATGCAAATTTTAATGCCTGCATGCTAATTAAAAAATTTACATTTGCAATGAAAATTAGAAACCCAAAAAATGGAAAAGAAAAAAAACATTATGCTCGTGCCGGTAGATTTTTCTGAAATCTCCCTCAATGCCTTAGGTCATGCTGCCCAAGTGGCCAAACATTTTGATAATGACTTGGTATTACTCAGTATTTTGGAAGAAGATTTTTTAAGCAATATTTTTAGCTTTAGCAAAAGCGAAGCAAAAGATAATTTAGCCAAAGAAGCCATGCTATCTCGCCTTAACGAAAAGGCAAAAGACATTAAAAATAGTTTTGGCATTATTTGCCATACCGTAGTAAAATCGGGTAAAATTTATAAAACCATTATCGAAACTGCCGAAGAGTTTGGCTGCGATTGCGTGATCATGGGTACCCACGGCGCCAGCGGCGTGGAGCGTGTGATTGGTTCAAACGCCAGCCGCACCATCAGTTACTCTACCATGCCAGTAATTGTGGTGAAAACCGATAAGAACCCAAATGCCTATAAGAACATTGTGTTCCCATTAGACCTTTCTGCCGAGTCTAAGCAAAAAGTAAAATGGGCCATCCATTTAGGTAAGTCGTATAAGTCTACCATTCATATTCTAACTTATAAAGTGGGCGACGAATTCTTAAACAATAAATTGATGGCCAACCTGCGTCAAATTCAGAATTTATTTGACGAGGCAGGTGTAGCACACGAAGAAACCATTTTAGAGGATAACAGCGATTTTGCACGTAAAACCTTAGACTTTGCCGAAATGAAAATGGCAGACCTAATTATGATTATGACGCAGCAAGAAGATGATAAATCTATCAGAGAATACATCATCGAAACTTATGCGCAGCAAATTGTAAACGACTCTGGTAATGTGCCTATCTTTTGTGTGAACCCAAATTTTGATACTTACAAGAGTGAGTTTAACTTCTAGTTTGTGAACTTATATTTGGGTCAAACCGATTGATACCACAAAGTAAAATAGATGAAATCTTGCAGGCCGCCAATATCGAAGAGGTAGTGGGCGACTATGTAAGGTTAAAAAGGAGAGGGGCCAATCTTACGGGGTTGTGCCCCTTTCATAATGAAAAAACTCCCAGCTTTTCGGTCTCGCCTGCCAAAGGAATTTATAAATGCTTTGGCTGTGGCAAGGCAGGAAACTCCGTGAACTTTATCATGGAGCATGATGGCTTGGGTTATATTGAGGCGCTCAAAAGCTTGGCCGATAAATACCGCATCGAATGGCCACAGCAGGAGAATGTAAACCTCGACCAAGAAAAGGCCATTCGCTCCGAAAAAGAAAGCCTCCAAATATTAAACAATTGGGCTGCCGATTATTTTGAGCAGCAACTGTGGGAATCTGAGGAAGGCAATACCATTGGCTTGTCTTATTTTGAAGAACGTGGTTTTAGACACGATATCATCAAGAAGTTTAAGTTAGGGTATAGCATGGATGCTTGGAATCATTTACATGATACAGCTATTGCTGCGCTTTACAACGAAGACCTGCTGGTGAAGGCTGGGCTGGTTAAAAAGAATGAGCAAGATAAAGTATACGATGCCTATCGCGGAAGGGTGATGTTTACCATCCATGGGCATACCGGTAAGGTAATTGCCTTTGCCGGGCGCCAGCTTAAAAAGGATGATAAGAGTGCCAAATACGTAAACTCGCCAGAAACCCTGCTCTACCATAAAAGCAATGAGCTATATGGTTTGTTCTTTGCCAAAAATGCCATACGTCAGAGCGACTTTGTATACTTGGTAGAAGGGTATACAGACGTCATTTCTATGCACCAAGCCGGAATAGAAAATGTGGTGGCCTCAAGTGGTACTTCGCTTACCGAAAATCAAATTAAACTCATCAAACGTCATACAGAAAATGTAACCGTTTTGTATGATGGGGATGCAGCAGGTATCAAAGCCAGTATGCGTGGTATAGATATGCTGCTAGAACAAGGGCTTAACGTAAAGGTGGTGCCTTTTCCGGATGGAGAAGACCCCGATTCATTTGCCAAGAAATCGGGTGCAGAAGCTTTTGGCGAATATTTAAAGAAAGAATCAAAGGACTTTATCTTATTTAAGGTAAAACTCCTGCTCACAGACGTGGCCAACGACCCTGTAAAAAAGGCCAATGTTACCAGAGACATCGTAGAGAGCATTGGTAAAATTCCAGATGGCATTAAGCGCATGGCATTCATTAAAGAATGTTCGGTATTGCTAGAAATGAATGAAAGCTTATTGATTACAGAGCTCAATAAGTTTAGAAACGGCTTTCTAAATCAAAAAGAGAAGGAGTGGGTTGAACCCGAAACGCCTAAGTTATCGCTACAAGAAGAGCTCAAAGAATTACTTAAAGAAGAGCCCGTTCATGAGCAGGAGCGCTACCTTGTAAAGATGATGATTTTGCATGGTCATAAAGCCATGGAAGGATATAGCCATGTAGCGCATTATATGATTCATGCCCTGGAGCAATTAGAAATTCAAATAGAGCAAGAATCGATGCGACTGATGGTAGACGAGATAAAACGTTTGATGCATGATCAATTACCTATTGAGTCAACCGTCTTTATCAATCATCAAAATCCATTGATATCTTCTACCACGGCAAGTTTGTTGGCACACGAGAATGAAGCCAGTAAAAAGTGGACAGAGAAATATAATGTGCCCTTGGTATCGCCAGAGGATAATTATTTAGAAGACATTGCTTCTACCTTCTTTTACTTAGAAAAGAAACAGTTAGAAAAAATGGCCCATCAGGCCAATGAAGAGCTTAAGTTGGCCATAGAAAAGGGCAGCGACGAAGAAATTGGCTTTGCCTTAGAGCTCATAAAACTATTAAAAGACAAACAAAGAGAATTAAGTAACAAAGCTGGCATTGTTATTTTACATTGATCCCATTATGAATATTACCGTAGGCATCATCAAAGAAACCAAACAACCTGTAGACCATCGCACACCGCTTACACCGCAGCATTGCGCCGAATTGTTAAAGTCGTTTCCAGGATTAAGCATTTTAGTTGAATCTTGCCAGGAGAGATGTTTTACAGATGAAGCCTATCAGCAAGCAGGTGCACAGGTTACTACAGATATGTCTCAGGCAGATATTTTATTGGGTGTAAAAGAGGTAGCGGTGGATGCATTGATTCCCAATAAGACCTATCTTTTTTTCTCCCATACCATCAAAAAGCAAATCCATAATAGAAAATTATTGAGGGCTATCCTTAAGCAAAACATTCGCTTAATAGATTACGAAACCCTTACTTGGGATGCTGGCAATCGTATCATTGGCTTTGGCAGGTTTGCTGGCATAGTGGGCACGCATTATGCCTTTTTAATGTTGGGCAAAAAGTATGGGTATTATGCCCTTAAGCCAGCCAATCAATTAAAAGATTATGCCAATTTGATAGAGCAATATAAAGGCCTAAAGATTCCTCCCGTGCGCATTGTAGTGTGCGGCGATGGTAGGGTGGCACATGGTGCATTGGAGTTGTTAAAGAAGTTAAAAATTCACCATGTAAGTCAGGAAGAATTTTTAGAAGAAGATTATAACAAACCCATTTATGTGCATTTGCGCAGCGAAGATTATTATGCCCATAAAGATGGCAGGCCTTGGGATAAATCTGACTTCTACAAGCATCCAGAAGATTATGTGAGCACCTTTAAACCCTATTACCAAAAGGCAGATATTTTTATCAATGCAGTTTTTTGGAAGGAGGGCATTGCACCTTTCTTTACCCACGAAGAAATGAAAGGCAGTGATTTTAGGATTAAGATAATCTCAGACATTACTTGCGATGTGCCGGGCCCTGTGCCTAGCACCACGCGCAGTACCACCATTGATAGCCCGTTTTATGGATACAATGTTTTTACAGAAAGTGAAGTAGAAGCATTTTTATGCAATACCATCGATGTGCAAGCGGTTGGTAATTTGCCATGCGAGCTGCCTATTGATGCCTCATTAGAATTTGGTGAGCAACTCAAGCGTCATGTGTTGCCCTTGTTATTTACACAAGACAAAGACAATATCTTAAAGCATGCCACCATTGCAGCAGATGGAAAGCTAACAGAGCGTTATGCTTATCTGCAAGACTTTGTAGATTAATACTACAAGCTTTCCATGCAATTAAAATGTCCTTTGGGACAAGCCTTATGCCCAATTTTAGAGCAAGGCCTACACGGTAAATCTTTGTTTTCTATGAGCGTAGATAATTGTTGGGTAAGGGCTTTGTCTTTGCCGTAATAGGGGGTCATGCCAAAGGCCGGCAATGTATTGCCCCAGTAACTTACAATAGGCTTTTTAAACGCAGCGGCAATATGCATTAGGCCAGTATCATTGGTGTGCACCTGCAAGGCATTTTTAACCACCCAAGCGCTTTGTGCTAGGCTAATTTTACCACACATGTTCACCACCTGATGGCCGCAAGCATTGCTAATCTGTTCGCCTGTCTCAGCATCTTCTTTGCCACCTAATAAAACAAC
>CAYUDC010000115.1:0-8694 GCA_964443415.1 uncultured Chitinophaga sp. | reverse complement strand
TGATACGATAGATATGGAAATAGGGTTAGTAGTGCATCAAAAGGGTACAATAAAATCTAAACTTATGCTACTATTTAATCCCAACAAGCAAAACCTCGATGAGGTTGTGTTCGAAAAAAGAAACAAATCTTATGGTGCCTATGCATTACGCAAGGCATATGCATCAAGGGTTAACAAGAGTTTGTTATTTACACTGCTGCCATTTGTTATTCTATTGGCAGTGACTATTTCACAACATCCTTTGGATAAGTTCGGTGATATTTTTCCGGATGCTCCCAAAGTGCCAAATAAGCCAGCCATCAGTGGCGGAGGTTATGTAGAGTTATCTTCGGGTTTTGATTTTGAATTAGAAAATGTAGAGTTTGAAATTGTGCCCGACAAAAGAATTGCGAAGAAGCGTGTTAAAAAAGAAGAAGTTAAAAAGGTGGTGGCACAGGTAATACAAAGCATGGGAAGTACTGGCCATGCCACCGCCAATATGGGTGGGAACATTGGCTTGCCAAGCCTGCCAGGAATTGGAACTGGCGGAGGTTTACCTACCATTGGTGGAGAAGAAACTGGTGAAATTTATAACCCAAATACGGTGGGGGTAATGGCAGAATACCCTGGTGGCATTCAAGCGATGTATGAATATATTGGTAAGCATCTTGTTTATCCTAGTTTGGCAAGAGAAAATGCTAAAGAAGGCAAGGTAGTATTATCTTTTGTAATAGATGCAGAAGGCAAGGTGAGCATGAGCGAAGTGGAGCGTGGCATTGGTTTTGGTTGCGACGAAGAAGCTTTGAGGGTAATTAATAAAATGCCCAATTGGACACCCGCCACTCAAAATGGAAAGCCTGTTGCAGTGAGATTATTATTGCCGGTAGTTTTTAGATTGCAATAGGGTTATTTTAACTACGCCCTTTAAAGTATAGCTGGCATGATGAGCGCTAAGTGTATGTGTTAAAAATTACACATAGCTTTTGTTATCTTGCGAAGGTATGACTCAGAAAAAACTCTTCTTGCTCGACGGTATGGCCTTGGTTTACCGTGCCTATTTTGCCTTTAGTCAGAACCCACGAGTAACCAGTTATGGTTTTAATACTTCGGCTATTTTTGGATTTACCACCACCTTGTTGGATGTAATTAAAAGAGAAAAGCCCACCCATATTGGGGTGGCTTTTGATACAGCAGCACCCACCGCCAGGCACATAGAGTTTGAGGCGTACAAAGCCCATCGCGAAGAACAACCAGAAGACATCACTAAGTCTTTGCCTTATATTATGAAAGTAGTGGAGGCATTAAAAATTCCATTGCTCATCATGGATGGTTATGAGGCAGATGACATCATTGGTACTTTGGCAAAAAAAGCTGCCATGGAAGGTTTTAGTGTGTATATGATGACACCTGATAAAGACTTTGCACAATTGGTAGAGGAGAATATTTTTATCTACAAGCCAGCACGCATGGGCAACGACATTGAAATTATGGGCGTGCCAGAGGTGCTTAAGAAGTGGGAGATATCAGAGGTTAAGCAGGTAATTGATATCTTAGGCTTGTGGGGAGATGCGGTAGATAATATTCCGGGTGTGCCAGGCATTGGCGAGAAAACATCTAAGTTATTGGTACAAAAGTATGGCAGTGTAGAAGGCTTATTGGCACATACACATGAGTTAAAGGGCAAGCAAAAAGAGAATGTAGAAAACAACAAAGAGCAGGCTTTATTATCCAAGAGATTGGCAACCATCGACATCAATGTGCCAATTGCTTTTGAAGAAGATAAGTTGATAATTGAGCCAGCAGACAAAGAAGCCACTGAGAAGTTGTTTGCCGAATTAGAGTTTAAGACATTGGCGGCAAGACTGTTTGGTGCGCCAGCAACTACAGGTACTGATGTTACGGCTTCGCAGGCTAGCAAAAGCAAGCCTTCTCAGCAAGGAGCCGCTGGAGCATTTGATTTATTTAACCAAGGAGATTTACTGTCGTCGGGGTCGGCTGCGCCGACCCTTCTAGATAATCCAAATTCTGAAGATGATTTAGGGTCGGCGCAGCCGACCCTAACAACCATTCAAGATACCGAGCATACTTATCTTTTGGTTCAAACCGAAGAAGAAAAAAACCAATGCCTACAAGAGCTGTTGCAATGCACCGAGGTTTGCTTTGATACCGAAACTTCGCAGCTAGAAAGTACCGAAGCCGATATTGTTGGTTTGTCTTTTGCCATTAAGCCACATCATGCTTGGTATATTCCTTTCCCAGAAAACTTTGAACAAGCCAAAGAGTTATTGCACTTCTTTAAGCCAGTTTTTGTGCATCCTGCTATCACTAAAATTGGCCAGAATATTAAGTACGACCTTAACATCATCAAACGATACGGACTGCATTTAGAAGGTCCGATTTTTGATACCATGTTGGCGCATTATATCATAGATGCCGACCTTAGGCATGGGATGGATTACCTGAGTGGCATTTACCTTGGATACCAACCGGTGAGCATCACAGAGCTCATAGGAAAGAAAGGCAAAAATCAACTTTCTATGAGCGATGTGGGCCTCGAGAAAATTAAAGAATATGCTGCAGAAGATGCTGATATTACCCTTCAGCTAAAGCATAAACTGGCACCCGAGTTAGAAGAGAAGAAAGGAGTTGAACTATTGCAAAAACTCGAGTTGCCGCTGATAGATGTATTAAGTGATATGGAGATCGAAGGCATTAAAATCAATGAAGCCTTCTTAAACGATTACTCCAAAGAGTTAGAGGGTGAGTTAACTACCTTAGAAAAAGAAATTTTAAGCCTGGCTGGAGTGCCATTTAATATTAGCTCTCCCAAGCAATTAGGAGAGGTGTTGTTTGATCATTTAAAGCTCGACCCAAAGGCTAAGAAAACTAAAACCGGGCAGTATAAAACAGACGAAGATGTGTTGTTGGGTTTATCGGAGCATGAGATTGTGAAAAAGATTTTAACGGTGAGGCAATTGCAAAAGCTTAAGTCTACTTATGTAGATGCTTTGCCCACGATGATAAACCCGCAAACAGGTAGGGTTCATACCAGTTTTAATCAGGCAGTGGCGGCCACAGGCCGCCTTAGTTCTACCAACCCCAATTTGCAAAACATTCCTATTAAAACAGATAGAGGCAAAGAAGTGAGAAAAGCTTTTGTGCCACGCAATGAAGATTATGTGCTGTTGAGTGCAGATTATTCTCAGATAGAACTTAGAATTATAGCCTCTGTAGCCAAGGAAGAAGCCATGATAGAGGCTTTTATAAATCGATTAGACATTCATGCTGCCACCGCGGCAAGGGTGTATAACAAACCTTTAGAAGAGGTAAGCCCGGCAGAAAGACGCAATGCCAAAGCCGTAAACTTTGGGATTATCTATGGACAAAGTGCTTTTGGTTTGAGCCAAAATTTAGGCATTAGCCGCAAAGAAGCAGGGCAGATTATCGAAGAGTATTTTAAGTCGTACCCTGGCATTAAAAGGTATATGGACGAAACCATCAACTTTGCCAAAGAGTATGGTTATGTAGAAACATTAATGGGCCGTAGAAGGTACCTTAGAGACATTAACTCTGCCAACTTTACGGTAAGGGGCTTTGCCGAGCGAAATGCCATCAACGCGCCCATTCAAGGGAGTGCAGCTGATATGATTAAAATGGCCATGATCAAAATTCACCATGCCTTAAAAGACCCTGCCAATGGCATTGTGCATTCTAAGATGGTGCTTCAGGTGCATGACGAATTGGTATTTGATGCCCATAAAGACGAGGTAGAAAAGCTAAAGCCTTTGGTGGTAGCTAATATGGAATCGGCCATGGAGCTGCTTACGCCCGTGGTGGCAGAGGTGGGGGTAGGATTAAACTGGTTAGAGGCGCATTAAGCTCTTATCACTCCAGGTCTAAATTCCTTGGTAATGGGGGCATGGTTGGCCGCTTCTATGCCCATGCTTATCCATTTGCGGGTTTCGATAGGGTTGATGATGGCATCTACCCATAAACGTGCAGCCGCATAATATGGCTCGGTTTGACGCTCGTATCGTTGCGTAATTTTTTCTAATAGCTCTTGCTGTTTTACTTCATCAATCACTTCTCCACGAGATTTTAATGCGGCTTCTTCAATTTGCAGCAACACTTTAGCGGCTTGTGCACCACCCATCACAGCAATTTTAGCATTTGGCCAAGCAGCTATCAGTCTAGGGTCGTAGGCTTTGCCGCACATGGCATAATTTCCGGCTCCATAGCTGTTGCCCGTGATAATGGTAAATTTAGGCACTACCGAGTTAGCTTGGGCATTTACCAGTTTGGCGCCATCTTTAATGATACCACCATGCTCGCTTCGCGAGCCCACCATAAAACCTGTAACATCTTGTAAGAATACCAATGGGATTTTCTTTTGGTTGCAGTTCATGATAAAGTGAGCAGCTTTGTCGGCACTGTCACTGTAGATCACCCCACCAATTTGCATTTCCATAGGGTTGTCGTTGGCACTTTGCTTAGGCTTTTTTGCCTTTACCACCAAACGGTTATTGGCTACAATGCCTACTGCCCATCCATCGATACGGGCATAGCCACAGGTGATGGTTTTTCCGTATAGCTCTTTATAGGGGTCGAAACTGCCAGCATCTACTAATCTTTCGATGATTTCCATTACATCAAAAGGTTTGGTAAAGTCGTTGACAGCAGGATACACATCGGCCATATCTTTGGCTGGGGCTATTGGTTCAGCCCTATTAAAACCAGCCTTATCAAAATCACCAATTTTATCCATGATGCGTTTGATTCTATCCAAGCAAGCAGCATCATTTTCAAATTTATAATCGGTAACGCCGCTTATTTCGCAATGGGTAGAGGCACCACCTAAAGTTTCATTGTCTATGTCTTCGCCAATGGCAGCCTTTACAAGATACGAGCCCGCCAAAAAGATAGAACCTGTTTTATCCACTATCATAGCTTCGTCGCTCATAATAGGTAGGTAGGCGCCACCCGCTACGCAAGAGCCCATCACGGCGGCAATTTGAGTGATGCCCATGCTACTCATGACGGCATTATTTCTAAAGATACGACCAAAGTGTTCTTTATCTGGAAAAATCTCATCTTGCATGGGTAGGTAAACCCCCGCACTATCTACTAAATAGATGATAGGCAATTTATTTTCAATAGAGATTTCTTGGGCTCTTAAATTCTTTTTTCCTGTTATCGGAAACCAAGCACCCGCTTTTACGGTGGCATCATTGGCTACAACAATACATTGTCTTCCGCTCACATAGCCCATCACCACTACCACGCCAGCACCCGGGCAACCGCCGTGTTCTTCATACATTTCGTATCCAGCTAAAGCGCCAATTTCTATCTGAGGTTTGTCGTCATCTAAGAGATATGCCACCCTTTCTCTGGCCAACATTTTACCTTTTTCTTTTTGTTTTGCAGCGGCCTTTTTGCCACCCCCTTCATAAATCTTAGATAGTCTGTCGTTTAATTGGTCTACTAAATGTTGCATAATATTAGGATGGATTTTGGGGCAAATGTATTTAAATATTTTATTTCACAAGTTTAACCGATTAACCTGAGTTCTTGTTTTTTTAAATTGATGTTGGCTTTCAGTTGCACTAATAAGTCGGCACCCAAAATGCCATCAATAATAGGGATGCCAAGGTGTGTATAAGCTTCGTTTACATGCGATAAGTTGAGCACTGCCACCTCTACATGGGTGATTTTTAAGTCGCCAAACCTAAGCGAACTGATGCTGCTCAGCTGGGTGCTTACATCATTGGTGCCTAGGCCAATAGATTGAATTTCTTGGGCCGAAGCATGTTTTCCTTTTGGAAAGCGCGCAAATTGAGTGCTGTCGAAGGCACTGCGAGAAGCGCCAGTATCTATTAATAAACGGGCACGTTTTACGCCAATTTTTACATCAATAAAAAAATGGTAGTTTCCCGGCTCAAGTGCCACTACCTCAATAGGAACAGTATGTATGGGCATTAATCAATCTGAATTTTTTGGTAATAGGCTCCAGCCTTAGTTTTAATTCTTACCAAGTAAACTTGTTTGCTCACCAGCATGTCAGACAACTTAAATTCAAAGCTGTTGCTTGGTTTTTCTGGGGTTTCGGTTTGAACCAAGCCTCCGGTGAGTGAATAAATTTCAACCAACTCTACGGGTGAGGCCTGTGTTTTTACGGTTATTTTTTCTTTAGCAGGATTAGGATATACAATTAGTTTTTCCTTTGAATGTGGATGCTCGTTTAATCCTATGGTGGCCCTCACACTTAGTGCATCTTTATAATATAGGGTTTCAAAGATATTGCTAATTTCCAAATCGTAAAAACCCATGGCATCTGCTGTATTCTCATGATTTATTAACATGTATACCATTCGGTTGTTGTCTATATTTTCAAACGAAGCAGAAATTAAATTGGTGCTGCTGCCGTTTTTGAAGAATCTGATTTGAGTGTTACTGGCTTGCAAAAAATGGGTGTTTTCGCCAGTTAAAAGCACTGTGTAGTTAGCAACTCCCAAGGGAACAATATTCGGCACAATCGATAATATTCTAGCCGTACCCGTATCCGGTCTAACCACAAAAAAGTTGGTGCTGCTAGCGTTGCCAAACATAGGGTTGCTCACCATATAATTGTAGTTGCCAAGGGTGGCAGAGGCTTGAATGAATAAGTTCACATCCAACTCTGTTGCCGAAATAGGGTTTAAGCCATCTACTCTAAGATTGTTGGTAGAGGTGCCATTTCTAAAGAATTGTAATGTGTTAGAGCCTGCGGTAAAATTGGTGTTTACCCCAGTGATTTTTACTTGTAAACGGTCGAATCTTCTGCCGTTATTAGGTTGTACAGAAACGCTTTGCGCGTAATTGCTACTTTGTATTCCTAGTAACAATAAAAGAATGGTAAAGGTGTTTTTCATGGCAATGGTTTAATGGATTGTTCAAAGGTAAGACCTTTTTCTTTAGATTCTACAAACCACTTGTTTAGCTGTGTAAGGTTAAGGTCAACTTGTTGTGAAGCTTTAAAGTACTCATTTCCTACCCTTAGCAAGCTTGCTTGAAATTGGGCGTTGTCCTTATCAAACTTAAAGGCATACAAGGCTTTTAGTGCTTGCATGGTTTGGCCAAGGTTATAATGCACAGCACAGCTATTTAAGATGGCATCGGGTTGGGTGGGCGAAATGGCCAGCACCTCTTGGTATAATTTTAAGGCTTGTAGCAGCGAATCGTTTTCGTGGTACATGCCAGCCAGGTTGTTGATGACATGTATTTGATAAGGATTCACTGCATAGGCTTTTTGATTGGCCATTAAGGCTAAGTCTTTTCGTCCCATGGTATATAAGGCAAGGCCTTGGTACCAATAAACCGGAATAGAATAATTGTCGATGGATAGGTAGTTTTGGTCTATTTCTTTAGCCCATGCTTGCATGTTTGCATAGTTGCCCGTCTGATAAGATTGCAGGAGTTGCTTGCATTGTTTTTCAGCAGACATTCGGTTCAACCCGAAACTAAGCATAAATAAAAAGCCTGCTAGTAAAGGCAAGGCTAGCCACTTTAAGCTGAGTTTGTTTGAATGGTGAGGTTTGAGTGCAAAGGCTAAGAGCAGTGCAAAAAGCAGTTGGTGCTCGTTTCTTTCTAAAGGGAAATCAACCGCCGCCACCACAGCATAGGCTATTAAGCCAGCCATTAAAAACCAGTAATTGATAGATTGCAAGCGTTGTTGATAAGCATCTTTAAAGGCATAAAAAATAATAAAAAGATACACTAACAAACCCATGATGCCTACCTCACAAGCTATCCATAAAAAGTCGTTGTGTGGTCTTTGAAAAGTGGTAAAGCCATCACTAATAAGGTAATTGGTTTGCATAAAATCACCTAGGCCATATTTGGGAAAAAACACTTGCCAATTGCCTGGTCCCACCCCTAGCCAAACATGTTCTTTAAGCATTTGTAGGCTGTTGCTCCACAGCAAGTACCTTTCTATAACGGTGTCGTTGGAGCGCAGGAGTTGCGCTTTTTCTGGGAATTTCCATAACAAGAAAATGCCTAAGATAAGGGTGCCAACAAATAGGGTAGCCATCCATTTTTTTGTTCGGTTCGACCCAATGGCGCCTGTGACTATGGCTATTAAGAATACAACTGCAACACTAAGGAAAATGGCAAGTAGTACGGCTTTGGTTTGAACCAAAACAAGGCTTACTAATATGGCAATGACTAATACCACCAACGGTATTTTTTGCCAAGCCTTAGATTGTCTCATCAGGATGAGCATAAAGGGGAGGCAAAAGAGTTGATAAGACGAGTATAAATTTTTATGACCAAAGGCCGAGCGAAGTTGATACAGGTTTTTGTTTTGCCAAAGCGCTGTTCCGGCCTGGCGAAGTTGGGTAATTTCTATGATCAATAGGGTCAACCCAATAGCGGCAGATAAGCTTATGCCCCAAAGTAGGTAAGAGGCAGGATTAATTTCTTGTTTTAGCACCCAAACCAGTAAGATAAGGGTTATTAGCATCAAGAGAATGCGCGAGGTGGATGCGAGTGCTTCGGCTTGGTTATGCGCCTCAAAAATCCCATAAATATATAAACAGGCAAAGAGCAAAACAGCGCTAAGAAATTGTAAAGCAATGTTTTGTCGCGCTTGCTGAGGCGAAAAGGCCAAAATTAGCCCTAGCGCCACACAAATTCCCATGCCCCAAAATTGCCGTGGAAGCAAAGTGGGGTCAGAAA
>CAYUDC010000114.1:3486-8707 GCA_964443415.1 uncultured Chitinophaga sp. | reverse complement strand
GGCAAACTGTAGACGCTGCAGGTGTTCACGTGGCTGGTAACTTTGCTACTGGTAGTGCTACTTTACCAAGTTGGAACCCTTCTGGTATTCGTTTAGCTACTCAAAGTGGTACAGTTTATTCAACTATTGTTGATTTAACAGCTAATAAGGTATATGAATTTAAATTTATCAATGGTGATGCTTGGGGAAAAGACGAAGGTGTTCCTGCTGCAGCACAAGTTGGCGGTGGCAATAGTAACCGTTGGGCTTGGGTGAATGATGGAACTGACACTTTAGTTTTACCTGCAGTTAAATTTGCCAGCACTGCTCCTGCTGGAAAATATCTAGTTCGCTTTAAAGTAGACATGGCTTTAGCTGCCTCTGTAGATACTAATGGTGTTCACGTAGCAGGTAATTTCCAAGGCTGGACACCTGGTATTAGCCGATTAGTAAATTACGTTGGTGATGGAAACTTTAGCGGAACTGTTTATCAAATGATTGGATATGCAGATTCTGGAGCTGTAAACTACAAATTTTTAAATGGCAACGCTTGGGGTAAAGATGAATCAGTACCTTCTGAGTGTGCAGTAGATAACAATCGCCAAGTAATTGCATCTGCTGATGTAGTATTGGATGCAGTGTGTTATGCTAAATGCGGTGTTTGTCGCGTAGTTCCTAAATATAGCATCACTTTCAATGTAGATGTTGAAAGCATTTGCGGTGTTGATTCAGTTGACGTTGCCGGTGGTTTATTAGATGGTAGCTGGGGCGATGGTAACAAAATGACCCGCATTGGAACTTCTAACAAATGGACTGGTTCTCAAGCTAACTTAGACTCAGGTGCTACTGTTCAATTTAAATATCGTTATTACAAAAATGGTGTTAGAAATTGGGAGCAAATTGCTTCACCTTCTGGTAACCGCGAATTAAAGTTAACCGGAAACACTACACTTGATGCTAATTGTTTTAATACTTTCAGCAACTGTAACCCACGTCCTGCTAACCAAAGCGTAACTTTTAAAGTTGACCTTTCTAATGTTACTCCTAATGGCAACCAATACGTAGTATTAGATTACCTTGGAGATGCTAAATCAAGCGCTATCCGTATGACACCTATGGCTGGTTTCCCACAAGTGTATATGACTACTGTAAACGATGTTTGTAATGGTACTGTTTACTGGTATTTCATGAATGGTGATAGCAGCATCGATGCTAACAAAGAGCAATTTGCTGATACTGCAGACCGCGCTTGTACTAAGCCAAATGGTGTAGGTGGATTTAACCGTGAGTTTGTAAGAACTACTGGTGATGCACAAACATTATACTACTACTTTAGCTCTTGCAAAACTAGTGTAACTAGCGTTGAAGAAAATGCTTCTATTAGCAACAACATCAAATTATTCCCTAACCCTGCAAATGAATATAGCATCGTTGAATTTAACGACAACGCAAGCTCACACAATGTGGTGGTAATGGATGTAACTGGTCGCGTAATTAGCACAGTAAATAACCACAAATACAACACCCTTCGCATCGACAGAGAAAACATGAAGGCTGGTGTTTACTTTATCAATGTAACCAACAACTTGGGTCAAACTGGCTCAGTGAAATTAATCATTGAATAATCATTCTTTGATTTAACATAAAAAGGCTGCCCTTGGCAGCCTTTTTTTTGCCCAAATTTTATGTATATTTCCCAAAATAATTCTCATGAAAAAATATAGTTTTCTAACACTCATGCTAAGCCTGATGGCCTTAGTTTCTTTTGCAGACCCAATTATTTTAAAATCGCCAGATGGATCTTTTGCCCTAACCTTTGATTTGGTAAACGGTAAACCAGTATATGGATTAAGCTATAAAAATAAACCCATATTGGAGCCGTCTGCTTTAGGATTTAAACTAAAAGACATGGCAGATTTTGGCAATAAATTTCAAATCGAGAAAAACGAAACCAATTCGGTAAACGAAACCTGGAACCCTGTATGGGGAGAAGTTAAAACCATACGCAATAACTATAATGAATTATCTGTAACCTTAAAAGACAATGCAGAAAAATCTCACCTCATTAAAATCGTTTTCCGCTTGTTTAACGATGGCTTAGGTTTTCGTTACGAATTTCCAGAACAAGCAAATCTCAACCACTTTGTGGTAGACGACGAACTAACCAGTTTTAACCTTACCGACGACCATAAAATTTGGTGGATTCCTGGCGACTTTGATACGAACGAATACGCCTATTATACCTCTAAAATTTCTGAAATAGCCAGCATGGCCAAGAAGAGAGATGGCGCTATTTTTACCGCCACTCCAATCGAAGGTGCTTTTGTGCAAACCCCGTTAATGGCAAAATCAAAAGAGGGTGTGTACATCAATATTCATGAAGCCGCTTTGATTAATTATCCTTGTATGGACATTCAATTTGATGTAAAATCGTTTGAAGGAACTACCAAACTTGCACCAGATGCTGTAGGTAATAAGGCATATTTGCGCGCACCATTTAACACTCCTTGGAGAACCATTGTGGTAAGTGACGATGCTAGAAAAATACTTGAATCAAAACTCATTTTAAACTTAAATGAACCAAGTAAAATAAAGGACGAATCGTGGATTAAACCCATGAAATATGTGGGCATTTGGCTAGAAATGCACCTTGGTCTTTCTACCTGGGATTATGCAGGTAGCCAATCGGCTTCGGATGCAGGCAGCGATGGCAAAACCGCTACCAAAACCAAACATGGTGCCACCACCGAAAACACTAAAAAGTACATCGACTTTGCCGCAGCAAATGGCTTTGGAGGTGTTTTAGTTGAAGGTTGGAACACCGGTTGGGAAGATTGGTTTGGCAAATGGAAAGAAGATGTGTTTGATTTTGTAACTCCTTACCCAGATTATGATGTAAAAGGTTTAAACCAATATGCCTTAAGCAAAGGAGTTAGAATCATTACCCACCACGAAACCAGCGGCAGTGCCACCAATTACGAGCGTTGGATGGACACAGCCTACCGCCAAATGAATGCTTATGGCTCTAATGCAATAAAATCTGGTTATGTTGGAAAAATCATTCCTCGTGGCGAATACCATGATGGACAATGGATGGTTAACCATTATTATCGTGCTATTACAAAAGCTGCTGACCATCAAATTATGGTGGTAGCCCATGAGCCCGTTAGACCAACAGGCTTACATAGAACCTATCCAAACTTTATGGCTGCCGAAGCCGCACGTGGCCAAGAGTTTAACTTTTGGAGCGAAGGAAATCCACCAGAGCACGAAACCATTTTGCCTTTTACCCGCATCATGGGTGGCCCTATGGATTACACGCCTGGCATGTTTAAAATTAAGAAAAGCTACTACCTCCCTAGTGCCAAAGAACAAGTACATACCACCCTTACCAAGCAATTGGCGCTATATGTAACTCTTTACAGCCCAGTGCAAATGGTTACCGACTTGCCAGAAAACTACATGGCTAAACCAGATGCTTTTCAATTTATCAAAGACGTAGCCGTTGATTGGGATGACACGAAAGTTTTATTAGCCGAACCAGGTGACTACATTGTTACTGCTCGTAAAGCTAAAAATACCAATAACTGGTTTGTAGGGGGCATTTCAGACGAAAACGAACGCGAGTTAACTGTTGATTTTAGCTTCTTAGACAAGGGCAAAAAATATGAACTCATCGTGTATAAAGATGCAGCAGATGCCAGCTGGGATAATAACCCAGAAGCTTATGTCATTGAAAAGGTAACTGTTACTCAAAAAAGCAAAATAAAAGTAAAAATTGCCCGTGGCGGCGGATTTGCCATGAGCGTAAAAATGAAGTAAAACCAAACATGTCAAAAACGTTTGAGTTTACCTCTCGTATCGACGAATTTCAAGGTACCTTCCGTAATTACGCCCTTTTTATACCAGCAGAAGTTTTAGCGCTACTGCCTCAAAAAGGACGCATAAGAATGGAAGGTACTATGAATGGTTACCCATTTAACCTGGCCATTCAAAGCGGTAAAGAAGCGGGTAAATTCTTTACCATCAGCGCACCCTTTATGCGCAGTGCCAAACTCAAACACCTGCAAGAAGTAAAGGTAGTTTGCAGCATCGCCGATCCCGAAAAACTTGAGGTACCCGAAGAATTTTCAGCCGCCTTAGAATTAGACGAAAAAGCGGCTGCCATATATCAAACCTTTAGTACTGGACTTAAACGCAGCATACTGCATTATGTCATCAGTGCTAAATCTTCCGAAACCAAAATCAAACGATCACTCGAGCTCATGGAAAAGTTTAAGTTTGACCCAAACTACCTTAGACATAAAAAATAGGGCTAAGCAAAGCCAGCTATAATTTTATTTTCAAATTATCCTATAAATGTGATTTATGATCGCCCAATTTACTGGGGATTTGCACTTTCTATATTCTATTGAGATTAAAGTTAAATGGAATAGCGTAATTTTGTTCTCAGTAAGGTAAATATGTTAATAGCCAATCCAATATACGATACTGTTTTTAAGCGGATGATGGAAAATGAGCGTGTAGCCAAATTTTTCATTAGTACGCTTATAGAGCAACAAATCGAAACCATTGAAGTAAAACCTCAAGAGTTTACCTATTCGGATGAATTGGCTGGTTTGGCAGTATTTAGATTAGATTTTATTGCAACCATCCAAACTGAAACCGGAGAATTAAAAAAGGTTTTGATTGAAATTCAAAAAGCCAAAAATCAAATAGATTTAATGCGCTTTAGAAATTACCTTGGTGAACAATATAAAAAGGAAGATACCATTAACAAACAAAAAGAAGTTCTGCCTATTACCACTATCTATATCCTTGGTTTTACTCTGCCAGAAATAGAGACTGCTTGTATAAAAGTAGAGCGAAAATATCGTGACCTTATCAATAAAACCATATTAGAAAACAAGTCGGAGTTTGTAGAAAAACTAACCCATGACAGTTATATTGTTCAGGTAGACAGAATCACCAATAGATACCAAACTAGGTTAGACAAATTATTAAGCGTTTTTGAACAAAACTATTTCGTGGATGATAAAAAAATTACTAAGCAATTTTCGCATCCAGCAGATATCCAAGAGGTGAAACTGATGACCGATATTCTACACCACAGTGGCACCAATCCGGAAGAGAGGCTTCGGATTGAAAATGAACAAGAAGCCTGGCGAACAGTAAATGCAATGTTTGCTGATAAAGAAAGGGAACTTTTAAGATCGATCGAGGAAAAGACAAAAATCCTTGA
>CAYUDC010000114.1:0-3386 GCA_964443415.1 uncultured Chitinophaga sp. | reverse complement strand
GAGGAGAAAGATAAGGCCCTAGAGAAAAAAGATAAAGTCCTAGAGGAAAAAGATAAAGCACTTTCAGAAAGCCAAATACTCAATTCTCAACTACAAAAAACCATCGAGGAATTAAATCGTAAATTACAAGATAAAAAAGACTAATAACTGTCTAATTCCCTACCCAACTGTTGCCCATCAAATGGCATTTGGGGATAAGTAGGCTTCGGTCTGAACCAAAAGCAAAGTTAGTTTCGTTAAGTTAAACAAAACTATGCGAAGCTTAATGATAAAGCCATTTCAAGCCAAAGCGCTGGCCATTTATAAAACAGAGAAGATTTGGTTTGGTGCCAAGTTTTTGGTGCTACTTTTATTTATTCTTCTTTTTGCTCATAAGCTGCATGCCCAGCAAACTCGTATTTATACCGACGAGATTAAATACTTTAATCGGGGGATTGAGCTATTTGAAAAAGAAAAATATGCCACAGCCCAAAAGCACTTTAACTGGTATCAGCAAATTGCCAAGGATGATTACAACAAGATAAATGCCGCTTACTATTCGGCCGTATGCGCCATGGAGCTATTTAATGCCGATGCAGAACAAGCCCTGGAAGCCATCCAGGTAAAGCATCCTCAACATCCCAAAAGCAAGCTCGCCGTTTTTCAGTTAGGCAAACTCCACTACCGTAATAAAAACAATAAACTAGCGGCCACGTATTTGGGTCAAACCGAAACCAAATACCTAAGTGCAACAGACCTCAAAGAGTATTACTTTATCTATGGCTACAGCCTCTTTAAAACAGACAGATTTGAGGAAGCTAAAAAAGCTTTTGCCCCTATAAAAGACGAAAAAAGTAAATACTACGACGCAACAAATTACTATTATGGTTATGTATGCTACCGCTCTGGCGCTTACGACGAGGCTTTAGAACATTTTGCCAGGGTAAAATACCATAAAACATTTGGACCATTAGCGGCTGTATATGTGGCCCAAGTTTACTTTAGCCGAGCGCAATACCAAGAAGTAATTAACTATTGCGATACCATTAGAAACAAAGACGTAGCCAACGATGTGGCGGGTATGTTGGGTCAATCTCACTATATGCTTGGAAACTATGCAAATGCCATCCCCCAGCTAGAGCAGTTTATGCAAGAAGCCCCAATAGAACCTAGTAACAATGATTATTATATGCTAGGTTATTCTTATGCACAAAACAAGCAGTTTGAAAAAGCCATAGGACAATTTTTAAAAATCGAAGACAAACAAGACACTTTACAAACTTATGTGCTGTATCAGTTGGGAATTTGTTTCCTGCAATCAGGTAAAAAACCTCAAGCCCTAAGCGCTTTTGAGAAATGTTACCAATACGATAGCATTGGGCCATTGGCCAGTACTAGCTTATTTTCTGCTGCAAAAATTGCCGACGAACTCAACCTTCAAGGCAATGCCATGAACAAATATGTAAAATACATAGAGTTATTTGAAGAAGGTGCTTTTGCCGAAGAAGCAAGAAGTAATTTAGGTAATTTATTGCTCAATGCCCGCAATTACCGAGAAGCTATTAAGATCTTAGAAAGCATAAAAAAACCTGGTTTGCAAGAAAAAACCACGCTCCAAAGGGTGCACTATTATCGAGCCGAAGAATTGTACTTAAACAACAACTATAAAGAAGCTGCCGCTTTATTTGCAAAAGCTGCTGAAGTTGATTTTGATACCAAAATTAAAGGCTTGGCTTATTTCTGGCTTTCAGAAATGGCTTATAAAGACTTGCAATTTCAACAAAGCATAGACCAACTAAAGCTTTTTCAAAGTAACAAAGAAGTTAAAACCACCCGCTTCTACCCTATTTCATTCTATAACTTAGGATATAGCCACCTTAAACTGAATCAGTATGAAAAGGCAATTGCTGCATTTGCTAACTATGCAGAGTTAGATAAAACCGCCAGCAATCCAGAGATGTTTACAGATGCCGTAGTGCGCACCGCCGATTGCTATTTTGCAGACAGAAAATACCTCAAAGCCATTCAGTATTACCAAATGCTACTCGACAAACAGCTCTCTGGGGGAGATTATGCCTTGTTTCAGCAAGCGCTCATCTATGGGGTATTAGAAAACAATACCGAAAAAATAAACAAACTAAAAACCCTAGAAAAAACTTATCCTAAATCACCCTATATCGATGATGCGGTTTACGAATTGGCCGACATTTATCTTAAATCAGAAGATTATGCAAAGGCCATTGTATCCTTTGATAATATCTTAAAAAACTACCCTCGCTCTGCCTATCTGCGTAAGTCGATGCTCAACAAAGGACTTGCCCTGTTTAATCTCAAAAGAGACGATGAAGCATTACAAATTATCAAGGAACTTATTACCAACTATCCCAATACAGAAGAAGCGCGCTCTGCCTTGCCTTTGGTTCAAAACATTTTAGTAAACCAGGGTAAAGGTGATGAGTACCTCGATTTTATCAAGGTGCTTCCAAACATTGTGGTGAGCGCCTCTACCCAAGACTCATTGAGTTACGAATCTGCCTTTAACCTCTATCAAAAAAGCAATTACGAGAAAGCCAGCAAAGGCTTTGGCACTTATATCACCAAATTTCCTGGCGGATATTTTATTACCAAAGCAAACTATTATAAAGCAGAGAGCGATTATCAACTTAAAAAGTATGACGATGCCTTGGTATGCTACGAATACCTTGCCAACTCTTTGCGCAGCGAGTTCTCTGAACGAAGCACCAGACAAGCTGCTGTGTTAAATTATGTTCGCAAAAACTATGATAAAGCGTTAGAATATTATACTGCCCTTGAGCGCATAGCTAGCAACAAAGAAAACTTGCAACTAGCTTTATTATATCAAATGAGAACCTGTGCCATTCAAGGTAGAATAGATTCGGCTGCCACAGCCTCTTACAAATATTTGGGTTCTAGCATTGCCCAAAAAGAAGGCTCCATTGAGGCTTATACTAACCTTGGACGCTACTTTATGAAATATGAGAAATTGGATTCGGCTCAAACCGCCTTTAACAATGTGCTCAAAGAAACCAAGAACATTTTTGGCGCAGAAGCCAAATACAATACGGCCCTTATTCAATACCTCAAAAAAGATTATAAAACTAGCCAAAAAACCATTTTCGAACTCAACGATAAATTTGGAGCCTTTGAGCAATGGGTAGTGAAAGGTTTTGTATTATTAGCTGATTCGTATGTTGCACAGAAAGACTATTTTCAGGCAAAAGCCACCCTTCAAAGTATCCTAGAAAATTATGATGGTGCAGACATTATCAATGTTTGCAAAATAAAACTTGGTGAAATAGAAGTGCTAGAAAAAGCTCAAAAAACCGAGACTAAAAAGCAAATCGAACAACGTATTAAATCTTCAGAAAAATAAATTATGTTGAACC
>CAYUDC010000113.1:0-8743 GCA_964443415.1 uncultured Chitinophaga sp. | reverse complement strand
GTTCATCAACCTCTTTATCGGTAACTGCGATGCAGCTTAAAGTCCAATCGAACCAAGGATGAAACTTGGGAATGAGTTTGTTAATTTTAATGGCATGTGAGAGTTTTAATGCTAGTTGATCCATTATTAATCGAGTTTATGAAAAAGGTTCTCAGTTCAACCGTTCTGCCCATTTTAAAGCTGTTGGTAATGCTTGATTTGAAAATTCGATATGTATTACCCGCCTTTTTTGGTGGTTGGTGGTTCTTTTAGAACTATGCAATAATAGAGGTTTCATGAGCATGATGCCACCTTTGTTTACAGCGCAAATAGTTTCTGTTTCTGTTTTCCAATCTATGGTTTCAGGTCTGTAAATTCTCTTTAAATGTGAGGTGGGAATGACCCTTAATGCACCGTTGTTTTCGTCGGTGTCGTCTAAGTGAATTCTAATGGTATAAATATTTTCTAAAATATCAATGGGTGGTTGAACCGAAAACTGACCGTGTTTGCTGGTCCAAGGGCCAAAGTGGTCTAGTTCTACTTTTTTATCAACGGAGATGGTTAAATCTTGGTGGTATGGAACGTACCAATTAGATGTTTCTGGTTTATCAAAATAAATGCTCTTAATCACAAAGTAATTGTCACCCAAAAGTTGTTGAATTACTTTTTGAAGCTTATCATTCCATAACAGGTTTTTGAGCTTCGGAATTTCTTTTAAAACATGTCTAATGGCAAAAAGCTCTCCTGATTTTCTGAACGTGTCCTTTTCTTGATCGGCTTGTGCGATAGCTTCTAGCACCTGCGCTATTTCTTGTTCAGAATACACTGCATCCAGAATGGTAAAGCCATTTTCTGTAAGCTCAGTTTTATTCTGTTTAGTGAGGTTCATGGGAGGGATTAAAAATCTAGGAAAGTACTTAGTTATATTTTTTTTTCTAAACAATTGTATTTGTTCAAGAGCTTGTCTGTCTAAAGGTTTGAACCAAGTTTCATGTATGAAATAGTTGTTCAAGCGAGTTTAAAGAAAACGCTTCATGGATTGGTCTGCACGCATTAATAAATTCTAGCTTTTAGTGCCAATTGCTTTTTTCTATTTGTTTGCTTTTCAATTTGTCAATTATCTTTTCCTTACTGAAATTTGTCTTAATTCTAATAGTTAAATCATAACTACCAACAAATTCACTTGGCGCAATAATGAATGATTGATTCGAGCAATTTCCAATAATTGTTATTTTGCCATTTTCTTCAATGTCTAATTGTTTAATGTGGATGATGTTTATAAATAGTTGATCAGGAAACAAAGATGGTTTACCACCTGTAATTAAATAGGTTGTTGAATATTTATCTTTGTTTTTTTTCATTAAATCGAAATCTGCACTTGTGATAATAACTATGCACTCTTTAAGAAAATATACATTTTACATTTCCGATTCCCATGAGCCAAATGTCTTAAAGGAGCAGTAAACATTTCTTATTTCCAATTTCTCAGTAGTTGATTCTAATTGTCTTAGTAGTTTAAGAGTATTATCATGAATCCCGCTTCTTTTTTGAATAATGAATATTAGAATTCCAAATACACATATGATAATTATCGTAGTCAGTATTGTCATAATTGGCTCTTAATCATCTGTTTTTCCTACGAAATAATAGATATCACCCCTAAATCTAGAACTTCGAAAATAAACAGTTCAAAAAAATCAAAACTACTTATTGCTATAGAAAAAAAATTACTTGTTAGCGTATACATAGGTTTTATTTAAATATTGCAGGCTAGAGGCTAATCATTAAACAAAACTACATTTCTCTACACACAAAAAATACCCACTGATAGGTATATTTTAGTAAGTAACTTATCAGTCCTCCCCTCACTTAATCTCTATCGGTTTCCCAAAGCTTAAAGTGCTTAAGTCTAGCTTGACATAATAGTATTCAATATCCTTTGAGGTAAAGGCATTGTCTTTGTTAGAATCCCTTTGCATTTTAATCATAGCAAAGTTTTCTTTTTCGTATATCTCAAATGAAATTACATTTTCATCCGCAGAACTAATCCTTTTTAACTCTTCCCCATGCAAAGTAGAAACATACAATAGCAATGGGTCTTCCTCATCAATCTTGCCGTTGTTATTTTTATCAGTATCCATTACCAAATAAAATAGGTGCTGTTTGGTTTGATTTTTATCTTGCACAAATCTCCTTTTATACAAATCATAATTATAAAACCTTTTAATGTAGGTGTCTTTGGCAAATAGCTTCTTATATGTGTCGGTTTTAAAATTATAGAAAATTAAGTTGGCATAATTGGTCCCCCAAAAACCAAACTTGCCAGAGGATAATAGGCTGCCTTCATATTGCACCGGCAAAATCAAAGTGCTGTTCGAATCGATCATGATGATATTTCCAAAGTCCTTGGCATCCTTCGAAGACTGTGCATAAACACTTTGGGATAACAACATCCATAGGGTCAACCCGAAAAAAATAATGGTTCTCATAGACTATAGTGCTTAATCTTTACTGCCCTTTTCGCCTATAAATTGGTCGTGCGGAAACTTAAACAACACATTAAACGAAGTTAAAGAACCATAAATTCTGGTAATATATTGCTGCATGTTCACCTTGTCTTCGTCGGTTAACTTATCATGCGCATTAATCCTTTGCTCCAATACCCTTAGCCTGTCTCTTAACATCACTATCTTATGAAAGAAGGTATCAATAGGCATTTCTTTGCCACTCATGTTGGGGTCGCCCGGCTGCAAAATTAGTTTGCCATTGGTCCACTTAGCCCCTAAACTCACATGCTCCGGAATTTCGGTCCAGCGCCTTAAAATACCTACCAAGGTTTTTTCTATCTCCCAGCTGCTCACCAAATCTTCGGGCGCTTCTACTGCCTCAATAATTTCCATCTGATGCTCAAACCTCGAAACCTCTTTTTTGCCTTCTTCTACAAAAGTTATTTGGTACTGGGTGCTTTTAACATTTACTACCACACCTAAACCATACATAGGGTGCTTTACCCTGCTGCCAATGCCTAAATTATCTGCTGTTGTCATTGCTATGAATTTTTTAACAGGCACAAAATAATTATTCTATTGTAAATGTAAATGTCATGCAAGTTATTTGTTAAAAAATTAACACCCATGATATTGTCAGACAAGCGAATACTCGAAGAAATAGAGGCAGGCAACATCCTTATAGAACCCTTTAACCGAGAACACCTGGGCACCAATAGCTATGATGTGCACCTCGGAAGGTATTTGGCTACCTATGCCAACCGCGTACTCGATGCTAGAGAACACAACAAAATAGAAACCTTTGATATCCCATCCGAAGGCTTTGTATTGCAACCCAATACCCTTTATTTAGGCGTAACCGCCGAGTATACAGAAACCCACAAGCATGTACCTTTTTTAGAAGGTAAGAGCAGCACGGGTCGTTTGGGTATAGACATTCATGCTACCGCTGGCAAAGGCGATGTGGGATTTTGTAATACCTGGACACTAGAAATCTCTTGCGCCCAACCGGTTAGAATTTACGCGGGTATGCCCATTGGTCAGCTCATTTATTTTGCCGTAGAAGGCGACATCGAAACACTTTATAATACCAAGAAAAACGCTAAATACAACGCTCGCTCCGTTAAGCCTGTCGAAAGTATGATGTGGAAGAACAAATTTTAAAAGCATGAAACAACATTGGCCATTATTACTACTGCTGCTGCTTGCTCCAATCCTGGGTTTGGGTCAAACCAAATATACCCTGAGCGGCTTTGTAAAAGAGAAGGGGAGCGAAGAATTACTCTTAGGCGCTAGCATCGCCATCCCTTCACTAAAAACAGGTACCGTTACCAATCACTACGGGTTTTACTCCCTCACCTTGCCGGCTGGCGAATATGAGTTGGTGGTTACCTATATAGGTTATAAACCTAAGGCATTTAAAATTAACCTCAATGCCAATATCGAGAACAATATTTGGCTCGAGGCAGGTACGCAATTAACCGAAGTGGTGGTAAGTGCACAAAAAAGCGCACCACGCTTGGCAGAACAAACCCGCATGAGCGTCATCGAAATTCCTATTCAACAAATCAAAGACATTCCCGCTTTGCTGGGCGAAAAAGATGTGCTCAAGGTTATACAGCTATTGCCAGGGGTGCAAAAGGGGAGTGAAGGAAATTCTGGAATCTATGTGCGTGGAGGAGGTCCCGATCAAAACCTCATCATCCTCGACGATGCCATTGTGTACAATGCCTTTCACCTCTTTGGCTTTTTTAGCTTGTTTAATGGCGATGCCTTAAAAAGTGTTGAGCTTACCAAAGGAGGTTTCCCGGCAAGGTATGGCGGTAGGCTTTCGTCGGTAATAGACATGAGCATGAAAGAAGGAAACAAGGAAGAGTTTCATGGAGAAGGAGGCATTGGAGTAATTTCATCTAGGCTAACACTCGAAGGTCCTATTGTAAAAGGAAAATCGTCATTCTTGGTGTCGGGCAGACGAACGTATATTGATGCCTTGATTTACCCCTTTTTACCTGCCACAGAAAAAACGGGCTATTACTTTTACGACTTTAACGCCAAGGCCAATTACGAGATAGATAGCAAAAACAAAATCTATGTAAGCGGTTATTTTGGAAGAGATCGTTTTTATTATAATAGCAAATATTACAACCTCAACTCCAAAAGCGCCATCGAATGGGGCAACATGACAGGCACTTTTAGATGGAACCATGTATTTGCACCTAAGCTTTTTGGGAACTTTTCCCTTATCGCCAGCAACTACGATTTTGCCCTTACCGCCTCCGAAGAAGGTAGCGCGTCAAAGTATAGCTTAAGCTATGGCTCGGGTATTAGAGACTATGCCGCCAAATTCGATTTAGATTATAGGCCCTCCACCACACATACCATCAAAGGAGGTATGCATCTAATCAATCATCGGTTTACGCCCTCTGCTGTGGTTATTAAAGACATAGCATCCAATATAGATTCTAAAACCCAACTCAATGCTTGGGAAAATGCCATCTATGCAGAAGATGATATAAAGGTAGGCACTAGGTTAAGGCTAAACCCTGGCATACGTCTCTCTCATTTTCAGGTGCAAGACAAAGATTATTTTCGGTTCGAACCAAGATTTAGCGCCTCGTATAATATCAAGAGTGATTTAGCGCTTAAAGCGGCTTATTCCATCATGAATCAATACATCCATCTATTGTCTAATACTTCTGTAGGCTTGCCAACCGATTTATGGGTGCCAACTACCAGTAAAGTTAAACCACAACAATCATGGCAATTAGCAGGTGGTGTGGCCAAAGATTTTATAGACAAAGGATTTTCGGTGAGCATCGAAGGCTATTACAAAGAGTCGTTTAACATCATTTCTTATAAAGAGGGCGCTAGCTTTTTGGCCGCCGATCCAGAAGATGCAGAGACGGGCACCGCCCCCTCATGGGAAGACCAAATTACCAGCGGATTGGGCAGAAGCTATGGGGCTGAGTTTTTACTTCAAAAGAAAACAGGCAAGTTCTCTGGGTGGATAGGGTATACCTTATCATGGACTAAACTTAAGTTTGATGAATTAAACTTTGGCCGCGAGTTTTATGCCCGTTACGATCGCAGACATGATATTTCGGTGGTGGGGATGTATGATATAAGAAAGCCATCGGATACCAAAAATGGCATTAAAATATCGGGCACCTGGGTGTATGGAACAGGCAATGCCATTACCCTGCCTATGGCCGAATACGAAGCACCCATTCATTCGCCCGGACGTTCTAACATTTTCGCCTATGGCAATGTATCAGAATACACCGATCGCAATGCCTTTAGAATGGCGCCTTACCATCGTTTTGATTTAGGCATACAAGTGCAAAAGAAAATGCGCCTTTGGGTTAGAACCTGGGAGTTTAGTGTGTATAATTTATACAATAGATACAATCCCTTCTTTTATTATATCACCTATCCAGAAGGCAATACGCCAAGGCTTACCCAAGTTTCTCTTTTCCCCATCATTCCATCTGTTTCTTGGAACATTAAATTTTAATCCACATGAAAAAGTTTAAGTATATCATAGCCATAATCAGCGCTCTTACTTTATTTGCTTGCGAGCGCCCCGCCGATGTAGAGGTACCTAACTCAGACCCCAAGCCAGTAGTGTTTGCATTTCTTTCGCCAGAAGACTCAGTGATAAGGGTTACTGTTACCTTGTCTAATCCAATCTTTACTACCAAACCACAAGATAATAATATCAAGATTGTAGCAGATGCAAACGTAACCATCGAAAACGAAGAAGGGAAGAAAGTGCCTCTTACCTTTAATTTTTTTGCTACCGGTTATACGGTAAACCAATCCGAGTTTAAAATAGAGCCAGGCAAGAAATACAAAGTCAATGTTTCGTTTGAGAAATACAATGTATATGGAGAGACCACCATTCCTAATAATACTGTTGACATTCACAAGATCGAAGCCATCGAATTGGGTAAAGACGAGTTTGAAAATGTGAAGTATGCCTTTTACACTCGTTGGATAGACGAGCCAATGCAAAGCAATTACTACCGTGTGGTGCTTGAGTCAAAATCATCTTGGGGGCAATGGGATACCATGTATAATTACATGTACGATGCCATGCAATCTGATTTAAGTAATGATGGGAAAGAACTTTTTATTCGCAATGAGTTGTATTATTATGAAGGAATGTTGGGTCAAAAAAACTACTTGGATGTGTATTTGCTAAACACCGATTATAACTATTATGAGTACCACAAGCGTCGCATCAATTACTTTGGAGACGATCCCTTTAGCGAGCCCATTCCTATGTACACCAATATTAAAGGAGGAGGCTTAGGGGTAGTAGGTAGTTACAGGAAGGTGGTAAAGGAATACGTTATTGGAAAATAAGTATAGAAGAATATTTGCTTGTTCCAACCATCTTTAAAGTTCATCTTCATTGGAGCATGCAAAGGTAATTCTGCATATAGGGTAATAAGCTAGGATAGAGGGTTTAAATGAGGCACATTTTAATCCTTATCTTGGTAAAGTGAATGTCTATATGAAATACCCCAATTGGCCAAACTTTCTATAACAGGTGCTAAGGTTTTTCCTTTTTCGGTAATCGAATAAATGACCGTGATGGGTTTGGTGGGCATTACCTTTCTATCAATAAGTTGGTTCAACTCTAAATCTTGAAGTTCTTTGGATAACATTTTGGTGCCAATGCCATCTACTTCCCTCAATAAATCCATAAAGCCCAGCTGATTGCCTTCTATTAAAGTTCCAAGAATATGAAACTTCCATTTGCCCGATAAAATGCCCATGGCATCACTAATAGCTTGCATCCTAACTTTGCAAACAGGGGTGGTATTAATAGCAGCATTCTTCTTTTCCATAACATGTTTAATTGTATTCACAAAAGTAATGAATCATAAAGTTAGTTTCTTATAGGAAACTACTTTCTGTTGGGAAACCCATGTATAATATAAAATAGCTGGTCTGTAGTTTTGCTTACACAAATGAAGTTTAAATTAATTAACACACTTCAATGGTTATGGCTGCTTATCTTAATCACAAGCAGCAGTGCACCATGCAGTGCCCAAGAAAATAAAAATATGCAAAAATCTGATCATCCTCTGCTTTGCGATCCCAATGAAGGTATTTGTGAAATGCCAAGTTCATCCACCAGCGATACTTTGCCAGAAGTAACCATCCCTAGCAACATCAAAGTGCTTTATTTTACAGATCCTATTTGTTCTTCGTGCTGGGGCATAGAGCCGCAACTTAGAAAGCTAAAGCTCAGCTACGGCAAGCAAATAGAAATTAGTTATCATATGGGCGGTTTATTGCCCGACTGGAGCTATAACAGTGGTGGAATTAGCAAACCCTCCGATGTGGCCCATCATTGGGATGAAGTAAGTATCTATTACGATATGCCAATTGATGGCGACTTGTGGCTAGAAGACCCTTTACATTCATCTTATCCTCCCTCCATAGCTTTTAAAGCCGCACAAATGCAAAGCCCTCAAGCCGCGCTTGTTTTTTTAAGAATTATGCGAGAAATGGTGTTTTTAAAAAAGAAAAATATTGCAAAATGGGAACATATAGAAGCAGCGGCTGTAGCGGCTCACCTCAATATAGTTCAACTTAGGTACGATTTCGAACATGAGGCAAAACAACGCTTCCTAGAAGATCTTCAACTTGCAAGAGCCTATGGTGTGAGAGGTTTTCCAACCATGATATTCACAGATAGTAGCGGCACACAAATTTCTGTTTCGGGTTCAAAACCATTCGAAACTTATCAAAATTCTCTTTTATCGTTACATCCAAAACTTCAAGCCATGGCCTATTCTAATGGCTGGGAGGCGCTCTTTGCTAAGTATCCAACTCTTACCGCCAAAGAATTTTCAATCTTAGGTGATATGCCTCGCAAGCAAGCAGAACAATATCTTGATGAGTTAACACTAAGAGGTGCTTTAGAGAAAATTACCACCAAAAATGGCGCACTCTGGTTGCTGCCTGCAAAAAAATAGTTTTCGGGTTGAACCAAGATTGCTTTTTACACAAGGATTAACTTTCTTGCCTTGATATGGCAACTAACTTATTTTCTTCATTTGTTTTAAACTTCAATAGGCAATTAACCAACAGCAAAAAGCAATGGCTTATTTTAATGTCTTGGATGCTTTGGGGGCTTATTGGTCAAGCCCAGCAAATAGACGAACAATGGCTCAAAGAAAACTATACCAAAACAGAGCAAATGATTCCCATGCGCGATGGGGTAAAGTTGTATACCGCCA
>CAYUDC010000112.1:0-8765 GCA_964443415.1 uncultured Chitinophaga sp. | reverse complement strand
AAAGTATTGGTATCGACTATAGCATTACAGACATTGGTAACATCACTTTAAGTGCCAACTACCAATTACAATTTGCTGATGGTACAGGTTCAAATGCTAACTCAAGTAGCTCATTGGTGCAAGTTGGTTTAGGTACATTACGTACCATCTTCCCACTTGATTTTGATACACGCCATACGTTGAAAGCAGTATTCGATTACCACTACAAAGAAGGAAAAGACTACAATGGTCCGATTGTAAATGGTAAAAAGATTTTCGAAAATGCAGGTTTCAATATCAACTTTGCTGGTTACTCTGGAAGACCTTATACTCAAGAGTTGAACCCAACTCCAGGTGGTGTACAAAGTGGTGTGGTGGTTCGTTCTCCAATTAGAGGTACTATCAATGGTGCTAACTTACCGCCTCAATTCACAGTAGACTTAAACGTAGATAAAAACTATACCTTCAAAAGTAAGAAAGTAGATGGTTCTACAGTAAATTACAGATTAAGGGTGTTCTTTATGGTTCAGAACGTATTAAATACAGCAAACATAACAAGCGTATTTAGATATACTGGATCTGCCTACACTGATGGTTTCTTGGCATCACCTGCTGCACAAGAGCAAATTGAGTCTGCAACCAATACACAGTCATACATTGACTTATACAATATCAGAATGGTAAACCCTGACCGTTTTGCATTACCTCGTACCGCACGTCTTGGAGCTGCCCTGTATTTCTAAGACTTAAAAACAATTAAAGAAGATCATGAAAAAGAATAATGTTACATTAATCAATTGGATGAAGGCAGCGATGCTGCTAACCCTTCTATTTGGTTTTCAGTTTGCTCAGGCAAGAGAAAACATAGGTTTACCTAAGTCGGGCAAAAAACCAGCATTGCGCAAATTTGGTGCAGGTTGTGCGGCAGCCACCCAACAAAAAGATTTAGACCTAAACAACGTAAGAACTACCATTCTAAATGGTGGAGACGTTTGGTGGAACCTTCAAAATGCTAGGTACGAAATTCCCAAAGTAGAGCCTGGAAATACACCAAAGCACTCTTTATTTTCTGGTGCACTTTGGATTGGTGGCGTTACTTTAGGTAACTTAAGAATTGCAGCGCAAACCTACCGTCAAAGTGGTAACGACTACTATCCTGGAGCTTTGGCAACAGATGGTTCAGCCTCTATTACCGCTGAGCGTTGTAAATTCTATGATAAAATTTGGAAAATTACCCTTACAGAAATCGAAACTTTTGCTGTAGATACTGCCAATTGGGGAAATGCTATTGATGCCATCGCTACATGGCCTGGTACAGGTGCTGAAGGGTTTGCAGAAGCTCAGTATTTAGCTCCTTATTTTGATAATAACGGAGATGGTTTGTATGAGCCAGAGTCTGGTGATTTTCCAACTTTCGACCAAAACGAATTATCAAATATTCCTGATATGATGTTGTACACCATTTACAACGATAAAGGAAATATTCACTCAGAGTCTGAAGGTTTGCCATTAGGATTAGAACTACACACCCAAAGTTTTGCTTTCTCTACTTCTGATGAGGTAAATAACATGACCTTTTACAGAACCACTATTTATAATAGAAGTTCTGATATCATCGACTCTTGTATCTTTGGTCAGTGGGTAGATGCCGACCTTGGTAACTATGCAGATGACTATGTAGAGTGTGACGTTAAACGTAATCTTGGTATTTGCTACAATGGTGATGACAACGATGAAGGTATTTTGGGATATGGTTTAAATCCTCCAAGTGTGGGTGTAAACTTCTTTGAAGGACCAAAAAGAATTGTAGGGACTGATACCATTGAAATTGGCTTGACAAAATTTGTTTATTATAACAACGACTTCTCTGTTACAGGTAATCCATCTAGACCTGAGCACTACTGGAATTACCTTAACGGTAGATGGAAAGATGGTTTAAGTATTACTTATGGTGGTAATGGTAGAGGTGGAACAGACACCGCCAGCTTTATGTTCCCTGGTTTATCAGATCCTGCTGGCCGCGAAAACTGGACAGAAAGAACAGCTGGTAACACCCCTCAAGATAGAAGGTTCTTGCAAGTATCTGGTCCGTTTAGCTTATTACCAGGTTCTAAAAATGAAGTAACTGTGGCTGTAGTTTGGGCAAGAGCTACTACAGGTGGAGCTACTGGTTCATTTAACTTATTAAAAGAAGCCAGTGATAAAGCGTTTGTATTATTTAAAAACAACTTCAAAATTCTAGATGGACCTCGTGTACCAGAAATGAATATCGTGGAGTTGGATAGAGAACTTATCTTAACCATTCCAGATTACGGTAGAACCGAATCGTACATCGATTCATCTGCTGGTTTATGTTCTCAGTTTACCAAATATAAATTCCAAGGGTATCAAATTTTCCAATTAAAGAGAAGCTCAATACCTAGTGATTTGTATAATCAAGAAGAGGCCAAATTGGTAGCACAATGTGATATCCAAGATGGTAACAAAATGATTGTAAATATTGTGAATGATCCAGATTTAGGTTCTGTAAAGAAAATCATGGTAAATGGTACGGATGATGGTATCAAACATTCTTTCCGCATTACCAAAGACGCTTTCTCTGTAGAGTCTGACCCTACATTGGTAAACTTCCAAAACTACTATTTCTTATTAGTGGCCTATGCTGCTACCGATAATTGCCCTGAAGATGCTATTCAGTATTTACCTGGTAGAAAAATGATTAACGGAGATGCGATTAAAGTGTATACTGCCAATCCGCATAAACCTTTAGCTAGAGGAATGGGAACAGACCTTAACGCTAGTTTTGGTGATGGACCAGAAATCACTAGAATCAGTGGTATTGGAAACGATGGTAATGTACTTAAATTAAGCAAAGCCAGCATTGAGAAAGCGTTAATTGCCCCTTATTTTGCAGCTGCACCTACCTACGAAAGAGCCGCTGGACCTGTTAAAGTAAGAGTAATTGATCCATTTAAATTGCCGTTGGCCGACTTCGAACTACGTTTCTTTGATAGCTCTGCTTCTACAGTAAAGGCTGATACCTTAACTTCAAGTGCTGCCTATTGGACCTTAACTAACCTTACTACTGGTCAGGTTTATAAAGGTGAGCGTGCGATTAACTCTCCAAATGAGCAAGTATTTGGTGATTTAGGTTTGGCTATCACCGTAAGCCAAGTGGTAGGCCCTGGTCAACCATTTAACCAAACAGATCAAGACAATGGTTTTGTGAGTGCTTCTATTTCTTTTGGTAACCCAACTCAAAGATGGTTAACTGGTATTCCGGATGAAGTAATTGCTTTACCACCATTTAACTGGATTAGATCTGGTAATACAGGAACCCCAACCTTTAATAATCCTTCTGAGCACGACTTTGCTTCGGGTGGTACTCCAATAGATCCTAGAAGACAATACAATAAAGTATTAGATGGAACTTGGGCGCCTTACGGTTTAGCTGCAAGATCTATTCTGCCTACGCCTTCTTATGGTCCAGCTTGGGCTCCAAATGGTAATGGTGGTTACTCTGCTGATAATCCATTGATAGATTTACAAAGTGTACAAGTGGTTATCACCGGTGATAAATCAAAATGGTCTCGTTGTATCGTATTAGAGGCTGGAGAAAATCCTGCTACCACAATTGGAGGTGCTGCTAAAATGAACCGCAGAAAATCACCATCGGTAGGTAAAGATGGTAAACCAGACGGAGATGGAACTGGTAAAGGTTGGTTCCCAGGATATGCTATCAACAAAGAAACCGGAGAACGCTTAAATATCTTATTTGCAGAAGATTCTTCATTACCACTAGATAATGGTGCTGATATGATTTGGAATCCAACTAGTACTTTGTTTAGAAATACGCCAACAGCTGGTTTAGATTATATCTTTGGTGGAAAGCACCATATCTATGTGATGGGTACTAAGAGCCTAAGATTAGGTGCTAACTCGGTTTACCGTGGCCCACGCTATGATGAGTGTAAGAATTATGATTCTTTATTTACCTTGATAGAAAATAACACACAAGCTATTACTAACAAGCGTTGTGTATTCTCTCAAGCCATGTGGGTGAGCATGACTTTAACTGATCCTAGAGTTCAGTTAGGTAACTTGAATGATATTGGTGGTATTCCAAATGAAGTAACCATTGATATTAACGTGAAACGCCCTTACGCTCAAAAGTTCTCTTTTGATGCAGCAGCTAACGATACAAGCGGTTTACCTTTGTATCAGTTCTCAACCAAAAATTTAGCGCCTGTTCAAGGTGCCAAAGATGTAATGAAGAGTGCTTTAGATTTAATATCTATTACGCCTAATCCTTATTACGCTTATGCTGGTTATGAAGATCCAACCAACCAATTAGACAACCGTGTAAAGATTATCAATCTTCCTAAGAAGTGCGTTATCTCTATCTACACTCAAGGCGGATATTTGGTAAGACGTATCAGAAAAGATGATGATACCAGAACATTTGTTGATTGGGACTTAAAGAATGATGCCAATGTGCCAATTTCAAGTGGTGTTTACCTTATCCACGTGTATGCCGATGGAATGGGTGAGCGCGTGATTAAGTGGTTTGGTATCATGAGACCTGTAGATTTTGATACTTTCTAAAAATAATTATTCCGGAGGCCTCGGCCTCCGGATATCAACTCAAAAAAATTACTAAGATGAAAAGATCGTTATACAAAATTGGAATGGTTGGCATGCTGCTCTTATCGGTGCAAGCATTTGCTGGTAACCCAGATAGAGCTGGTGGTTCTGGTGCAACCCAACTCACAGTTAATCCCTATGCCCGCTCTGCTGGATATGGTGGCATTAACACCGCTTCGGTAAGAGGTTTAGAATCCTTTAACTTAAATATCGCTGGTTTGGCTTATGCCCCAAGCACAGAAGTTGTTTTCTCTAGAATGTCGTTTTTACAAGGTTCTGGTGTAAACATCAATAATTTTGGTTTGGCTCAGCAAGTGGGTGAAAAAGGTGAAGGTGGTGTAATTGGTTTGGGCTTTGCTAGCTGGGATTTAGGTGATATTCCTATTACCACCTATTCTAACCCTGATGGTACTTTACCTAACTTTAGCCCACAGGTACTAAACGTTTCTGCTGCGTATGCTAGAAAATTCTCTAATAGTATCACCGGTGGATTCTTGTTAAGAATTGTTTCGGAAGGTATCCAAGACGTAAAAGCCCAAGGCGTAGCCTTCGATTTTGGTGTGCAGTACCAAACTAATCTAAATACCAAAAGACCAAATGCTAAAATTAAAAAAGAAGATTTTAGGTTAGGAATTTCAATGAGAAATATTGGTGCCGACTTAAAATACGAAGGTGCTGGTTTATCTTTCCGTTCTATCAACCAAGCTACTGGTGCTGATAGAAAAGCACTATTTGCTGCAGATAAATTTAACTTACCTACCTTGGTTAACATCGGTTTGGGTTACGACATCAGATTGGATCAAAACAACGAAACGTATAACCATAAACTAACAGGTTCTTTTAACTTTAATTACAACGCCTTCCAATCTAATGTATATGGACTTGGAGCGGAGTATTCTTATAAAAACATGTTTATGTTAAGAACGGGTTACAACTATATCGGAGAGGAAAAAGCATTTAAAGATGACCCAGCTAATCCTTCTTATAACTCACCAGTGTATGGCATCTGGACAGGTTGTACTTTTCAAATGCCTGTTTCTAAATCAGGAACTTCATTTGCACTAGACTACGCTTACGCCCCAACTCGTTTCTTTAACGGAATGCATACGGTTGGAATTAGATTAGCAATAGGCAGCAAAAAAGGATAAAATTTTATATTTTCGTATCGTATTAGAAACGTTTCACTCCTCAAGTGGAACGTTTCTTTTTATTTTAATAGCAATCAGAATATGTCAGAAATTAATTACGTTACCAAAGAAGGTTTAGAGAAACTTCAAACAGAATTACACGATTTAAAGTATGTTCAAAGACCTTTTATTTCTAAGCAAATTGCTGATGCCAGAGATAAAGGAGATTTAAGCGAGAATGCAGAATACCATGCTGCCAAGGAAGACCAAGGTTTACTAGAAGCAAAAATTGCAAAACTCGAAGACCTTATTACCAAAACCAGAATCATCGACGAGTCTAAGCTCAACACCAATCAAGTGATGATGCTTACCAAGGTGAAGGTGCTTAACCACAATACTCAAAAAGAAATTGTATATACCTTGGTAAACGAAAAAGAAGCCGATCTAAAAACTGGTAAGATTTCGTTTAAATCACCCATTGGTTTAGCACTCATGAATAAAAAGGTAGGCGATGTTTGCGAAGTAACCATTCCTGCCGGAAAAATAAAACTTGAAGTACTTTCAATTAGTTTATAATGGCCAGTATATTCACTCGAATTGTCAATGGAGAATTGCCTTGTCATAAGGTAGCTGAAACCAACGATTACCTCGCCTTCTTAGACATTCGTCCGCTTACCTACGGGCATACACTTGTTATACCAAAGCAAGAGGTAGATTATCTGTTTGATTTGCCAAACGAAACCTACCTTGGACTACAAATGTTTGCCAAAATGGTTGCCGAGGCACTTAAAACAGTTACAAAGAAGCGAGTGGGCGTTTGTGTTATTGGCCTAGAAGTGCCGCATGCACACATTCATTTAATTCCTTTTGAAACCATGGAGCAAATGAATTTTGCCAATCCTAAACTCAATTTGTCTCAAGAAGAATTGGCCGCGTTGGCAAAAGAAATTCAAACAGCTTTTAAGGCAGAAGACTAACTTTTTTTCTTCACCTTATCCGGATTTTGATTCACAAAGGCTTCCCACGAGGAGGCCTTTTTCTTTTTAGCTGGAATGGCTTTTTTGCTTGTGTTATTGTCGGATTCTCCCAATTTGTTTTGAACCAAATGACAATAAGCAGCCGCCAATCCATCTGTGGCATCAAAGTATTGTTGGTTAAAATCAAATTTTAGCTGGTGTTGCAACATACTTGCCACTTGCTCTTTAGTGGCATTACCATTGCCTGTAATGGCTTGTTTTATTTTTTTTGGTGCATATTCAACCACCGAGAGTTCTCTGCTCATAGCAGCTGCAATAGCTACGCCTTGCGCCCTGCCTAGCTTAAGCATACTTTGTACGTTCTTGCCAAAAAAAGGCGCTTCAATGGCTAATTCATCTGGCTTATATTCGTCTATTAAACCTACCGTGCGATCAAAAATCTTCTTGAGCTTTAATGCGTAATCGGTGTATTTGTCTAATTTTAAAACACCAAGGGTTAGTACTTCATTGGTTTTGCCCACCGAACGAATGATTCCATAGCCCATGACAGTTGTTCCAGGGTCGATACCTAAAATAATACGTTCTTGTTGGGCTTTCATGCCATATAATTTGTTAAAAGCAGTAGGGAGTTGTTTCTTTGTCAAACATAGTTATTCGCCCTCTTGTTTCAAACCAAATCACATAACAAACACTTTAAAGCATTAAGAATTTTCTTGCTGCTACCAGTGAGTGCATTTGTTTTCTATAAACTTTTTGTAGCCTACGATATCGATAGGTTGTTTATGGAGTTTAAACGAGACGGCGCCTTTGGGTCAACCCGATATTTAATAGCTGCAACCTTCTTGGGCATTATTAACTGGGCTTTAGAGGCTTTTAAATGGCAAAAAATTATTAGTAAGTACGAGTTGCTTAGTTACAAAATAGCTGTAAAAGCTGTGTTTTCAGGAGCCACACTCAATATAATTACACCCAATCAGATAGGCGATTTTGCAGGAAGGGTGATACACTTGCAAGTATTAAATAAAATAAAAGGCTCTTTGGCTACAGTTATTGGTCATACGGCGCAAGTATTGGTTACCTGCATGTTTGGTGCTTATGCACTGTATGTATTTGGAGATACCTTTTTTAAACAACAATGGATGGTGATTTTAGGCATTGCACTCATACTAATATCTGTGTTGCTTTACTTAAAATTGGCTTGGTTGTATCCTTATGTAATGCGCATCAAATGGCTTCAAAAGTTTAAGAATTACTTAGCAGTTTTTGGAGATTTTTCTAGCATAGAGTTATGGCAAATTTTAAATATCTCATTGTTAAGATATATAGTATTTACTTCGCAATACATCTTGTTATTACATTTTTATAAAGTTGATGTTTCGCTTGCAGATGCCATTGCTTGCCTGGCTGGAACATTCTTTGTACAGTCTGTAGTGCCTTCTTTTTTGTTGTTAGAAATAGGGTTGAGGGGAGCAAGTGCCTTGTGGTTTTTCTCTATGTTTAGTAATCATAGCATTGGCATTCTTTTATCGGCCTATTCGCTCTGGATGATGAACATGTTGTTGCCAGCCATGGCTGGTTTGTATTTTATTTATAAAGCAAAGTAATGCCAGTATTTTTAATTATATCCTTGGTTTTGTTGTTGGGTTATTTTTTACTCATCCTCATTTATGCCATAGGGTGGTGGTTAATAAAGGTTCGGGTTGACCCAAAGCTTCCCTCGCAGCATACCTTTACGGTGATGATTCCTGCGCGCAATGAAGCCCATTGTATTGAAGCTTGTTTAAATAGTATCCTATCACAAGATTACCCTAAAGAGAAGTTCGAAATTATAGTCATCGACGACCATTCTGAGGATGATACTGCCCAGATAGTGCAGCAATTTATAGAAGCAAACACGGATTATAGTATTAGCCTATTGTCGCTGTCAAAGCTTGCTCCCAAAGGAAACAAGAAAGAGGGGATTACGCTTGGTGTAACTTATGCCAAAGCACCTTATTTTATTTTAACCGATGCAGATTGTGTACGTGGCAAAGAATGG
>CAYUDC010000111.1:0-9121 GCA_964443415.1 uncultured Chitinophaga sp. | reverse complement strand
TTTAATACAATCGAATGTTGAGCTGCCTTTAATAAAAATAATGGACTGGCCTCATCATCTGGGTAACTCTCTACAAAGGCCAAATACTTAGCCTTTATTTCACTCATCAAGGACTCACTAAAAGCAGAGTCGTTTTGCTCTAAGCCCTTAATCTCTTTGAGGGCCTTTTCTTTTGGGGAAGTACAGGCTGCCATCACAGCCATCAACATGCAAATCAATCCTATCTTTTTCATGGTATTCTATTTATTTTAATATTGTCCTGTTCTTAACATCACCAAGGTGCAGGCTTCAATGGGTGTTATCCCATTTTCTAATAACTCTTTTTCGAAGCTAGGGTTTTCGGTACCCGGATTAAAAATAACCCTTTTGGGGCGCAATTGCATTATTTTTACTTTGTAATCTTCTTGCATGGCAGGATTTAAATACAAGGTAATGGTGTCAAAATCGCTCTCTGTTGGCCATTCATTTTTAATTTCATGCTCTCCAATAAAACCTTTTCTGATGCCAAAGGGCACAACCAAGTGACCATAAGCACTTAACATTTCTGTGGCCATAAAGGAATATCTATCCGGATTGGGGGTGGCTCCCACCACTAAGGTTTTTTTCATGTTGGCAACAAATTAAACACTTCGCGCAGAGATTAGAAAAGACTTACATAAAATCTTATTTTCGCCTGCTTAAACATTAGTAGCAAAAAATATACATGAGAATTAGTTATAAGTGGCTTCAGGATTTTATTGGGCCACAAGCATCTGTTGATGAAATCTCTGCTATGCTCACGGGTTGTGGCTTAGAAGTAGAAGATGTGAGTGAGTATCACTCCATACCTGGCGGTCTTAAAGGGATTGTGATAGGAGAAGTGCTTTCTGCCGAACCACACCCCAATGCCGATAAACTTAGGGTTTGTAAAGTAAATATTGGAGAAACAGAGCCCAAACAAATAGTATGTGGTGCTCCTAATGTGGCGGCCGGTCAAAAAGTATTAGTGGCCACTGTTGGTTCCACCGTTTACCCCACCAAAGGAGAACCTTTCGAAATCAAGAAGGCTAAAATTCGTGGAGAAGTTTCCGAAGGGATGATTTGTGCAGAAGATGAACTTAGCTTAGGCGAAAGTCATGATGGCATTTTAGTATTGCCTGCTCATTACGAGCCAGGCAAGCCTGCTGCCGAATATTTCGAAACCTATTCAGATCATATCCTAGAAATTGGGCTTACCGCCAACCGTGGCGATGCTGCCAGCCACTACGGAGTTGCCAGAGATTTAAAAGCCCTTGGCTTAAACTTACAAATGCCATCCGTGCCAGCTTTAATGCTAGATAGCTCTCAACCGATAGAAGTAGAAATTGCTCCTAATAGTGGTGGGCTTAGATACAGTGGATTGCTTATTAAAAATGTGAGTATTGCCAATTCGCCTATATGGTTGCAGCATAGGCTAAAAGCCATTGGCATCAATCCCATCAATAATGTGGTAGATATCACCAATTACATGCTGCATACTTGGGGTCAACCGCTTCATGCCTTTGATGCAAGCGCTATTACAGGCAATAAAATTGTGGTGAGAACCGCTGAGGCAAACGAGCCTTTTGTAACCTTAGATGGAGTGGAACGCAAATTAAAAGGCATAGAGTGTATGATTGCCGACACCCAAAAACCTTTGGCTTTAGGAGGTTTGTTTGGCGGAATGCATTCTGGTATTCATGCCCAAACCAAAGACGTGTTTTTAGAAAGTGCTTGGTTTGATGCAGCCACTATCAGAAAAGCGGCCAAAGCCCACGGCCTTCATACCGATGCAGGCTTTAGATTTGAAAGAGGCACTGATCCAAATAGTACCATCCCTGTGCTGATGCACGCTGCGGCGCTTATCTTAGAATTAGCAGGTGGCAGCATTGCCTCTGCGCTCATCGATGTTTATCCGCAGCCAGAACCGCATCGCGAGGTTTGGTTCAACCCGAAAAAAAATAATGCCCTTATAGGAAAAGAAATTCCAGAAGAGGTTTTAGAAAATATTTTGAACCGATTAGACATTGCCATCACCCAAAAAACCAATGAGCAATGGTGTTTAAGCGTGCCACCTTATCGTGTAGATGTTACCAGGCCAGCAGATGTAACAGAAGAAATTCTTAGAATCTACGGTTTGAACCAAATAGAGATGGGGCATGACATAAAATCGGCCATGACATTTAGCGAAAGCGAAAAGGGACGAAACCTCAAAGAACGAATTTGTGCGTATTTAAGTCACAATGGCTTTTTAGAAATTGCCACCAACTCTCTCACCAAAAGCAGCTATTTTAACCAAGACCAATTGGCCCATGCTGTAACCTTGCTTAATCCTTTAAGCCAAGATTTAGAAGTGATGCGATTAGATTTTAGATTTAGCATGCTCGAGGCTTTGCAGTATAACCACAACCGCAAAAACCAAAATCTAAAGTTTTATGAGGTTGGAAAGACTTACCACCGACAGGGTGTTGCCGAAGACCTAAAGAGTTACCAAGAAAACAAACATTTGGCCATCGCCATTTGCGGTAAGAAACATCCAGAATCATGGAATCAGCCTAAGACAGATTTTACCTTCTTTAGCCTAAAAGGAGTTTTGGAGCAAGTGCTCAAACTCACTGGTGTCACTGGTTTTCAATACACCTTTGAGGCAGACGATAGATTTGAACAAGCCGCACAACTTACGGTTAAAAAACAGTTATTGGCTAGCTTTGGGCAACTCAATGTCAAGGAGGCCAAGGCTTTCGACCTCGACAAGCCTGTGTGGTATGCAGATATAAACCTCGATTTGTTGCTGCAATTGGCCCAAGATCGTAAGTTTAAATTGAAGCCCATCTCTATTTTCCCAGCGGTTAGAAGAGATTTATCTATGGAGTTAGAAGCCAATGTGGCATATAGCAGCCTAGAGAAAATTGCCCTTAAAACTGAACCTAAGCTACTCAAAGAAATCAATGTGTTTGATGTGTATCAAGGAGACAAGCTTGCGGCAGGCAAAAAATCTTATGCCCTGAGTTTTATGTTGCAAGACGACGAAAAAACACTTACCGACCAAGAAATTGAGGGCGTAATGAGTAAACTGATCCAAAACTTTCAAAAAGAAGTAGGAGCTGTTTTAAGAGGATAATCATGAACAGAGCAGAGCAAGCTTCCCTCATTAAGTTAAAGCTGGTAAAACTCATGCAAGTGCAAAACGCCTTGCAAAAAGAACTCGAAAGCGCAAAAGCCGAAAACCAAAAGTTGCAGCAATTGCTAGACGAAACCAGAAAAAGAGAGGAAATTGCACAAGAAAGAAATAAAATTAGTAAACTTGCTGATGGAATTCATTTAGAAGGACAAGATGCCGCTGCGTTAAAAAAATACCTCAGCGGTTATATTCGCCAGATAGATGAATGCCTTAAGTTGTTAAACCAATTGTCTGACAACACTTGAACGAGCTTTCGATAAACATCCATATAGCCGGAAGGTCTTACCCTCTCACTGTTGACGAAACAGAAGAGGAAACAGTAAGGCTTGCTGGAAAACTCATTCAGGAGAAACTGATGCAGTATGCCAAACAGTTTAACCTGAAAGACCAAAGGGACGCACTGGCAATGCTCACCTTGGAACTCGCTACAGAGAACCTTCGACTAAAAGAGAAGGCCAATCAAAGCGATACGTTACTCGATAAAGAGCTGCTAGCCATACAAGAATTGCTGGCAAAAGTTCAATTGTAACAATGGTTTGGCAACGTTTAAACCCAATAAACGTACCAAATGGAAAATTACTTAGCATTAATCATCACCGCCATGCTCTCACTTGGAGCCGGCGCTGCTGTTATGTGGGTTGTGATAAACAACCTTCAAAAATCAAAAGCTCAATCAATTCTTAAGGAGGCCGAAGAAAAGGCAGAGGTTATGAAAAAAGACCGCTTGCTAGAGGCTAAAGAAAAATTCTTGCAGCTTAAATCTGAGCACGACAAAGAAGTGTCGCAACGCAATCAGCAAATTCTAAAAGAAGAAAACAAGCTGAAACAAATGGAGAACACCCTCAAGCAAAAAATAGAAAGCAACCAACGTAAAGACTCTGAGTTGGATGCCATCAAACAAAGTCTTGAGAAGCAAATGGCCGTAGTGGCTCAGAAAAAAGAAGAAGCCGAAAAGTTTCTGAACAACCAAGTGAAGCAATTAGAGAAAATTGCAGGCTTATCTGCAGATGAAGCCAAAAAGCAATTGGTTGAAACCCTCACAGAAGAAGCGCGCAGCGAAGCATTATCACGTATCAAAGACATTACCGATGAAGCCCGCTTAACCGCAGTAAAAGAGGCAAAGAAAATTGTACTTGGTACTATCCAACGTACCGCTGCAGAACAGGCCATCGAAAATTCGGTGAGCGTGTTTAACATCGAAAGCGACGAACTCAAAGGTAGAATCATTGGTAGAGAAGGTAGAAATATCCGTGCCTTAGAAGCCGCAACGGGTGTGGAGTTTATTGTAGATGATACCCCAGAAGCCATTATCTTATCTTGCTTTGATCCAATCCGCAGAGAGATTGCGCGCTTGGCCTTACATCGCCTAGTAACCGACGGTAGAATTCACCCTGCCCGCATCGAAGAGATTGTAGCCAAAACCAAAAAGCAAATAGACGAAGAGATTGTAGAGATTGGTGAGCGCACCTGTATAGACCTTCAAATACACGGCTTGCATCCAGAACTTATTAGAATGGTAGGCCGCATGCGTTACCGCAGTTCGTACGGACAAAATCTATTGCAACACAGTAGAGAAGTAGCCAATCTTTGTGCTACTATGGCTGCCGAATTAGGGCTCAATGTTAAGCTGGCTAAACGTGCCGGACTTTTACACGACATTGGTAAAGTGCCAGATGACGATGCCGAAACACCACATGCTTTGTTGGGTATGAAGCTTGCCGAGAAGTATAAAGAAAACTGGGAAGTGGTAAATGCCATCGGTGCTCACCACGACGAGATAGAAATGAAAACGATGTTGGCGCCTATCATTCAAGCTTGCGATGCCATCTCTGGCTCTAGGCCTGGCGCTCGCCGCGAAGACTCAGAAAACTACATGAAGCGTTTGAAAAACTTAGAAAATATTGCGCTAAGTTACAATGGAGTAGAAAAAGCATTTGCCATTCAGGCTGGTCGCGAATTACGTGTAATGGTAGAAAGCGAGAAGGTAAGTGATGAGCAAGCCGACTTAATGTCTATCGATATGTCGCAAAGAATTCAGAAAGAAATGACCTACCCTGGTCAAATTAAGATTACGGTAATCAGAGAAAAGCGTTCCGTAAATTACGCTAAATAATTCATCGGTTCGAACCGAATAAAAAACAGCCTGAGGAATTGGGCTGTTTTTTTTTGTTTAATTCTCTTATTTTCCGCTAATTAAATTCAACCCACCTTCATGAACCTATCCAACTCTTTTTTTAAGACCCTGCTTAAAAAACCTGCCTACCTTATTCTTGGCACCCTTATCGTTGGTGCTGGGATTTATTTTCTGACAGCCAAAGATGCTGTAAAGAAAAGAACCCGAATTAATCCTGCCTTTGCCAGCTATATTAGCGCATACACTAGCGGACAAATTTCTAGAGAGTCTAGCATCAAAATTCAATTGGCAGGAAACTTTTCTGATAGCTCAAAAATTGGTGACATCGCAAAAGTGTTTTCTTTCGAACCTTCTATTGAAGGAGAAGCTCGCTGGATTGATGCGAGTACCATCGAGTTTAAGCCTGCAGCACCATTGCCCTCGGGGCAAGAATATGAAGCTACTTTTTTATTGGAGAAAATCATTGATGTGTCTACAGAGCTCGAAGAGTTTCCGTTTCATTTCAATGTGATTAAGCAGACTTTTGAAGTAAGTCCTCCAATTTTCGAAGCCATCGATAGAACTAAACTCATTTACCAACGCGTGAGCGGAACCCTCTTAACTGCCGATACCGAAGACGAGAAAAAGATTGAGCAATTGCTTGCTATTAGCCAAGAAGGAAAATCATTTCACATCAAATGGGAGCATGCTGCCGATAAGAGAAGTCACCGTTATTATGCCGATAGCATTCTAAGGAAAACCAAAGCAAGCGAGGTGAAAGTAAGCTGGGATGGTAGTCCACTGGGTATAGATATCAAAGGCGAACATGTATTAACCATTCCTGCGCTAGGCGATTTCAGCGCCCTTAATGCCAAGGTGGTGAATGATGGTTCGCAATATGTCTCTATTTATTTTTCTGACCCGATTATGGCCAACCAAGACCTAACGGGTTTAATTACACTCAATCAGCCTACAGCGCCTGCTGCCGGCACAGAGCTTAAGTTTTCGGTAGATGGACACATGGTAAAATGTTATCCAAATACTTCTCTCTCTGGTACACAAAGAATTTATGTGCACACTGGTATTCAAAATATCCTTGGCTATAAGCTCAAGCAAAATGCGGTATTCGACTTAGATTTTGCCGATAATCTGCCTTCAGTAAAGTTTATTGGTAAAGGGGCTATTCTTCCTTCGAGCAACCAATTAAGATTGCCTTTTGAAGCCACCTCTCTCTCTGCGGTAGATGTAACCATTATCAAGGTGTTTGAAAACAATGTTACCCAGTTTCTTCAGGTAAACGATTTAAATGGCTCTAACGAAATGATTCGTGTGGGAAGGCCTGTTCTTAAAAAGATGATTCGCTTAGATGGAGACAAGCTGCTCGACCTTAGGAAAACCAATACGTTTAGCCTAGATTTAGATGAGCTTATTAGGACAGAACCAGGTGCCATTTACCAAGTTAAGCTATCCTTTAAAAAATCTTACTCGCTCTACCGTTGCGAAGGCATGGATACCACCATTCAAGAAGTAGAGTCTGAAATGGAAAAGCTTGATAACTCTAGTTGGGATGGCGATGCACCGCAACAAGCAGATGCTAGCTTTTGGGATTATGCAGAAGAGGATTATGATTGGAGTGGCTATAACTGGAATGAGAGAAATAATCCTTGCCACAACAGTTACTATACCGCCGATAAGGTGGCTACCAAAAACTTGATGGCATCGGATATTGGGATGATTGCAAAAAAAGGTAGCAACAACGAGTTGATGTTTTTTGTAACCAACCTTATTAGCACCAAGCCAATGAGTGGGGTGAGCATAGAGCTTTTAGATTACCAACAACAAATTATTAATACAGGAAGTACCAATGGCGATGGAATGGTTAAAATTAACTATAGCCGCAAACCATTTCTTGCCATTGCTAAATACAAAGAACAAAGGGCTTACTTAAAGTTAGACGATGGCTCTGCGCTTAATCTAAGTCAATTTGATATTGGCGGCGATTTGGTTCAAAAAGGCATAAAAGGATTTATTTATGGAGAGCGCGGTGTGTGGCGCCCTGGTGATTCATTGTATCTCACATTTATTTTAGAAGATAAACTTAAATCACTACCTAGCGGACATCCTGTAACCATGGAGTTATATAATCCGATGGGAACACTCACCAGAAGAACCGTAAACAATCATGGCCTTAATGGTTTTTACGACTTTAGAACTGCCACCGATATGGAGGCGCCAACGGGTACGTGGATGGTGAAGGTGAAAGCTGGTGGAAGCACTTTTAGCAAATCTTTGCGCATAGAAACAGTAATGCCCAACCGATTAAAAATTGAGTTGAACTTTGCCAAGGCGTATTTAGAAAAAGGACAAACCTTAAGCAGTAAGTTAAAATCGCGTTGGCTACATGGCGCCATTGCCGATGGTTTAGATGCAAAAGTAGAAGCCACCTTATCTGCGGCAACTACTAGCTTTAAGCGTTTCCCTGATTTTGTGTTTGATAACCCTACCCGTAAGTTTAGTGCCGAAGCCAATACCATTTTCGAAGGAAAGTTAGATGCCAATGGTGAGGCAAATATTAACTTAGATATTAACTTAGAAGATGAGCCTGCTGGCATGCTCAATGCCAATATTGTTACCAAAGTATTTGAACCAGGAGGAAACTTTAGTGTGGATAGGTTTCAGATACCTTATTATCCATACAAATCATTTATAGGCTTTAGAATGCCAAAGGGTGATGTAGCCAGAGGCATGCTGTTAACAGACACCAATCATACTGTTAAAATTGTATGTGTGTCGCCTGATGGAAACTTAAAGCAAGGCAGGAGAAAGGCACAAGTTAGAGTGCTTAAAATTAATTGGCGTTGGTGGTGGGATCGTAGTGAAGATGATTTAAGCAATTATGCCAATGGAGAAGAATATAACCAACTGATAGCAGAAGACATTGAGTTGGTGAATGGTAAGGCCGATTTTAACTTTAGGGTAGATTATCCAGAATGGGGTCGTTACCTGATGATCGTAACAGATGAGGAGGGGCATAGCAGTGGTAAGGCATTTTATATGGATTGGCCCGGATGGGCTGGCAGACCTCAAAGAGAGGGCAGCACAGATGCGAGTATATTAACCTTCTCATTAAACAAGTCTACCTTTAATGTGGGCGAAAAGGCTACTATTACTTTGCCAACCCCACAAGCTGGGCGTGCCTTATTGAGCATAGAAAATGGCTCTGGTATTATTGCTACCCATTGGATTGAGGCAAGCAAAGGACAAACCAGTTATAGTTTTAACATAACCAAAGATATGTTGCCAAATGTGTTTGCACATGTTACTTTGGTTCAACCTCATGCGCAAGTAGAAAACGACTTGCCGATTAGGTTATATGGCATGCTCCCGATAAAAGTAGAAGATCCTGCTAGCATCTTAAAGCCAGTGATTGCCATGAAAGACCAGATTAGGCCGGATGAAAATAATACTGTTACGGTATCGGAGGCAGCAGGCAGGGCAATGACGTATACACTGGCCATTGTTGATGAGGGCTTGCTCGACTTAACCCGTTTTAAAACGCCCGACCCACATGCACATTTTTATGCCAAGGAGGCGCTTGGCGTTAAAACATGGGATATGTACGACTACGTGATGGGCGCCTTCGGCGCCCAGTTTAACCGCAACCTAAGCATTGGTGGCGACGAAGGGCTCAATAAAAAATCAAAAGACAATAAAGCCAAACGCTTTAAACCCGCTATTCAATTTATTGGTCCATTTCATGTAGAAGCCGGACAACAAAAGCAACATACCGTAAATATCAAAGACTATGTTGGTGCCGTGAGGGTAATGGT